>NZ_JBJGYL010000008.1:0-191962 GCF_054049975.1 Geodermatophilus sp. SYSU D01119 | reverse complement strand
CCTCTACGCGTCGGGGGCCGCCGGGGCCACCGAGGGGGTGGGCGTCCGGGTGCCCGGCGAGGGGGCCCCCGCGGGGGCGCCGGCCGCCGCCCCCGCCGCCGAGCCGCTCGCGGTGGGGGACCGGTGCACGCCCGAGGCGATCCCGCCCGGCGTCGCGAACACGATGAACCAGATGCTCCGCAAGGACGTGGAGCCGGGGAACCCGGGTCAGACCGGGTCGCGCGCCTACGTCCGCGGGCACCAGATCGCCGGCAAGACCGGCACCTCGCAGGACAACTACTCGGTCGCCTTCGTCGGCTACACGCCCGAGATCACCGCGAGCGTCATGGTGCTCAACCCGAAGCGCAACGAGGACGTCGGCGGCTTCGGTGGCGGCAAGGGCGCCACCATCTGGCGCGACGCGATGGAGCCGATCCTCACCGCCCGCGGCAGCAGCGACTTCCCGCCCGCCGACGAGACGGTCATGAACGGCAACACCCGCCCGGTGCCCGGCTGCTCGAGCGTCCGCGCGTGCGAGCGGGCGCTCACCGACGCCGGCTTCGAGCCGAGGACCGTGCGGGTCGACAGCGACGAGGCGCCGGGGACGCTGCTCGGCACCAGCCCGCCGCGGGGCGGCCGCGCGGTGCCCGGCCAGGTCGTGTCGATCCTGGTGAGCAACGGCAGCGACTACGTGGAGCCCGCGCCCGAGCCCGAGCCGCCGCCCGCGGACCCGGCGCCGGCGCCCGGCCCCGGCGCGCCCGGGCCCGGCGGGCCGGCCCCCGCTCCCGAGGAACCCGCACCCGGCCCGCCGCCCGGGGAACCAGCCCCCGGCCCGCCGGCGCCCGGCGCCCCCGCGCCCGAGGGCGGCTGGCCCGGTGCCGGCGGCGGGTGGCCCGGCCAGCCCGCGGGCTGACCGAGCCGCTCGTCGAGCGCCTGGGTGAGCAGCCAGCCGCTGAGCAGCACCAGGTGCAGCATGAACAGCCACAGGCCGATGGCGACCACGGCGCCGACCGCGTCCAGGCCGCCGAACGGCGCGCCGAGGTCCAGCGGCAGCGACAGGAACAGCACGAAGCCCTGCAGGAACCCCGACAGGCAGGCCGCGGTGAACAGCGCGCCGCCGACCAGGGCGCCCCGGCGGTGCCGGCCGCCGGCCACCACGCCGAAGCCCCACAGCAGCGGCACGGTGAGCACGAACAGGACCGTGTAGTAGCCGACGAAGAACCGGCCGAGCGCCGGCCCGACGCCGTCCTCCCGGGCCAGGTCGGCCATGACCCGGGCGGCGAGCAGCAGCGGGTACAGCAGCAGCGGGGTGACGACGACCAGCGGCAGCGCCGAGAGCCGCCCCCGCCAGGCGGTGAGGTTCTCCCGTCGCTGGCTGAACCGCAGGAGCGCCCGCCGCAGGCCCTCCCCGTACAGCGACAGCGGCAGCAGGGCCAGGACGAAGCCGAGCAGGTCCACCCGGACCCCGGCCGCGACCAGGCGCTCCACCGCCTCCGGCGCCCCCAGCGGGGTGGGCAGCAGCTCGGCCAGCCGGGCGCTGAGCGCGCGCACCTCCTCCGGCGAGGTGACCAGGGCGGTGAGCCGCACCGCCACGAGCAGCAGCGGCACCACCGCGATGCCCGCGTAGAACGTCAGCCCGGCGGCGATCAGCGCGAGGTCGCGGCCGAGCAGCAGCCGACGGGCCCTGCCGAGCAGTCCCCGCGACTCCGCGCGCAGCCGGGCCGCCGTCCACGTCCGTCCCGGGCTCACCGGGTCACGCCACCAGCCGCCGCGTCCGCGCGCCCCTCGGGGAGACGATCAGTCGTCGGAGGTGTCGTCGGTGGTGGGCGCGTCGTTGCCCGGGTTGACCCCGGTCTCCTGGCAGCTGGCGTCGTTCTCGTTGCTGGCGTTCTCCCCGCTGGAGTCGCAGTTCGTCGGCCCGCGGGTGAAGTCGGTGTTGTCGCCGCAGGCCGTCAGGGAGCCGAGGAGGGCCAGCACGACGAGCGGGCGGGCGAGGCGCATCCGGGTGGAGGAGGACATGAGCAGACTCCTACACGTCCCGGGGCCGTCCCAAACCGGCGGGGTCCGGCGTCCTGGCGCCGGGGACACGCGGGGGTGAGCCATGTAATTACAAGAAACCGTTGTCACGGCGCGGTCACGGCCCCTACTCTCAGTACGTCCAACGGGGCGCTCCGTCACCAACCTGGGTGACACCCCGAGGACGCCGTCGAGCCGGTCGCCCTCCGGGGAGGCCGGGCCGGGGACCCACCGCAGTCCTGGGGTGTAGCGCGTGCCCGCACGCGCCGGGCGAGTCCACGTCCGAACCCGTCAGCTAACCCGGTAGGCGGCCTGGGAAGAGGAGAACTGGCGCGTGGCGTCCCTGCGCACGTCTGTCCCCGGCATGCCCGCGACCGGCCGCTCCCGCTGCCGCCGCGCCGTCCTCGCCCTCACCGGCGCCCTGGGCATCGGGCTGGGCCTGGGTGCGGTCCCCGCGCAGGCCGAGGAGCCCGCCACCGCCGCCGAGGCCGCCCAGCTGGTCGCCGCCCGCGGCCACGAGCTCGAGGTCGTCACCGAGCAGTTCAACGAGGCGCGCGAGGTGCTCAGCGCCCAGCAGGCCGCCGCCGAGGCCGCCGCCGCCACCCTCGTCCAGGCGCAGGCCGCCGTCGACGCCGCCCGCCAGCAGGTGGTCGGCATCGCCCGCTCGGCCTACACCGGCGACAGCATGGGCCCGCTCCAGGCGCTCATGACCAGCGCCGACGCCGACGAGTTCGTCAACCGCGTCACGCTGCTGCAGGGCGTCGCCGGCTACCAGGGCGAGCTGCTCGGCCAGGCCGCGGCCGCCACCGAGGCCGCCACCGCCGCGCAGACCGCCGCCGCCGAGCACGCCGCCGAGGCGCAGCGGCAGTACGACGCCGTCGCCGCCCAGCAGGCCGACCTCGAGAGCCAGATCGCCGACTACCAGGCCGACTTCGCCCGGCTCACCGCCGAGGAGCAGCGCGCCGCCCTCGAGGCCGCCGCGGCCGCGCACGCCGCCGAGGAGCAGCGCGCCAGCCGCGACGAGGAGCGCGAGGAGGCGCCGGCCTCCTCTACCGCCCCGTCCTCCTCGGGGTCCTCCGCCGCCCCGGCCGCGGCGCCGGCCAGCGGCGTCGCCGGCACCGTCGTCGCCACCGCCATGGCCCAGCGCGGCAAGCCCTACGTGTGGGCGGCCGGCGGCCCGGGCTCCTTCGACTGCTCCGGCCTGACGCAGTACGCCTTCCGCGCCGCCGGCATCAGCCTCCCCCACTCCAGCCGCATGCAGTCGCAGATGGGCACCGCGGTCTCCCGCGCCAACCTGCAGCCCGGCGACCTGGTCTTCTTCTACAGCCCGGTCAGCCACGTGGGCATCTACATCGGCAACGGCCAGATGGTGCACGCGCCCACGTCGGGCGACGTCGTCAAGGTCGCGAGCGTCGACTCGATGGGCGGCTACGCCGGCGCCCGCCGCATCGGGTGAAGGACCACCCCTCCCCCCACGCCTCGCAGGCTCGGCGCGGGCCCCTGAGGGGTGGCCGTCCCGACCCGAGGCCTACGGCCGCTGCCTCCTGACGACCTGCAGCAGCCCCCACACGAAGGCCGCGGTGTCGCCGGAGGGCAGCCGCACCTCCCAGCGGGTGACCACCTGCGGGTCGGCCTCCTCCGCGCCGGGCAGGCCGCTGACGTCGGCGACCACGTGCTCCCACACCCGGAGCCGCCCGTCGGCCGCAGGCGGCACCGGGGAGTCCGGCGCGCGCACCAGGTGCTCGTGCAGCACCGCGCCCTCGACGGTGGACACCACCTCCCAGCGCAGGTGCGGCCACAGCGGCAGTGGCCAGTGCCGCACGTCGAGCTCCAGGTCGCCGAACGGGCGCACCTCGACGCGCTCCGCGGGCCCGAGGACGGCGGCCCGCAGCGCCAGTCCGCGCGGCGCCCGCGGCGCGTGGTGCAGCGCCTGCCACCGGGTGTGCGCCGCGTGCGCCTCCGCGCGGGTGGCCCCGAGCCGCGGCAGGGCGGCGGCGACGAGGTCGGGCCGCAGGTCGGCCATCCGGCGCAGCAGCACGAGGCAGAACTCGCGCCGCGCCAGACCCCGCACGGGCCCGACCCTGCCACCCAGGTCACACCCCCGTCCGGGACACCCGGGCGCCCCGCCGCGTTGGACCCTCCGGAACCGACCCGCCCCCGGACCCGAGGACCGCACCGATGAACCCCCGCACCGTCGCCCTCGCCTTCCGCGTCGTCGCCGTCGCCGAGGCGCTGTCCTGGGTGGGCCTGCTGGCCGGGATGTACGTGAAGTACGTGCCCGAGACCTCCGAGGTGGGCGTGCAGGTCTTCGGGCCGGTCCACGGCGCGGTGTTCGTCGCCTACGTCCTCGTCACGCTGGTCGCCGCCCGCGTGCTGCGCTGGTCGCGCTGGACGGCGCTGCTCGCGCTCGTCGCGTCGATCCCGCCGCTGGCCACCGTGGTCTTCGAGCGCTGGGCCGTGCGCACCGGGCGGCTGGCGGTCCCCGCCCGCGCCTGACCTACGGTTCCGGGCATGCCCGAGCCCGTGCTGCCCGCCACCGCCCGCACCCTGCTCGCCCGCACCGCACGCGCGCAGCGCGACGGCCGGGCACCGAGCCTGGTGGCGGGTGTCGTCCGGGACGGCGGCCTGGCGTGGTCGGCCGGCCGCGGCGACGTCGCCGAGCCGCACACCGACGTCCAGTACCGGCTCGGCTCGATCAGCAAGACCGTCACCGCCGTCGCCGTCCTGCGGCTGCGCGACGAGGGCCGGCTCGGCCTCGACGACCCGCTCGAGGACCACGTGCCCGGCACGCCCTTCGGCGACCGGTCGGTGGGGCAGCTGCTGTCGCACCTGGCCGGCGCCTCGGCCGAGAGCCCCGGCGGCTGGTGGGAGCGGGTGCCCGGCGGCTCACTGGAGGAGCTCGCCCTCGACGGCGGCGACGTCGTCCTCGGGGAGGCCCGGCGCTTCCACTACTCCAACCTCGGCTTCGGCCTGCTCGGCGAGCTGGTCGCGCGGGCGCGCGGTCGCTCCTGGGACGACGTCGTCACCGCCGAGGTGCTGGCCCCGCTCGGCATGACCCGGACGACGCCGCGCCCCTCCGGCCGTGCCGCGCAGGGCCGGGCGGTGCACCCGTGGGCCGACGTCGCGCTGCCCGAGCCCGAGCACCACGCCGGCGTGATGGCCGCCGCCGGGCAGCTGTGGGCCACCCTGGCCGACCTCGCCCGCTTCGCCGCCTTCCTGCTCGGCGACACCGGCGACGTGCTGTCGCCCGCCACCCTCGAGGAGATGGCGGTGCCGGCCGGCGTCGACCCGTCCTCGCCGTCCTGGTCGTCCTACGGGCTGGGGCTGCAGGTGCTGCGCGTCGACGGGCGGACGCTCACCGGGCACGGCGGCTCGATGCCGGGCTTCCTCGCCGGCGTGTTCGTCGACCGCGAGGAGGGCACCGGCGGGGTGTCGCTGGCCAACACCACCAGCGGGCTGGACTCCGCGCTCGTCCCGGGCCTGCTCGCCGACCTGCGCGCCGCCGAGCCGCGCGTCGTCGACGCCTGGCGCCCGGCCGAGCCGCCGGTGCCGCTGGAGCAGCTGGGCATCTGGTACTGGGGCCCGGCGCCGCTGGCACTGCGCGCGGTGGCCGGCGGGCTGCTGCACCTCGGGCCGCTGCCGGGCCGCAGCGGGCGGGCCAGCCGGTTCCGCCGCCGCGACGACGGCACGTGGGTCGGCCTGGACGGCTACTACGCCGGCGAGACGCTGACGATCGCGGCCGACCACCTCGACGTCGGCACGTTCGTCTTCACGCGCACGCCCTACGACCCCGCCGCGCCCGTGCCCGGCGGCGTCGACGAGCGCGGCTGGACGGTGAGTTGATGGAACGGCCACCCTCCAGGGGCCCGCGCCGAGCGTGCGAGGCGTGGGGGGAAGGGTGGTCCTCCGTCAGGGACGGTCGAAGGCGTCCATCGTCGTCTTGACGACGGCGCCGTAGGCCAGGTGCGGCACGACGTCGCTGACCCAGTCGGTGACCGACCAGGTGCGCGGGTCGGTGACGCCCAGCACGGTCATCGGCCCGTTCGAGGCGACGAGCACGCCGAGCGTGGTCAGCAGCGTGCCCACCAGCGGCTGGGACCGGAAGCCGGAGGCGCGCAGCAGCCCGACGACGACGCCCACGCCGATGCCCGCGACCAGCCCGGTCATCGGCCCGAGTCCGGCGATCCGGTTCGACCGGTGCTCCTCGTCGCCCGGGATCGGCACGTGCGCCTTCCGCGCCAGCGCCTCCACCGTCTGCTCCGGCGTCGAGCTGGTGCCGCGCCCGCGGACGGTCATGTCCAGGTAGGTGACGGCGTTGAGCGCGGTGGTGCCCGCGGCCCCGGCGGCCGCGCCGCGCACCGCCCAGCCGAGCGTGCTGATCCCGCGCTTGCCCTTGCCGAACGTCCCCACGGGGGTGTCCTTGGCCATGGCCGAGGGTCTACCCGCGGGCGCGACCTGCGGAAACGGCGCACAGTGGAGGAGTGGAGGGAACGGCCGGGGACACGACGGCGGCCCTGGAGCGCGCGATCGGCGCGCTGCTCGAGGCCCGCGCGCCCGGGGCGACGATCTGCCCGTCGGAGGCCGCCCGCGCCGTCGATCCGGACGGCTGGCGCGGCTTGGTGCCGGAGGCCCGGGAGGTGGCCGGCCGGCTCGCCGCCCGCGGCGAGGTCGAGGTGACCCAGCGCGGCGCGGTGGTCGACGTCGCCACCGCCCGCGGGCCGGTGCGGATCCGCCGCGTGGCCGGCTGACCGTCAGCCGACCGGGGGCAGCGGGCGGGCGAGGAAGGCGGCGAGCAGCCGGGCGGTGCGGTCGACCGTGCCGGAGTGCAGCACCTCGTACCCGTGGGTGCTCAGCGTCGGCAGGCTGACCAGCGCCGCGCGCGCCGTCTGGCCCGTGGCCTCGGCCCGGGAGGCGTCGGAGTCGGAGGACTGCCAGACCGCCGTCTGCGGGTCCAGGCCGAGCTCGCGGCCGACGTCCACCAGCGCGTCGGCGACCGGGCGGTCGTAGACGACGGCGTCGTCGGCGTAGGCGACCACCGGCCCGCCGTCGACGGTCACCTGGTACTCGGGCTCGGCCGGACCGACGTCGAGGGCGATCGTCAGCTCGCCGGGCAGCGTGCGGCTCGCCCAGCCGGCACCGATGCCGCCCATCTCCTCGCTGGTGGTGGCGAGCAGGTAGGTGTCGGCGTGCGGGCGCCCGCGCAGCAGGCGGGCCGTCCCGACCAGCGCGGTCAGCGCTGCCCGGTCGTCGACGAAGGAGGAGCCGAGGTGGTCGCCGAAGCGGGTGAGCCCGCGCTTGTCGGCGTGCACGCAGACCCGGGTGCCGGGGTGCACGCCGGCGTCGGCCAGCTCCCGCGCCGACCGCCCGGTGAAGACGTACACGTGCGACCAGTCCATGGCCTTGTCGCCCTGGTCGGGCTTGGTCTCCCAGATGCGCGTGGAGTCGGTGGTCGTGTGCTCCGAGCCGAGCGTGAGCACGCCGGTGAGCGTCTCCCGCCGGCCGAGGACGGCGACCGGACCGAGGTCGAAGTTGCCCGGGTACATGACGCCGAGCGAGGTCACCCGGAGCGTGCCGTCGGGCTCCACCCGCTTGACCATCATCGACAGCTCGTCGAGGTGCGCGGCCACCCGGACCGGCGGTGCGGACCGGTCCGTCCCGTGCAGGAGGGCCACCAGGTTGCCGGCGGGGTCGACGGTCACCTCGTCGGCGAGCGGCTCGAGCTCGCGGCGGACGACGTCGCGCACCGCGCCCTCCTCGCCGCAGGGGCCGTAGGTGCGCAGCAGCTCGTCGAGCAGGTCGGGGAGGGGCGTGGCGTCGGGCACCGCCGTCCCCTACCCGGCCGGCGGCCGCTCTCCCGCGGCCCGCTCCAGCAGCGGGTCGACGCGGTGGTCGACGTAGCGGCGCAGCGCCAGCGCGGTGTCGGTGCGCTGGACGCCCCGCAGGGCCAGCACCTGCTCGGTGAGCCGCCACAGGTCGTCGGCGTCGACGGCGACCACCCGGACCAGCAGGTCGGCGGCCCCCGACAGCGCCGTCACCTCCAGCACCTCGGGCAGGGCGGCGAGCGCGGCGGCCACCTCCTCGAGGCTGCGCTGCACCACCTGCACCGTCACGTAGGCGCTCAGCCGGTAGCCGAGCGCCTCGGGCCGGACGCGGGAGGCGAAGGGGGCGAGCGCGCCGCTGGACTCCAGCCGCGCCAGCCGTGCCTGGACGGTGTTGCGGGCCAGTCCGAGCGACTGGGACAGCGCCATCACCGTGGCCCGCGGGTCGGCGGTCAGCGCCTGCACGAGGCGCGCGTCGGTGGCGTCCAGGCGATCAGGGCCGGGGGGCACGCTGCTCAGTCTGACATGGTCGGACGTCCTAGCAGTGCGCGATCTGCTCGATCCACCGATCCGGTCTTGCGCATCCCGTCCGGGGGGTGGTGTGCTCCGGAAGAGGGCGGGGCGTGCCACGATGTGTGAGTGGTGCCACACCCCGGCGCCACACACACGTCCCATCCCGCGGCCCCGCCGGTGACCCCGGCGGCCGCGGACGACGGCGAGGAGCAGCGCGTGAGCGTGTCCAGCGCGACCACCGAGGTGGTCGACCCCGTACCGGGGGCGGCGGCCCCCCATCTGCCGCAGCAGCCGGGTCTGGTGCAGCTGCTGACCCCGGAGGGCGAGCGGGTCGAGCACCCCGAGTACTCGATCGACGTCAGCGACGAGGAGCTGCGCTCGCTCTACCGCGACCTGGTGCTGGTGCGCCGCTGGGACGTCGAGGCCACCGCGCTGCAGCGCCAGGGCGAGCTCGGCATCTGGGCCTCGCTGCTGGGCCAGGAGGCCGCGCAGATCGGCGCCGGCCGCGCCATGGCCGCCGACGACATGGCCTTCCCCACCTACCGCGAGCACGGCGTCGCCTGGGTGCGCGGCGTCGACCCGCTGCACGTCATCAGCCTGTTCCGCGGCGTCGACAACGGCGGCTGGGACCCGGTGGCCACCGGCTTCAACCTCTACACCGTCGTCATCGGCGCGCAGACCCTGCACGCCACCGGCTACGCCATGGGCCTGCAGCGCGACGGCGCGGAGACCGCCACGCTCGCCTTCCTCGGCGACGGCGCCACCAGCCAGGGCGAGGTCAACGAGGCGATGATCTGGGCGGCCAGCTTCTCGGCCCCGGTCGTCTTCTTCTGCCAGAACAACCAGTACGCGATCAGCGTGCCGCTGGAGCGGCAGTCCCGCGTCCCGCTGTACCAGCGCGCGGCCGGCTTCGGCTTCCCCGGCGTCCGCGTCGACGGCAACGACGTCCTCGCCGTCCTCGCCGTCACCCGGGCCGCCCTCCAGGCCGCCCGCGAGGGTCAGGGCCCCACCTTCATCGAGGCGTTCACCTACCGGATGGGCGCGCACACCACCTCCGACGACCCCACCCGCTACCGGCTGGCCAGCGAGCTGGAGGAGTGGAAGCTGCGCGACCCGATCGCCCGGCTCAAGGCCCACCTGTCGCGCAGCGGCATCGCCGACCAGGCGTTCTTCGACGGCGTCGAGGGCGAGGCCGACGAGCTCGCCGCGCGGATCCGCAAGGGCACGCTGGAGATGGCCGACCCGCCGGGGACGGCGATGTTCGACCAGGTCTACGCCGAGCAGACGCCGCACCTCGCCGCGCAGCAGGCGGAGTTCGAGGCCTACCAGGCGTCCTTCGAGGGGAGCGGGCACTGATGGCCGAGACGCTGACGATCGGCAAGGCCCTCAACCTGGGCCTGCGCCGCGCCATGGAGGACGACGCGAAGGTCGTGCTCATGGGCGAGGACATCGGCCGCCTCGGCGGGGTCTTCCGCATCACCGACGGCCTGCAGAAGGACTTCGGCGAGGACCGCGTCGTCGACACCCCGCTCGCCGAGGCCGGCATCCTCGGCACCGCCGTGGGCCTCGCCATGCGCGGCTACCGGCCGGTGTGCGAGATCCAGTTCGACGGGTTCGTCTTCCCCGCCTACAACCAGATCGTCACCCAGGTGGCCAAGATCCACGCCCGCTCGCGGGGCCGGCTGGCCATGCCGATCGTCATCCGCATCCCGTTCGGCGGTGGCATCGGCGCGGTGGAACACCACAGCGAGAGCCCGGAGGCGTACTTCGCGCACACGCCGGGCCTCAAGGTGGTCGCCGTCAGCAACCCGGTCGACGCCTACTGGGGCATCCAGCAGGCCATCGCCCACCCCGACCCGATCGTCTTCCTCGAGCCCAAGCGGCGGTACTGGGAGAAGGCGGAGGTCGACACGGACGCGACGCCGGACCCGCTGTTCGCCTCGCGGGTGGTGCGCGGCGGCGACGACGTCACCGTGCTCGCCTACGGCCCGATGGTGAAGACGGCCCTGCAGGCCGCCGAGGCCGCCGCTGAGGAGGGCCGGTCGCTGGAGGTCGTCGACCTGCGCACCCTGTCCCCGCTCGACCTCGAGCCGGTGTTCGACTCGGTGCGCCGCACCGGGCGCTGCGTCGTCGTGCACGAGGCCGCGGTGACCCTCGGCCTCGGCGCGGAGATCGCCGCCCGGGTGACCGAGCAGTGCTTCCACTCGCTGGAGGCGCCGGTGCTGCGCGTGGGCGGCTACGACACGCCCTACCCGCCGTCGAAGCTCGAGGAGGAGTACCTCCCCGACCTCGACCGCGTGCTCGACGCCGTCGACCGCTCGATGGGCTTCTGACGATGTCCTCGACCCAGCCCACCCTGCGCCAGTTCAAGCTCCCCGACGTCGGCGAGGGGCTCACCGACGGCGAGATCCTGCAGTGGCTGGTCTCGGTGGGAGACACCGTGACGGTCAACCAGCCGCTGTGCGAGGTGGAGACCGCCAAGGCCGCCGTCGAGCTGCCCTCGCCGTTCGCCGGCACGGTCACCGAGCTGCTGTTCGAGCCGGGGACGACGGTCGACGTCGGCACGCCGATCATCACCATCGACGTCGGCGGGGACGCCCCGGCGCCCGCCCCGTCCGGTGGTGACGGGGCCGCCGCCGAGCCCGCCGCCGGGCTGATCGGCGGCGCGGCCCCGGGCGGGCGCACCGCGGTGCTGGTGGGCTACGGCCCGCGGAACACCGAGGCCCGCCGCCGTCCGCGCCGGGCGGCCCACGCCGGCGCGCCCACCGCCGCACACGCCTCCGCCCCGGCGCCCGAGCCCGTCGGCGCCGACTACGGCTCCGGAGGAGTGGAGCGCCCGCCGCTGCTGGCCACCGCCCCCGACGCCACGGTCAAGCCGGTGCGCCACGGCGGGCTCGAGGTGGGCCGGCAGGCCGAGGCGCACGCCCGCACCGAGGCGGCCGCGCCGTCGCGTCCCGCCGGGCCGGGCCGGGGACGGGCGCGCCCGCTGGCCAAGCCACCGGTGCGCAAGCTGGCCAAGGACCTCGGCGTCGACCTCGCCCTGCTCACCGGCAGCGGCCCGGGCGGTGTGATCACCCGCGACGACGTCACCGCCGCGGCGGCCGGGCCGGCTCCGGCGCCGGCTCCCGCCCTCGCCTCCGTCCCCGCACCCCCGGCCGCGACCGCGGGGGAGCGGATCCCGGTCAAGGGCGTGCGGAAGGCGACGGCGGCGGCCATGGTGGCCAGCGCGTTCACCGCGCCGCACGTCACGGAGTTCCTCACCGTCGACGTCACGCGGATGATGAAGCTGCGGCAGCGGATCGCCGCCCGCCCGGAGTTCGCCGGCGCCAAGGTCAGCCCGCTGCTGTTCGTGGCGAAGGCGCTGCTCCTGGCCGCCCGGCGGCACCCGATGGTGAACAGCTCCTGGGACGAGGCCGCGCAGGAGATCGTCGTCCACGGGCAGGTGAACCTGGGCATCGCCGCGGCCACCCCGCGCGGGCTGGTCGTGCCGAACGTCAAGGACGCCGGCCGGCTGTCGCTGGCCGAGCTCGCCGGGGCGCTCACCGAGCTCACCGAGACGGCGCGCGCCGGGCGGACGGCGCCGGCCGACATGAGCGGCGGCACGATCACGATCACCAACGTCGGCGTCTTCGGCGTCGACACCGGGACGCCGATCCTCAACCCCGGCGAGTCGGCGATCCTGGCCTTCGGCGCCGTCCGCGAGATGCCGTGGGTGCACAAGGGCAAGGTGCGGGTCCGGCAGGTGACACAGCTGGCGCTGTCGTTCGACCACCGGATCATCGACGGCGAGCTGGGCAGCCGGTTCCTCGCCGACGTCGGCGCGCTGCTGTCCGACCCGGGGACGGCGCTCGCCTTCTGAGCCCTGCGCACCCGCGATCATGGCGCCGGAACTCCCGATCCGGTCCTCCGGACGGTCACGGCGCCATGATCGCGGGACTGCCGCGGGGGTCAGGCGCGGCGGTCGAGCTGGCCGCGCAGCAGCAGCCAGCCCACGACGGCGAGGTAGGCGCCGACCGGCACGCCGCCGCCGGACTGGGACAGGAACAGGAAGACCGGCGTCACGAGGGGCAGCAGCGCGGCGAGCGGCCGGGAGATCCGCCCGGACCGCCACAGCGTGACCGCGAGGCCGATCGACCCGAGGAACCAGAGGCCGTTCGCGACCAGGGCGACGGCGGGGAAGAAGGCCAGGTCCTCCCCGTTGGCGACGCTGGAGAGCATGCCGGCGCTCAGCAGCACGGTCCCGGCCGAGGCGACGACCGCGGGCCAGCGGGTGCCGGCCAGCCCGGCGAGCCGGGCGTAGAGGACCGGCAGCGCCCAGAGCATCACGGCCGTGCCCACCAGGATGGCGGCGGTCCGCGGGTCGATCGCGGGGTCGGTGTCCTGCGGGAAGAGGACCTGGGTGACGCCGACGGCGACGGAGATGCCGGCAGCGACGAGCGCGGCGGCGCCGGCCCGGGCGTCGGGACGCCGGGTCGCGGCGGCGGACGGGGCGGGCAGGGTGGTGGTCACGGGGGGGCTCCTCGGATCGGTGGGGACGCCACGGTCGGGCGGTCGCCGAGGACGCTAGGGACGCAGCGGACGGGCCGGCGTCGGTCCACGGTCCACATCCGGCGGCCGCGGGTCGCGACGGCGATGTCGACCTGGGTCGACATCCGTGTCGCCTCGGGGAGGACGCACGGGACGGCCGGCGGCCCCTATGTTCGGCGGCCGTGACCACCAGCGCGCCGGCCGTCCGGCACCCCGCCATCGCGGCGGCTGAGGTGCCCCGCTGGACCACCGGGCTCGACCTGGCCGTCGCCGCGGGGCTCGCGGTGTGGGGGCTGGTCGAGGTCGTCCTCTCGCCCGACCTGGAGCTCCTCCCCGGGGCGGCTTTCGTGCTCGTCTCCACCCTCCCGCTGGCGGTGCGCCGGCGGTTCCCCGGCTGGGTCACCGCCGTGGTCTCCGCGGCGCTCGTCGTGCACGCGGCGACCGCGGAGGCGGCGGCCACCTTCACGCCCTTCCCGAGCCTGCTGCTGTCGGCGTTCACGGTCGCGGTGCACGTGCGCTCCCTCCCGGCCGCGCTGGGGCTGGGCGCCCTGCCGGTCGCCGCCATGGCGACGGCCGGCCAGCTCGGCTACTTCGGCGTCGAGGCCGCCCACCCGCGGGCCCTCGTGCTCCTGTTCTTCTTCGTCGCGGGCGCCTGGACCGGCGGCCGCGTCGTCCACCACCGCGCCCTCGCGGCGCTGCGGGCCGAGGAGGGCTCGGCCGCCGCAGCCGGGCGGGCCGTGGCCCAGGAGCGCGCCCGCATCGCCCGCGAGCTGCACGACGTGGTCGCGCACGCGGTCTCGGTCGTGGTGCTGCAGACCGGCGCCGCCGAGCAGTTCGTCGGCCGCGACGACGAGCGGGCCCGCGGCCACATCGGCCTGGCGCGCCGCACCGCCACCGAGGCCATGGCGGAGATGCGCCACCTGCTCGACGTGCTGCGGGAGGGCGAGGCCGTCTACCTGCCGCAGCCGGGCATCGAACGGCTGCCGGACCTGGTGGAGGACGCGCGGGCGGCGGGCCTCGACGCGACGCTCGACGTCGACGTCGAGGGGCCGGTCCCGGACGGGCCCTCGCTGGCGGTCTACCGGATCGTGCAGGAGTCCCTCACCAACGTCCGGCGGCACGCACCGGGGGCCCGCGCCGCCGTGTCCGTCTCGCGGGCCGGGACCGAGCTCACGGTGGAGGTCCGCGACGGCGGCCGCCGGGCGTCCCCGGGAGCCCCGCCGCCGGCGACGTCGGACCTGGCCTCGGGTGGCTACGGAATCCCCGGGATGCGCGAGCGCGTCCGCGTGTACGGCGGGTCGCTGACGGTCGGGCCGGAGCCCGGCGGTGGGTGGCTGGTGCGCGCGGTCCTCCCGGTGGGGGCGGCGTGAGCGCGGGTGGGCGGCTGCGGGTGGTCGTCGCCGACGACCACGCGCTGGTCCGGTCGGGCATCACCGGGCTGCTCGAGGCGGGTGACGTCGAGGTGGTCGGCGAGGCCGGGGACGGCGCCGAGGCGGTCGAGGTGGCGCTGCGGACCCGGCCGGACGTCGTCGTCATGGACGTGCGCATGCCGCGCCTGGACGGCATCGAGGCCACCCGGCGGCTGCGCCGCGACCCGGCCGGCCCCCAGGTGCTCGTGCTCACCACCTTCGACCTGGACGAGTACGTCTTCCGCGCGCTGGAGGCCGGGGCGGCCGGGTTCCTGCTCAAGGACGCGCCGCCGGGCCGGCTCGTCGACGCCGTGCGCACCGTCGCCGACGGTGACGCCCTGCTCGCCCCGGCGGTGACGCGGCGGCTCATCGAGCGGCACCTGCGGGCGCCGGTGCCGGCGCGCGGGCCGGACGCCGCCGCCGACCTCAGCCCGCGCGAGCGCGAGGTGTGGCTGCTCGTCGCGCAGGGCTTGTCCAACGCCGAGATCGCCGGCTCCCTCGTGGTCACCGAGGCCACGGTCAAGGCGCACGTCACGCGCCTGCTGGCCAAGCTCGGCGTGCGGGACCGGGTGCAGGCCGTCGTCCGTGCCTACGAGACCGGCGTGGTCCGGCCGGGGAGCTGACGGCGCTACCGTGCGCCGGTGACCGACCTCGACCGGCTGCTCGCGTTCGCCGCCCGCTCCGCGCTGCCCGGCGGGGGCTTCGGCTACCTCGGCTCCGACGGGCAGGTGCTCCCGCGCCCGCAGGAGACCTGGATCGTCGCCCGGATGACGCACGTGTTCGGCCTCGCGCACCTGCTCGGCCGGCCAGGGGCGGAGGAACTGGCCGCGTCCGGGGTGGCGGCGCTGCGCGGCGGGCCCCTGCACGACGGCGCGCACGGCGGCTGGCGCGCCGCGGAGGACGACGGCGCGAAGTCGGCGTACGTGCACGCCTTCGCCGTCCTGGCCGGGGCGACGGCTACGACGGCGGGGATCCCGGCCGGCCGGGCGCTGCTCGACGAGGCGCTGGAGGTGTGGGACCGGCGGTTCTGGGACGACGCCGAGGGGCTCGCCGTCGAGGAGTGGACACCGGACTGGTCGCGGCTGTCGGACTACCGCGGAGCCAACGCCAACATGCACGGCGTCGAGGCCACGCTCGCCGCCGCCGACGCCCTCGGCGGGGACGACGCGGCCCGGCTGCGGCAGCGGGCCCTGCGCAGCGTCGAGCGGGTGGTGCACGGCTGGGCGCGAGAGCGCGACTGGCGGCTGCCCGAGCACTTCACCGCCCGCTGGGAGCCGCTGCCCGAGCACAACCGCGACCGCCCGGCCGACCCCTTCCGGCCCTACGGCGTGACGATCGGGCACCAGTTCGAGTGGGCGCGCCTCGCCCTGCACCTGCGCGCCGTGCTCGAGGACCCGCCCGCGTGGCTGCTCGACGACGCCGTCGCCCTGTTCGGCGCCGCCGCCGGCCGGGGGTGGGCCGCCGACGGCGAGCCCGGCTTCCCGTACACGCTCGACTGGGACGACCGTCCGGTCGTGCCGGCGCGGATGCACTGGGTGCTGTGCGAGGCGGTCGCGGCGGCCGGGGTGGTCGGTACGGTCTCGGGGGACGAGCGCCACGCCGACCTGGCACGCACGTGGCGGGCGCACGGGGAGGAGCGCTTCGCCGACCCGGCCACCGGCAGCTGGCACCACGAGCTGACGCCGTCCGGGGAGGTCGCGAGCGGCACCTGGGCCGGGCAGCCCGACGCCTACCACCTCGCGCAGATGCTGCTGCTCGAGGGCCGCCCGGTGCGGGGGAGCGTCGCCGCCGCGCTGCGCTGACCTGCGTGTGTCCGCTCCGGGGAGGCGGGGTAGGGGCTGGGGCGACCCAACGACATCCCGAGCAACGAGGAGCGTTCCCGTGGCCAGCGTGCAGGAATCCGTCGACGTCGACGTCCCCATCCGCGTCGCCTACGACCAGTGGACCCAGTTCGAGTCGTTCCCCCAGTTCATGGGCGGCGTCGAGCGCATCACGCAGATCGACGACACGCACACCCACTGGATCACCAACATCGACGGCGTGAAGCGCGAGTTCGACGCCGAGATCACCGAGCAGCACCCCGAGGAGCGCGTCGCCTGGACGAGCACCTCCGGCGACGCCAAGCACGCCGGGGTGGTCACCTTCCACCGCCTCGACGACACCAGGACCCGCGTGATGATCCAGATCGACTGGGAGCCCACCGGCATCGTCGAGAAGGCCGGCGCGGCGCTGGGCTTCGACGACCGGCAGGTCAAGGCCGACGCGAAGCGGTTCAAGGAGTTCATCGAGAGCCGCGGCACCGAGACCGGCGCCTGGCGCGGCGACGTCTCCCGGCCCGACCAGGCCTGACGCGCCGGTCCCGCCGCGCGGCGGCAGGACCCCGGACGCACAGCGGCGCCCGTCCCCACCGGGGGACGGGCGCCGCTGTCGTGTGCGCCGGTGCTACTCGGCGTCGAGGTCGGCGGCCACCAGGCCGGCGATCCGCTCGACCACGGCTGCGTCGTCGCTGGTGACCGTGACCTCCGCGCCCTTCTGGGCGCCGAGCGTCATGATCATCAGCGGCGACCCGGCGTCGACCGGCGCGCCGCCCGGCGTGGCCAGGGTGACCGGGACGCCTGCCTTGCCGACGGCCTCGGCGATGAGCGCGGCCGGGCGGGCGTGCAGGCCGACCCGGGAGCCGACGGTGACGGTCTGACTGGGCATGCGTCGTCCTCGCTTCTCAGGAACGGTCGTGGTGGGGTCGAGCCTGCCGTGTCACACGCGGGCCGGCGCGCCGGGGGCCGGCGCGGACGTGCCGGCGGTGTGCGCGTGGGCCAGGTCGACGGCGTCCTCGGGGACGTCGGTGCCCGTCTTCCTCCCGCCGATGCTCTTGGCGACGGTGACCGCCAGGGCGCCGACGACGGTCCCGACGACCAGCGCGACCAGGAACATCAGCACGCCGTTCATCGCGAAGAACACGAAGATGCCGCCGTGCGGGGCCCGCAGCTCCACGCCGCTGGCGGCCACGATCGCGCCGGTGGTGGCGCCGCCGAGCATCATCGACGGGATCACCCGCAGCGGGTCGGCCGCGGCGAACGGGATGGCGCCCTCGGAGATGAACGACAGGCCGAGCAGCCAGGCCGCCTTGCCGTTGTCGCGCTCGGCCGGGGTGTAGAGCTTCGGCCGGACCAGCGTGCTCAGCGCCATCGCCAGCGGCGGGACCATGCCGGCGGCCATGACGGTCGCCATGATGACCAGCGGGGCGCCGCTGCCGGCGGCGAGGCCGGTGGTGGCGAAGACGTAGGCCGCCTTGTTCACCGGGCCGCCGAGGTCGAAGCACATCATCAGGCCGAGGATGATCCCGAGCAGGACCGCCGAGGTGCCGGTCAGGCCGTTGAGCCAGTTGCCGAGGCCCTCGAGCGCCGCGGCCAGCGGACGGCCGAGCAGGACGGCCATGATGCCGCTGGAGATCAGCGTGGCCAGCAGCGGGATGATCACGACAGGCTGCAGGCCGCGGACGCCGGTGGGCAGCTTCCAGGAGGCGATCCAGCGGGCCGCGAAGCCGGCGATGATGCCGCCGACCAGGCCGCCGATGAAGCCGGCCCCCACGCTCACCGAGACGGCGCCGACGACGAAGCCGGGCACGATGCCGGGGCGGTCGGCGATCGCGAAGGCGATGTAGCCGGCCAGCGCCGGGACCAGGAAGCCGAATGCGGCCTGGCCCAGCACGGTGCAGACGGCGCCGAGGTAGCCGAGGAACCCGTCGTTGAGGCCCTCGACGCCCGAGGCGGTGGGCAGGTCGAAGAACGAGTTGTTGAGCACCCAGCTCAGCGCGTAGCTGGAGCCCTCGACGTCGGGGTTCGGGTTGACGATCTGGTAGCCGCCGAAGAGGAAGCCCAGGGCGATGAGCAGACCGCCGGCCGCGACGAACGGGATCATGTAGCTGACGCCGGTGAGCAGCCAGCGCCGGATCTCCGAGGCGGTGCCCGGGCGGGCCGCGGGCGCGGCGGCCTCACCGGAGCCGGCGCCCGCGCCGGCACCGGGGACGCGGCGCGCGTTCGGGTCGTCGGCGGCGGCCAGCGCCTCGCGGATCATGCCGTCGGGGTCGTTGATGGCCCGCTTGGTGCCGGCCTGCACCACCGGCTTGCCCGCGAACCGGTCGCGGTCGCGCACGCCGACGTCGACGGCGAAGACGACGGCCTCGGCGTCGCGGACGACCGCCGGGTCGAGCGGGGTGGCGCCGGAGGAGCCCTGGGTCTCCACGACGAGGTCGACGCCGGCGGCCTGCGCGGCGGCGGTGAGCTTGTCGGCCGCCATGTAGGTGTGCGCGATGCCGGTCGGGCAGGCGGTCACCGCGACCAGGCGGCGGCGGGCCGGGGCCTTCTCCGTGGACGCCGCCGCGGGAGCGGGGGTGGTGGCCGGCGCGGGGGTGCTGGTGGCCGCGGAGGCGCCGGCGGCCGGGCTCGGGGAGACGACCTCCTCGACGAGCGCGACGACCTCGGCCGGCGTGGCGGCGGCTCGCAGCGCGGCGACGAAGTCGGGCCGCACCAGGGCGCGGGCCAGCGCCGACAGCAGCGTCAGGTGGTCGGCGTCGCCCTCGGCGGGCGCGGCGATGAGGAAGACCAGGTCGGCCGGGCCGTCGGCCGCGCCGAAGTCGACCCGCGGGCTGAGCCGGGCGAAGGCGAGCGAGGCCCGGGTGACCGCCGCCGAGCGGCAGTGCGGGATGGCGATGCCGCCGGGCAGGCCGGTGGCCGCCTGCGCCTCGCGGGCGAGGGCGTCACCGGCGAGAGCCTCGGCGCCCGTGGCGCGGCCGGCGTCGGCGACCAGGGCGGCGAGGCGGCGGACGACCGCGGCCTTCTCGGAGCCGAGATCGGCGTCGAGGACGACCAGCTCTGGGGTGATCAGTGCTGACATGACGGACCTTCCGGGGCGTCAGGGGACGTCGCGGCCGGCGGCCGGGACGGGTTCGGGGGATGCGGGGACCCCGGGCAGGCCGGGGGTGACCGCGACGGCGGCCGGATCGACCCGGTCCGGTGTCGGGACGGCGGAGCCGGGCAGCGCCGCGGCCGCCGAGCCGGTGGCCACCGCGCGCCGCAGCCGGTCGGCAGCGGGGGCGCCGGCCAGGTCGGCGAGCAGGTGGCCGGCCAGGCTGGAGTCGCCGGCGCCGACGGTGCTGCGGACCGCGATCCGCGGCGCGCGGGCCGACCAGACCTCACCGGCCGCGGTGGACAGGACGGCGCCGTCGCCGCCCAGGGTCAGCAGCACCTCGCCGATGCCGCCGTCGTGCAGCCGCGCGACCGCGGTCGACAGCGCCGCCGGGTCGGCCAGCAGCTCGGCCTCGCTCGTGCCGGTGACCTGCGCGAGCTCCTCGGCGTTGGGCTTGAGCAGGTCGGGCGCGGCGTCCGGGCCCGCGGCGAGCAGGGCCCGCAGCGGCGCCTCGGAGGTGTCGACGGCGACCCGGGCCCCGGTGCCGCGGACGGCGCGGACCAGGTCGGCGTACCAGTCCTCGGGGGTGCCCGGGGGCAGCGAGCCGGACAGCACCACCCAGGCGGCGTCGCGAGCGGCACCGGTCAGGACCGCGGTCAGGGCGGCCCTGGCGTCGGCGTCCAGGGCGGTGCCCGGCTCGTTGAGCTTGGTCGTGGTGCCGTCGGGCTCGATGAGCGAGTAGTTGGTGCGCACCGGGACCCCGGTGGGCACGATGAGCGGCGGCAACCCGAGGGCGGCCAGTGCGGTGACCAGCGGATCGGTCTCGTCGGCCGGGAGCACGGCCTCCACGTCGGCCCCGGCCGCGGCGAGCGCGCGGGCCACGTTGACGCCCTTGCCGCCGGGCTCGGTGACGCTGGCGCCCAGCCGCGTGACCTCACCGCGGGCCAGCGGGCCGGGCAGCGCGAGGGTGCGGTCGAGGCTGGGGTTGGCCGTGAGCGTGACGACCCGGCCCCGTCGCGGGACGGCGCTCACGCGACCACGACCTCGACGCCGGCGTCCTCGAGCCGCTCGACGTCGGCCGGGTCGGCGCCGCCGTCGGTGACCACGACGTCGACGTCGTCGAGCGCGGCGAAGCGGACGAGGTGCTCGCGGCCGATCTTGCTGCTGTCGGCGAGCACCACCACGCGCTGGCCGGCGGCGACCATCGCCCGCTTGACCGAGGCCTCCGCCTCGTCGGGGGTGGTCAGGCCGTGGCCGGGGGTGATGCCGTTGGTGCCGAGGAAGGCGACGTCGGCGCGCAGGTCGGCGAGCGCGCGGACGGGGGACTCGCCCACGGCGCACTGGGTCAGCCCGCGCACGCGGCCGCCGAGCACGTGCAGCGTGATGCCGGGGGCGGTGGCCAGGCGGGCGGCGATCGGCACGGAGTTGGTGGCGACGAACAGGCCGCGGTCGCCGGGCAGCACCTCCGCGAGCGCGGCGGTGCTGCTGCCGCCGTCGAGCAGGACGCTGCCGCCCGCGGCGGGCAGCAGGTCGGCCGCGGCCGCGGCGATCTTGCGCTTGGCCTCCGCCCGGGTGGCGTTGCGCTCGGCGAGCGCGGTCTCCACGAGGGTCAGCGCGCCGCTCGGCACGGCGCCGCCGTGCACCCGGCGCAGCACGCCCGCCCGTTCGAGGACGGCGAGGTCGCGGCGCACCGTCTCGGTGGTCACCCCGAACTGCTCGGCCACCGCGGTCACCGCGATGCGCCCCTGCTCGGTGACCAGCGTGGCGATCGCCTGCTGGCGCTCCTCCGCGTACACCGTCCACCCCCTCCGTCGGCCGGATACCGGTCGCGGTCGCCCGAACATGTGGGAACGGGCGTGTGTCTCTGTGGTTCTACGTTGGTTACGTTGACAAGTCAACAGGGATTCGTGAGTCTGGTCACCGACGGACGACGGCGTCCCCAGCTCATCCCCGACGTGGAGGTCCGCATGTCCAGCACCACCACCAGCCGCCCGGGCACCGTGCTGACGGGCACGCCCGTCGTCCCCGGCGTCGTCCTCGGCCCGGTCGTACGCCCGGCGGGCGCGGTCCGCCTGCCCGACGCGGCGTCCGCGGAGACGCTGCCGGAGGCCGCGCGCGAGGAGGAGCGGGCCCGCTTCACCGCCGCCGCGGACGCGGTCGCCGCGCGGCTGGCCGCGCGGGCGGCGGCCGCCACCGGGATGACCGCCGAGGTGCTGTCGGCCACCGCCGGGCTGGCGCGCGACCGCGGCCTCCTGGGCGCCGTCGAGCAGCGCATCGCCGCCGGCACCCCGGCCGCGGTGGCCACCGTGCAGGCCGCCCAGCAGTTCGTCGACGTCTTCACCTCGCTGGGTGGCGTCATGGCCGAGCGGGTCACCGACGTCCGCGACGTCCGCGACCGCGTCGTCGCCGAGCTGACCGGGCAGGGCGAGCCCGGCGCGCCGGCGCCCGAGACCCCGTCGGTGCTGCTCGCCGACGACCTCGCGCCCGCCGACACCGCCGGCCTCGACCCCGCGCGGATCCTCGGCCTGGCCACCCGGCTGGGCGGCACCACCAGCCACACCGCGATCATCGCCCGCCAGCTGAACCTGCCCCTGGTCGTGGCGGTCGAGGGCCTCGACGCCGTCCCCGAGGGCGCCACCGTGCTGCTCGACGCCGAGGAGGGCACGGTCGCCGTCGACCCGGAGCCGTCGGCCGCCGCCGCGCAGGTGGAGACCGCCCGGCGCGCCGCCGAGGCACTGGCCGGCTACCGGGGCCCGGCCGCCACCCGCGACGGCGTCGCCGTCCCCGTCTACGCCAACGTGCAGGACGGCGCCGGCACGCGCGCGGCGATGGCCGCGCACGCCGAGGGTGTGGGGCTGTTCCGCACCGAGCTCGCGTTCCTCGGCCGCGCCGCCGAGCCCTCGGTCGAGGAGCAGGCGGCCGGCTACGCCGAGGTGTTCGAGGCCGCCGCGGGCCGCCGCGTCGTCCTGCGCACGCTGGACGCCGGCTCGGACAAGCCGCTGGAGTTCGCGACGCCGCCGGAGGAGGCCAACCCCGCCCTCGGCGTTCGGGGCCTGCGGGTGGCCCGACGCGACCCGGGGCTGCTCGACCGGCAGCTCGACGCCGTCGCCGAGGCCGCCCGCCGCACCGGCAGCACGCCCTGGGTGATGGCGCCGATGGTGGCCACCGTGGGCGAGGCCGCCGACTTCGCCGCGCGCGTGCGCGACCGCGGCCTGGTGCCCGGGATCATGGTCGAGGTGCCGTCGGTGGCGCTGCTGGCCGACCGGTTCCTGCAGCACGTCGACTTCCTGTCGATCGGCACCAACGACCTGTCGCAGTACGCGCTGGCCGCCGACCGGCTCTCCGCCGACCTCGCCGACCTCACCGACCCCTGGCAGCCGGCGCTGCTGGCGCTCGTGGCGGCCACCGCGGCCGCGGGCAGGCGGGCCGGCAAGCCGGTCGGCGTCTGCGGCGAGGCGGCGGCCGACCCGCTGCTGGCGTGCGTGCTCGCCGGCCTCGGCGTCACCTCGCTGTCGTGCGCCGCGCCGGCCGTCGCCGGGGTCGGCGCCCGGCTGGCCGCCGTCGACTCCGGGGCCTGCCGCGAGGCGGCCGACGCCGCGCTCGCCGCGGACGACCCGCGGGCCGCGCGCGCCGCTGCCCGCGCCGTGCTCGCCCGCGGCTGAGGCGTCGGGCGGGTGGCCGGGAGGTCGCCCGCCCCACCCCGAGGGGTGAACGATCGTCGGGAATGTGACGACACTCCCTACGGATCGTCGGAATGATGTGGACCGCGCCTGCTTTACTACAGGTGTAGGACACACCGGCACCGAAAGAGGAGACGACGAGATGTCGATCACGACCACCTGGCGGCAGCGTCGGCAGGCGGCTCGTACGCGTCGCGCGCTGGACCGTGCGCTCGCGCGCAGCAGCAGCCCGGCGATGCGCGACGAGCTGCTCACGATGGCGAACAGCAGCGCGTTCCACACCCGCGACTTCTGACGCGCGGCGTCCCTGCGAGGGACGCGATCCGCACGGCCCCGGTCTGCCCCCGCAGCCCGGGGCCGACTGCTGTCCGGGGCCGGGTCCCCGGGCCGGGCCTCCCCCCTTCGGGTCGGCGGCTCAACAGCCCCGGGCGGCGTGCCGATGACCTGCGCGTGACGGCGGTGCACGGGGACACGGGGCGGGGCGCGACGGGGGAGGCCCGCGAGACCTCGGGCGCGACGACCGGGCTGGTCCTCGCCTTCGTCCGCGCCGAGGCCGGCGACGCCGCCGTCGAGGAGGTGCTGCGCCGCGCGCGCGTGCCGTTCAGCGCGGCCGAGCTCGCCCTGCCCTCGACCTGGACCAGCTACGACACCCGCATCCGCCTGTTCACCGCGGCGGCCGAGGTGCTCGGCGACCCCGGCGTCCTGTTCCGCGTCGGCGCGGAGTCGTTGCGCGCCGGGCTCAACGCCGGCGTGGTGGTGCTCGTGCGCGCCCTCGGCTCCCCGCGGCAGGTCTACGCCCGGCTGCCGCGCGCCGTCGCCAACTTCTCCACCACCTCCACGATGGAGGTGCTCGAGGCCGGCGCCACGTCGGCGACGCTCCGCTACCGGCTGCACGAGGGCTACGTGCACTCGCGGCTGGATTGCGACTACGCCCGCGGCCTCATCAGCATGGTGCCCACCGTCTTCGGCCTGGCGCCGGCGCGCGTGGTGCACGGGGAGTGCGAGTCCGACGGCCACCCCGCCTGCGTCTACTCCCTGAGCTGGGACCGGCGGTCGCGGCTGCCCTGGCGCCGCCGCGCGGGGGCCGACCCGGAGCTCGCGGCCCTGCGCGACCAGGTGCGGGCCCTGCAGTCCGTGGCCACGGACCTCGTCGACGGCGAGGACCTCGACGCCGTCCTGTCGCGCATCGTCGAGCGCGCCGCCGCGGCCGTCCTGGCCCCCGCCTACCTGCTCGCCGTCGCCTCACCGCACGGCGGCGCCCCGCTCGTGCACGGCGCGGGCCTGGGCCCGGACGAGGTCCCGGGCCTGGCCGCCCGCCTGCTCGCCGGGGAGGACCTGGGCCCCGGCACCGTCGTCGTCGACGTCGCCTCCGCGCGGCGCACCCACGGCCGGCTGGCCGCGCTGGGCCGGGCCGACGACGGCCTGGGCGACGAGCGGGCCATGCTCGCCGCCTACGCCGGGCACGCGGCGGCCGCCCTCGACCTGGTCATGGCGCTGGAGGCCAGCCGCGCCGAGGCCCGGCGCGCCGGCGCGCTGCTGGACCTGGCCCACGGCCTCGTGCAGGCCGCCGACGCCCCCGCCGTCGCCGACGTCGTGGCCCGCGCCCTCCCCGGCATCGTGGGGTGCGGCAGCGCCGGCGTGCTGCTGTGGGACCCGGCGGGCGCGGTCCTCCGGGCGGCCGCGTGCGCGGGGCTGGCACCCGCCCAGGAGCAGGTGCTGCGCGCGGCGGACCTGCGCGCCGCCGACGTGCCCGAGCTCTTCGGCATGCTCACCGACCGCGAGCCCCGCGTGATCAGCGCGGGCGGGGCCAGCGCCCCGATGCGGGAGCTGCTCACCGCGCTCGGGCTCACCGACGTCGTCGCCCTGCCCCTGCTGGCCGGCACCACCTTCCTCGGCGTGGCCACCGCCAGCTGGGCCGCCGGCGAGACCGCCGACGCCCTCGACGGCGAGGTGCTCATCCGCCTGCGCGGCGTCGGCGACCAGGCCTCGACGGCGCTGCAGAAGGCCCGGCTGCTCGAGACCGTCCGCCACCAGGCCACCCACGACGCACTCACCGGCCTGCCCAACCGGGTCCTGTTCCGCGACCGGCTGGTCGAGGCCCTCGCCGCCTCCCCGGCCGGCGGGCACGTCGCCGTCCTGTTCAGCGACCTCGACCGGTTCAAGGCGGTCAACGACGGCCTCGGCCACGCCGCCGGGGACGAGCTGCTCCGTCAGGTGTCGGCCCGGCTGCGCGCCGCCGTGCGGCCCGGCGACACGGTCGGCCGGCTCAGCGGCGACGAGTTCGCCGTCCTCGTGCCCCGGCTGGCCGGGCCGGCGGCCGCGCAGGGCGTGGTGGCGCGGGTCGCCGCCGCGTTCGCCGAGCCGTTCCGGCTCGAGGGCATCCCGGTCGACGTCGGCACCAGCACCGGCGTGGCCGTGCACTCCGGCGAGGCCGACGACCCCCGCGCGGAGGCAGAGCGGCTGCTGCGGGAGGCCGACGCGGCGATGTACCGCGCCAAGCACCGCGACCGGCCGCCCGCGCCGGAGCCCCGCTCGGCGACCTGAGGCGTCAGTCGCGCAGCCGGGCGCGCAGGGCGGCCTGTTCGTCGGGGCCGAAGCCGTGCTCGGTGAGCCAGCCGAGCGGCCCGCCGTGCCGCTCGGCGAGGATCTCCAGCAGCCGCCGCATCGTCTCCGCGCGCGGCGTGTGGCTGGCGACGTCGCGCCGCGTCATGTCCTCGGCGTACGTCGGCGAGCTCCGCAGCTTGGCCACCAGCGCCTCGATGACCTCGGCGGTCATCGCGTAGTCGGCGACGATCTCCTCGTCGGGCACCCCGGCCGCGGCCAGCGCGAACATCACGACGACGCCGGTGCGGTCCTTGCCCGCCGCGCAGTGCACCACCGCCGCGCCCTCCCCGCCGGCGATCACCCGCAGCGCGGCCAGCACGTTCTCGGGACGGTGGTGCAGGTAGCCGAGGTAGGCGCGCACCGCCGGCGGCTCCTCCTCGTCGGCCTCGGTGGTCTGCCGCGGCAGCAGGGTCTCCACCCAGTCGGCCGGCAGCTCCGGGAGGTCGTCCTCCTCGACGGCGAAGACGTCGGTGTGCTGGCCCTTCTCCGGCAGCAGGCTGAGGTGCCGGTGGGTGACGCCCTCGACCGAGCGCAGCGGCCCCCGGCCCTCGAGCAGCACCTCCGCGGTGGTGCGCAGGTCGATCACGTCGCGCAGCGGCAGCTCGGCCAGCCGGCGCAGGTCGTCGTCGCTGAGGGTCTGCAGGTTGTCGCTGCGCAGCACCCGGCCGGGCAGCGTCCGGCCGCCGTCGGTCGTCGGCAGGCCGCCGAGGTCGCGCGTGTTGGTGGTGCCGTCGAGTCGCAGCCAGCGGTCGGGGTGCGGTGAGCTCACGCCCCGACGGTAGAGCCCGCCCCGAGCAGCGCGTCGCAGACGTCGAGCAGCCGCCGGCGCAGCGGGGCGGCCCGCTCGGCGAACCCCCGCTGCGCGGCCACGTACTCCGCCTTCCCCTCCGCCGTCTCGATGCGGACCGGCGCGTAGCCGCGGTCGGCGAGGTCGTAGGGCGAGGCCCGCATGTCGAGCTCGCGCACCTCGACGGCGAGGGCGAAGCAATCGGCCAGCAGCTCGCCGGGCACCGCCGGGGAGAGCTTGTAGGCCCACTTGTAGAGGTCCATCGTCGCGTGCAGGCAGCCCGGCTGCTCCATCGCGACCTGCGTCTCCCGCGTGGGCCGCAGCCGGTTGAGGCCGACGGCGTCCGGGGTGAAGAAGCGGAACGCGTCGACGTGGCTGCACCGCACGGGGTGGGACTCGACGACGGCGTCGGTGCCGGCCCGGCCCAGCCGCAGCGGCACCGCGTGCCGGCGCTCGTCGGCGCGGTAGACCATCGCCCACTCGTGCAGGCCGAGGCAGCCGGTCTGCGCCGGCCGCGCCGCGGTGGCCGCGAGCAGGTCGCGGACGAAGCGCACGGTGCCGCCGCGGTCGGCGAGGAAGGCGCCGACGTCGAGGGCCGCCGCGCCGTCGTCGCCGGCGGCGTACCAACGCCAGGCCGCGTGCGGGGCGGGGCCGCCGTTCCCGGGTGCCAGGGCGACCCCGGGGCCCGGGTGCCAGCGGCGCAGCCGGCTCGGGGTCTCGGAGTAGTAGGTGAACAGGAAGTCGAGCACGGGGTGGCTCTCCCCGCGGCGCCGGCGCTCGCGGTGCGGGGCGGTCCAGCGCTCGACGCGGGCGTCGTGGGCCGCGGCGCGCGCCGTCCACTCCTCCGCGGGCAGCAGGACGGCGGGGAGCACCCGACCAGGGTAGGAGGGCTCGCCGCGCGGTGATGTGCGGCCGGGGCGCGATCGGGACGGCGGATGCGCCGCCGGCGCACATCACCGGTGCCGGGCCGTCGTCCGGACGTCAGCCGTCCTCGACCGCGGTCAGCCGGTGCAGCCGCAGCGCCAGCTGCACCTCCAGCGCCCGCTCCGGGGAGGACCAGCCGCGCCCGAGCAGCCGGCCCACCCGGTCCAGCCGCTGGGTGACCGTGTTGACGTGCACGTTGAGCGCCTCGGCGGCCCGTGCCGGGGAGCCGCCGGTGTCGAACCACGCCCGCAGGGTGGCCACCAGGTCGGTGCCGCGGCGGGCGTCGTAGTCGAGCACCGGCGCGAGCGTCGCCTGCACGAAGCCGGGCACGTCGCGGCCCTCGCCCACCAGCAGGCCGACGAAGCCCAGCTCGCCGGCGCCGGCCGACTGCCCGTCGCGGCCCAGCGCCGTCAGCGTGGACGCGCAGCGGGCCGCCTCCGCCGCCGCCCCGGCCACCGCGGCCGGGCCCTGCACGGGACCGGCGCCACCTGCGGTCACCGGCCGGCCCACGGCCGCGGCGACCTCCCTCCGGGCCAGGGCGGCGGCCTCGCCGGCGTCGAGGTCGGGCAGGCACAGCACGACCCGGCCGTCGCGCACCCCGGCGAGCCCCGCGCGGGTGGCCGCCAGGTGCCCGGCCGCCGCCAGCGCCCGCCCGCGACAGGGCTCCTCCACCCGGACGACGACGACCGCGAGCGGGCGGTCGAGGTCGGCCCCCAGCCGCCGGGCCCGCTCGCGCAACCCGTCGGGGTCGCGCAGCGGCACGGTGAGCAGCTCGTCGAGGAGCTCGCCGCGCACCCGGCCCTCCGCCTCGCTCGCGGTCCGCCGGATGAGCAGCAGCAGCGCGGTGACCAGCGCGGCGCGCTCGAGGATCCGCCGGTCGCCCTCGGCGAGGTCGCCGTCGCGCTGCAGCACCAGGCCGCCGAGCAGGTCGCTGCCCACGGTGACGGCGGCGGTCCACCACCCGCCGTCGCCCACCGTGCGCCCGGTCGAGCGGGCCAGCGCCAGCGCGCCCGCGGGGTCGGGCGGCAGCGCGCCGTCGTCGCCGGACGTCGGGCGGCCCTCCTCGTCGAGCACGGTGATCCGCCCGCCGAGGGCGTCGGTCACCGCGGCCGCGACGTCCTCCACCCCGCCGCCGCGCAGCACCAGGTCGATGAACCGGTCGTGCGCCCCGGCGGCCCGCTCCACCGACTCGGTGTGCGCCCGCAGCTCCCGGGTGGCCGCCGACAGCTCCTCGAGCGCCGTGCGGGTCTCCTCCAGCAGCCGGGCGTTGTCGATGGCGATCGCGGCGTGCGCCGCCAGCGACCCGAGCAGCGCCACCTCGGAGCGGTCGAAGGTGCGCTCGGTGCGGTCGGCGGCGTAGAGGACGCCGATCACCTGCGAGCCGCGGATCAGCGGCACGCCGAGGATCGCGACCAGGCCCTCCTCGCGCACGCCGTTGTTGATCGCGTCGGTGTGGTGGAACCGGGCGTCGGTGAAGTAGCTGGCCGTCGAGTAGGGCGCGGCCGTCTGCGCCACCAGCCCGCCGAGGCCCGCGCCCATCGGCAGCCGCAGCGCCTGGAACCGCGCCGACACCGATCCGTCGGTCACGCGCATGTAGGTGTCGCCACGGGCGTCGTCGTTGAGGGTCAGGTAGGACACGTCGGTGCCCAGCAGCTGCCGGGCCCGCCGCACGATCGCCGTGAGCACCGAGTCGACGCCGCGCAGCGTGGCCAGGTCGCTGGCGGTGTCGAACAGCGCCGAGAGCTCCGACTCGCGCCGCCGCCGGGCGGCGAACGCGGCCCGCACCTGCAGCGCCAGCAGCCGCACCCGCTCGAGCTCGGCGAGGCTCTCGGGGTCCGCGCCGCCGGAGCGGGCGCGCACCAGCGGCCCCTCGTACTCGATCGCGGCGGCGTCGTCGAGGACGAGCTGCAGGTACTCGGCGGCC
This sequence comes from Geodermatophilus sp. SYSU D01119, assembly GCF_054049975.1. Taxonomy (NCBI): domain Bacteria; kingdom Bacillati; phylum Actinomycetota; class Actinomycetes; order Geodermatophilales; family Geodermatophilaceae; genus Geodermatophilus; species Geodermatophilus sp. SYSU D01119. The sequence continues at coordinate 162,875 of NZ_JBJGYL010000008.1, read as the reverse complement.
GCGGAGGGCACCCGCGGCGGCGGGCCGGCGCCGTCGGCGGGCAGCGCTGTGGTCCGGGTCACGTCCGGCATCCTGCCCGGCCGCGTCGTCAGTGCGCGGTCCACCCGCCGTCCATCCGCAGCGACGTGCCGGTGACCGAGGCCGCGGCCGGCGAGCACAGCCAGGCGACCGCGTCGGCCACCTCGGCCGGCTCGATCAGCCGCTTGAGGGCGGCCGGGGCGAGCATGACCTGTTCGACCACCTCGTCCTCGGAGATGCCGTGGGTGCGGGCCTGGTCGGCGATCTGCCCCTCAACCAGCGGCGTGCGCACGTAGGCCGGGGCCACGCAGTTCGACGTGACGCCGTGCGCCGCGCCCTCCAGCGCCACCACCTTCGACAGCCCCTCCAGGGCGTGCTTGGCGGTGACGTAGGCGGACTTGTACGGCGAGGCGCGGTGGCCGTGCACCGAGCTGACGTTGACCACCCGGCCCCAGCCGCGCGCGTACATGTGCGGCAGCGCGCCGCGGACCAGCCGGAACGGCGTCTCCACCATCAGCCGCAGGATGGTGGCGAACACGTCGGGCGGGAACTCGTGCAGCGGCGCCACGTGCTGGAAGCCGGCGTTGTTGACCAGCACGTCGACGTCGAGGTCCAGCGCGTCGACGGCGGCGAGGTCGGACAGGTCGACGGCGACCGCGGTGCCGCCCACCTCCGCCGCGACCCGCTCGGCCGCCGCGGCGTCCCGGTCGGCGACGACGACGGCCGCGCCGGCCCCCGCCAGCCGGGCCGAGACCGCGCGGCCGATGCCCGAGGCCCCGCCCGTCACGAGTGCCCGCCGTCCCGAGAGGTCCTCCGCTGCCATGTCGGCGACGGTAGGTCCCGCCCGCCGCGCCTCCCACGGCGGCCGGCCACACACTCGAGCGGGCGCCGGTGGTGTCCGCCCACACCGGGGGGTGTGCGGGCGGCCGACGTCCTCCGGCGCCGGGACATGGGCCGGAACCACATGAACCACGTCACAGGACTGTCCTCGGCCACATGGGCGGAACGGGATCGGCTCCCTAGCGTCGGGACGACCGGACCCCGACGTCCCCAGGAGACCCCGCATGACCGCACCTCGAGAGCGAGGACGCTTCGGCCGCGTCGTCGGCGCGAGCATCATCGGCACCACCGTCGAGTGGTACGACTTCTTCCTCTACGGCTCGGCCGCCGCCCTGGTCTTCGGCCCGCTGTTCTTCCCCGACTCGTCCGACTTCGCAGGCGTCCTGCTGGCGTTCGGCACCTACGCGATCGGGTTCGCCGCCCGGCCGATCGGCGCCCTGGTCTTCGGCCACTACGGCGACCGGATGGGCCGCAAGAAGCTGCTCGTCGTCTCGCTGCTGATGATGGGCGGCGCCACCTTCGCCATCGGCCTGCTGCCCACGTACGCCACCGTCGGCGCGCTGGCGCCCCTGCTGCTGGTGTTCCTCCGGCTCGTGCAGGGCTTCGCCCTCGGCGGCGAGTGGGGCGGCGCGGTGCTCATCGTGTCCGAGCACGGCCGCCCCGAGCACCGCGGGTTCTGGGCGTCGTGGCCGCAGGCCGGCGCCCCCGCCGGCCAGCTGCTGTCCACCGCGGTGCTCGCGCTGCTCGCCGCCTTCCAGTCCGACGCGGCCTTCGAGGCGTGGGGCTGGCGCATCCCGTTCCTGCTCTCGGCCGTCCTCATCGGCGTGGGCCTGTGGGTGCGGCTCGCCGTCAGCGAGTCGCCGGTGTTCCTCGAGGCCCAGCGCGCCGCCGAGGCGAGGGCCCGCGAGACCGGGGCCACCGAGCAGGCACCGATCGCCGTCGTCCTCCGGCGCTACAAGCGCGAGGTGCTCGTCGCGATGGGCGCCCGGATCGCCGAGAACGTCTCCTTCTACGTCCTGACGGCGTTCACGACGGCGTACCTCACCAAGGCGCTGGGCCTGGACTCCTCGTTCGCCCTCAACGCGCTGCTCGTCGCCTCGGCGGTGCACCTGGTGACCATCCCGCTGTGGGGCGCGCTGTCCGACCGCGTCGGCCGCCGCCCGGTCTACCTGGTCGGCGCCGCCGGCACCGGGGCCTGGGCGTTCGCGCTGTTCGAGCTCTACGAGACCGGGAGCTTCTGGCTGGTCGTGCTCGGCCTCGTCGTCGGCTTCCTGTTCCACGGCGCCATGTACGGCCCGCAGGCGGCCTTCTTCGCCGAGCTGTTCGGCACCAAGGCCCGCTACACCGGCGTCTCGATCGGCGCCCAGCTCGCCTCCGTCATCGCCGGTGCCCCGGCGCCGCTGATCGCCGTCGCGCTGCTCGGCAGCTTCTCCGAGCCCACCCCGGGCCGGGTCGCGCTCTACGTGGCCGCCTGCGCCGCCGTCACCCTGGTCGCCGTCCTCTCCTACGGCGAGACCCGGGTGCGCGACCTCGGCGCCGACGACGCCGTCGAGCCCGCGGGGGAGCGCCGCGCCGCGGCCGTCTGACCCTGCGGTCCACGGGCCCCCCATGACAGTCGTCACGGGGGGCCCGTGCGCGTCCGGCGCGAGGTCGTGAGAGACGGCACCCGCGCCGGGCCGGCACCGGCGGGAGCGTGGGGACGTGCCCCGGAGGACCGGCCGACCAGCGGCCGGCGGGGCACGAGGAGGAGGCCCCGTGCAGCTCACCCGCCCGGCTCCCGTCCCGGCCGCGACCGGCCGTGCCGCCCCCGGAGCCGCCCCCGTCGTGGAGGTCACCGACCTGCGCCGGCGCTACGGCGACGTCGAGGCCGTCCGGGGCATCAGCTTCGAGGTCCGCCCCGGCGAGGTGTTCGCCCTGCTCGGCGTCAACGGCGCCGGCAAGACCTCCGCCCTCGAGGTGCTCGAGGGCCTGGCGCCCGCGTCCGGCGGGACGGTGCGCGTCGTCGGCGCCGACCCGGCCCGGGAGCGCGCCGCCGTCCGCCCGCACCTCGGCGTCCTGCTGCAGACCAGCGGCCTGCCCGCCGACCTCACCGTCCGCGAGACCGTCGCCCTGTGGGCGGCCACCCTCACCGGGCCGCGGCCGGTCGAGGAGGCGCTGGCCCAGGTGGACCTCACCGGTCGTGCCGACGTCCGCGTCCGCAGCCTCTCCGGCGGTGAGCGGCGCCGCCTGGACCTGACGCTCGCCCTGCTCGGCTCCCCGCGGGTCGTCGTCCTCGACGAGCCCACCACCGGCCTGGACCCGGAGAGCCGGCGCGCCGTGTGGGCGCTGGTCCGGCAGCGGGTGGCCGAGGGCGCCGCCGTCGTGCTCACCACCCACCACCTCGAGGAGGCCGAGGAGCTCGCCGACCGCATCGCGGTCATGCGGGCCGGCCGGATCGTGCTGTCCGGGACGGCCGCCGAGATCGCCGCCACCCAGCCGGCCACCATCCGCTTCACCCTCCCCGAGGGCGCCGCGCCGCTGCCCGCCGTCCCCGGTGCCGAGGTCGTCTCGGCCGGCCCGCGGGTGGAGCTGCACACCCGGGCGCTGCAGCCGGTGCTCACCCGCCTGCTCACCGTGGCTGCCGAGCGCGGCGTCGTCCTCGGCGGGCTGCAGGCCCGCGCGGCGTCCCTGGAGCAGGCCTTCCTCGCCGTCGCCGACGGCGCCGACCCCTCCTGACCCCCGCCCCCGAGAGGAGCCCCCATGACCGCCGCGACCGTCCCCGCCCCGTCCCGCCCCGCGCCGTCCCGGCTGCGCCGCACGCTCGCGCTCGCCTCCGCCGAGACCCGGCTGCTGCTGCGCAACCGCACCGCCGTCGTCAACTCGCTGCTGATGCCGCTGTTCTTCGTCGCGCTCGTCCCGCTCACCGACATCGGCGGCGAGGGCGCGCTCGGCCCCCGCCTGGCGGTCACCTCGGTCGGCGTGACGCTGGTCTTCCTCACCTACTACAACCTGGTCACCACGTACGTCGCCCGTCGCGAGGAGCTGGTCCTGCAGCGGCTGCGCAGCGGCGAGCTCAGCGGCGCGGAGGTGCTGCTCGGCACCGCCGTCCCGACGCTGCTGGTCACCGTCGCCCAGGTCGTGCTCGTGCTGGCGGGGAGCGCGGTGATCGGCGAGTGGTCGGCGCCGGTCGACGTGGTGCTGCCGCTGCTCGCGCTGCTCGGCGGGGCCGCGCTGATGACGCTGCTCGCCGTGGCCAGCACCTCGTTCACCCGCACCGCGGAGGCCGCGCAGATCACCACGCTGCCGCTGGTGCTCGTGGCCACCGCCGCCTCCGGGCTGCTGTACCCGCTCGACGTGTTCCCCGACCGCGTCGCCGAGGTGCTGCGGCTCACCCCGGTCGAGCCGGTCGTCGAGCTCGCCCGCCTGGGCCTGGCCGGGCAGACGTGGGACGGGCAGGTCGTCGACTGGGCCGGCGCCTGGGCGGCCGCGCCGCAGCCCCTGCTGGTGCTCGCGGCGTGGATCGCCGTCGCCGCCGCGGTGTCCCGCCAGGTGTTCCGGTGGGCCCCGCGCCGGTGAGCGAGCCCGCCCGCGACGGTCGGTACGGCAGCATGGGCGCCGTGCCGACCGTCGCACGCTGGTGGCGCAGCCGCACCGACCCCCAGCGGATCGAGCTCTACACCCGGTGGTCGTACTACGGCTTCCTCGCCACCCTGCCGCTGTTCGTGCTGCTGGCCGTGGCCTCGGACTGGGCCGGTACCGAGCGCTGGGTCGAGCTGCTCCTGGCCGCCGCGACCCTGGGCACCGTGGCGGCCGCCGTGCAGCTGAGCCGGCGCGGGTTCGCCGACCGGGCGGCGCGCCCCGACCGGGCGCTGCTCGCGGTCGTGCTCGTCTGTGGCGCGGTCGTCGTCGGGGCGGCGTCCGCCGCGACCGGGGACGGGCCCGCGCCCGCGTTGCCGTGGGCGGCCGGCTTCGTCGGCGCGGAGGTGCTGCTCGCCCTGTCGGTCACCGTGCCCACCCGGCCGCTGGTCGCCGGCGCCGGCGTCGTCGGCCTGCTCACCGCCGTCGTCGCCCTGCTCGACGGCAACCCGCCCCTGGCCGCCGTGGCGATCGGCCTGTCCATCGCGGTGGCGGTGGGCTCGATGACCCTGGCCTTCCGGTTCTCCGTCTGGATCCTCGACGTCGTCGTCGAGATGGACCGCAGCCGCGGCGTGCAGCTGCGGCTGGCCGTCGCCGAGGAGCGGCTCCGCTTCGCCCGCGACCTGCACGACGTCATGGGCCGCAACCTGTCGGCGATCGCGGTGAAGAGCCAGCTGGCCGGCGAGCTGGTCCGCCGCGGCCGGCCCGACGCCGCCGACGAGGTGGCCGACATCAGCCGCATCGCCGAGGAGTCGCTGCGCGAGGTCCGCGACGTCGTCCGCGGCTACCGCTCCACCGACCTGGCCGGTGAGCTGGCCGGCGCCCGTTCGGTGCTGCGTGCCGCCGGCATCGCCTGCACCGTGCAGGGCGAGGAGGCCGGCACCGCGCTCCCGCCGGAGGCGCAGGCGGCGCTCGGCTGGGTGGTGCGCGAGGCGGTCACCAACGTGCTGCGGCACAGCTCGGCGGGCAGCTGCACGATCACCCTCGTGCCCGGCGACCCGGTGGAGCTGCGGGTGGAGAACGACGGCGTGTCCGGCGCCGCGGCGGGCTGGGGCAACGGGCTGCGCGGGCTGGCCGAGCGGCTCGCGGCGGCGTCCGGGCACCTGTCGGCGGGACGGGTGGGCGACCGGTTCGTCGTCGTGGCCCGGGTGCCGGCGCGCGTCCCGGCCGTGGAGGAGGTGCCGTGATCCGGGTGCTGCTGGCCGACGACGAGAACCTCATCCGCTCGGCGCTGGCCGCGCTCCTCGCGCTGGAGGACGACCTGGAGGTGGTCGCCCAGGCGGCCTCGGGTGACGAGGCCCTGGCCATGGCCCGGCGGCACACCCCCGACGTCGCGGTGCTCGACCTGCAGATGCCCGACCTCGACGGCATCTCCGTCGCAGCCCAGCTGCGGGACCTGGTCCCCGGCTGCGCGGTCGTCATCGTCACCGGGCACGGGCGGGCCGGGCACCTCAAGCGGGCGCTCACCGCGGGCGTGCGCGGCTTCCTGCCCAAGACCGTGCCCGCGGCGGTGCTCACCGACGTCGTGCGCACCGTCGCCCGCGGCGGCCGCTACGTCGACCCCGAACTCGCCGCGGAGGCGATCAGCGCGGGGGACAGCCCGCTGACGCCGCGCGAGGCCGACGTGCTGGAGCTGGCCGCCGGCGGGGCGCCGGTCGAGGAGATCGCCGCGCGGGCGCACCTGTCACCGGGGACGGTGCGCAACCACCTGTCCTCGGCGGCGGGCAAGCTCGGCGCGGCCAACCGGCACGTCGCCGTCGAGGTCGCCCGCCGCCACGGCTGGATCTAGCGGGGCCTCAGCCCGCCTGGTTGCCACCGCGCACGACCGAGTCGTCGCGCTGCGCCTCGGCGTCGGTGGTGAGGGTGACGTCGGCCTCGCCGCCGTCGGAGCGGTCCTCGCCGGGCACGCCGTCGACCATGTTCCGGTCGGTGGGCCCGTCGGTGGTGTCGGGGGACTCCCCGTAGCCGCTGTGGTCGGTCTCGCTCATCAGTCTGCGTTCCCTCCGGATCGTGGGGTCGGGCCCTGGACCTCGCCGGAGGCGTCGCCGCCCCGGGCCCGGGCCACGTCGCTGTCCGCGCGGGCCGGCAGGTCGTCGCCCGAGGCGGCGTCGCGCTCGAGGGCGTCCTCGCGCGTGAGGGGCACGTCCTCGAACGAGGAGCCGCTGTCGCTGTTGTCGCCGGTCCCCGACGCGGTGGGGACGTCCTGCTGGATGCGGTCGCTGCCCTGCGGGTCGGTCACGGGGTGGGGCATGCCCGCCGTCGTCCCCGCGAAACGGCCAGGCCGGGCGCACACGACGGGCGCACACGACGGGCGCACACGACGGGCGCACACGACGACGGCCGCCGCCCCGCGGTGGGGACGGCGGCCGTCAGGGGCGCGCTGCCGCTCAGAACGCGGCCTCGGGGACCTCCATGAGCGCGTTGTCGGTGGCCTCGGCGATGGCCCGCTCGGCGGTGAGCTTCGGCAGCACCTGGGTGCAGAAGAAGCGCGTGGCGGCGAGCTTGCCCTCGTAGAACAGCCGGTCCTTCTCGCTCACGTCACCGGCCAGGGCGGCGAGGGCCACCTCCGACTGGCGCACGAGCAGCCAGGCGGTGACCAGGTCACCGGCGGCCAGCAGCAGCCGCGAGGTGTTCTGGGCGACCCGGTAGACGTTGGCCATGTCCTCCTGCGCGGCCGTGAGCTGGCCGAACATCGCGGTGAGCATGCCCTGGACGTCGGCGAGGGCGGTGGCCAGCAGCGCCCGCTCCTCCTTGAGCCGGCCGTTGCCGACCTCGGCGTCGATCGTGGCCTGGATCTGCGAGGCGAGCCAGGTCAGCGCGACGCCGCCGTCCTTGACGATCTTCCGGAAGAAGAAGTCCTGGCCCTGGATCGCCGTCGTGCCCTCGTAGAGGGTGTCGATCTTGGAGTCGCGGATGTACTGCTCGATCGGGTAGTCCTGGAGGAAGCCCGAGCCGCCGAGGGTCTGCAGCGACTCCTGGGTGAGCAGCTGGGTGGCCCGCTCGGAGCCGTAGCCCTTGACCACCGGCAGCAGCAGGTCGTTGACCCGCGCCGCGAGCCGGGCCTCCTCGCTGTCGGCGGTGCCGGCGGCCTCGGCCTCGACGACCTGGTCGCGGAAGCTCGCCGTGTACAGGTACAGCGCCCGCATGCCCTCGGCGTGCGCCTTCTGCAGCATCAGCGAGCGGCGCACGTCGGGGTGGTGGGTGATGGTCACGCGCGGGGCGTCCTTCGACGTCGCGGTGAGGTCGGCCCCCTGCACCCGCTCCTTCGCGAACGCCAGCGCCTGCTGGTAGCCCGCCGACAGGGTGGCGATCGCCTTGGTGCCCACGAACATGCGGGCGTGCTCGATGACCTTGAACATCTGCGCGATGCCGTCGTGCACCTCGCCGACCAGCCAGCCCTTCGCGGGCACCGGGCCGTCGCCGAAGGTGAGCTCGCAGGTCGTGGAGACCTTGAGGCCCATCTTCTTCTCGACGTTGGTCACGTGGACGCCGTTGCGCTCGCCGAGCGCGCCGGTCTCGAGGTCGACGTGGAACTTGGGGACGACGAACAGCGACAGTCCCTTGGTGCCGGCCTTCGCGCCCTCGGGGCGGGCCAGCACGAGGTGGACGATGTTGTCGGACAGGTCGTGCTCGGCGGAGGTGATGAACCGCTTCACGCCGGTGATGTGCCAGGAGCCGTCGTCCTGGCGGACGGCCTTCGTGCGGCCGGCGCCGACGTCGGAGCCGGCGTCGGGCTCGGTGAGCACCATCGTGGCGCCCCACTTGTGCTCGAGCATCAGCTCGGCCATGCGCTTCTGGTCGGGGGTGCCGAGCTCGTGCAGGACGGCGGCGAAGGCGGCCCACGAGCCGTACATGAAGACGGCGGGGTTGGCGCCGAGGACCATCTCGAAGGCGCCCCAGGTCAGCGCGTGCGGAGCGCCGAACCCACCGAGGTGCTCGGGCAGGTCGAGGCGGTACCACTCGCCGTCCTCGATGGCGCGCACCGACGCCTTGAAGCTCTCGGGCAGCGTCACCGAGTGCGTGGCCGGGTCGAACACCGGCGGGTTGCGGTCGGCGTCGGTGAAGCTCTCGGCGATCGGGCCCTCGGCCAGTCGCCGGATCTCGGCGAGCACGCCGCGGGCGGTCTCGGCGTCCATCTGCTCGAACGGGCCGGTGCCGAACCGGTCCTTGGTGTCGAGGAACTCGAACAGGTTGAACTCGAGGTCCCGCAGGTTCGCGGTGTAGTGGCTCATGCGGTGTCGCTCCCGTGCTCCCGTGCCGGTGGGCGGCGAGCAGGTCCGCCTACTCGCCGGTAACGAACGTTATTACCGGCGGGTAACCAGGAGCAAGGGCGCGGCCCGGGACACGCCCGCAGGGGTCAGAGCGGGGTGTCCCGGGCCGTCGGCGCCGGGGAGGAGGCCCGGCGGAGGTCCGGTCGTGCCGGGCGGGGCCCGGCGGGGTGTCAGCGGTTGCGGCGCCGCGCGGCCAGCACCGCGCCGAGCAGGGCGGCGATGAGCGCGCCGAGCCCCGCGGCGATGAGCAGCGCCACCACCAGGGGCGCGCGGACGTCGGTGAAGACCAGGCTGATCGGCACCGTCTCGCCGTTGAACACGATGAACAGCACCAGGATCACCGTGACGGCGATGAGCAGGGCCAGCGCCAGGCCGCGGCCGAGGGTGCGGCCGGCGGACCCGGCGCGGGAGGGCCGCGTCGCAGGTGCCGTGCCGCCCGACGTGCCGGCCGGCTGCGCGCCCGGCCGGGTCGCGGGCGTCGGCCCGGAGGCGGTCGTCCCGTAGCCGGTGGCGAACGGGTCGGTGCCCGGCGCGGAGGGCCGGGGCTCGGCAGGCGTTCCGGGAGCGGTCACGCCCTCCGGACTGTCCGCTGGAGGCCCCGCTCAAACGGCCGGCACCCCTCCGGGGACCTCAGTCCCGGTGCGCCGCCGGCTCCGTCTCCGCGGGGGGCCAGGACGGGCCCGCCGCGCCGTCGGCCGGGCCGGTGGCCTCGGGGCCGTCGGAGTCCGGGGCCGGCGGGCTCGACGTGGCGCTGCCGAGGGGGCCGACCGAGCGCGGGGAGTCCGGCTCGGGCATCTTCTGCTCGCGGGTGCTCACCGGGCCGAGTCTGCGCGCGCCGCGCGGTGGCGGCGACCCGGGCGGGTCAGTCGTCGAGCGCCGGGCCGGCCTCGTGCGCCGGGTGCCCGGCCGTGCGCTCGCGCTGCTTCATCCGCGCCTCGAACACGTGCCGGTCCCCGCCGGAGAGCTCGGTGCGGGCGCGCTCGTCGAAGTCGCGGAACACCGACCAGTACGACGCGTCGTAGTCCTCGACGATCTGGAACGTCCAGCGGTCGGCGATGACGTTGCGGCCCACGAGGTCGCGGTCGAGGTCGTCGGCGAGCTGCGTGTGGCCGGCCTCGCGGAACTTCTCGACGGCCTCCTGCAGCAGCCGGTCGGCCTTGCCGGAGTGCTGGTGGAAGCCGTAGAGCTGCCCGCGGGCCTGTTCGATCGTCTCCAGGGCCTCGGAGAGCTTGCCCAGCCCCTCGACGGTCGTGTCGTCGAGGTCGGGACGGGTGCGGTCGGTCACCGGCCCATCCTGCGGGTCCGCAGACGCGTCTGCCCGGCGAGCGGGGCGCCCGCCGGGCAGCTGTCGCGGGGATCCGGGCCCGGAGGGCCCCCGGTCGGCGCGGGTCAGGCGGCGTCGCCGGCCGCCGACCGGGCGGTGGCGATCTCGATCAGCCGCTCGGCGAGGTCGCGGCCGCGGGAGGCCGGGCCGTCGGGGCCGAGCAGGCCGCCGGAGAGGTACATGCCGTCGATGATCAGGTGGACCTGCGCGGCGAGGTCCTCGCCGACGCCGGGGGCCACCGCCTCGGCCAGCCGCTCCAGCCGGGCGTGCAGCTCGAACTTGTAGTCGGCGGCCGCGCTGCGGGCGGGGTGCTGCGGGTCGTCGTACTCGCTGCTCACGTTGGTGAAGGGGCAGCCGCGGAAGCCGGCGCGGGTGACGTCGGCCTGGACGGAGTCGACGACGGCGAGCAGCGCGGAGCGCGGGTCCGGCGCGAGGTACAGCAGCTCGTCGATGTGCCCGAGCACCGTGGCCGCCTTGCGGGCCAGGTAGGCGCCGACGAGCTCGTCCTTGCTCTTGAACAGCCGGTAGACGGTCATCTTGCCCAGGCCCGTCTCCCGGACGAGCTCGTCCATGCCCACGCTGCGGGAGCTGCGGGCGGCGAAGAGGCGCTCGGCGGTGTCCAGGACGATGGCCTCCCGCTCCGCGCGGCTGCGGCGGACCGGGGCCGGGCTGTCGGCGTCGGCGAGGGAGAGGGCGGCGGTCACGACGGCGACTCTGCCGCCTCCCGTGACGGATCAGTTCGCGGCACGCCGGACCCCCGGCACGGGTGATCCCACTGGGGTTCCGAGAGGCGAACGCGCAGGTCGGGACGCCGGTGCCGGGTGGGACCGCTGTGACGAGCCGGTCGCGGGGCCGGAGTGGCCGGGGATGTCCGGCGGGTCAGGCGCGGCGGGTCCGCCGGGGGTTGGCGAGCAGCCGTACGACGCGCTCGGCGGCGGCCTGCGCCGTCGTCGCCGGCTCGCCGGTGCGCTCGCCTGGGGTCTCGTGCGCCGGCCGGTCCTCGTGCTGGGTGTCCTCCACGAGGACCAGCCTGCCCGACCGGCCGAGCGGCGAGACAGGTCCTGGGCTGCGCAGACCCCCTGTGGGTGAGGTGATCCACGTCACCTCGGACCCGTCCGGCCGGCAGGACCGGACGGGTCCGTCCGGCGTCAGCTGCCGGGCGTGTCGGCGGGGCCGTCGCCCATCGGCTGCCCCTCCGCGGGGTCCTCGGCGCGGGGCGTGCGGCCGTCGTCGTCGGCCTGCTCGCCGGCGGGGTCGCCCTCCGCGCGCTCGGGCGTGCGCGGCGGCCGTTCGGGCTCGGTCACGGCGTCCTCCTCGGGTCCGTCCTGGTGGTCGGGAGGGCCTTGCCCAGCCCGGACCGCCGCCGAACCCCCGTCCACCGCACCTCCGTCCGCCTGACCCCCGTCCACCTCGAGTGCCGCGGGGACCCGGGGCAGCAGCCCCTCCACCGCGGCGGCGTCGGGCAGGCCGCCGCGCGCGCCGGGCCCCGTCGTCGACAGCGCCGCCGCGGCCACCGCCTCCCGCACCGCGTCGGCGAGCGCGGCACCCCGGGCGAGGGCCGCCCCGAGGGCGCCGGTGAAGCAGTCGCCGGCGCCGGTGGTGTCCACGGCCCGCACGGGCGGCGGCGCCTGCAGGAGCACCGGGCCGTCCTCCGGCACCACCAGCGCGCCGCGCGCGCCGAGGGTGACGACGGTGGCCGCGACGCCGAGGCCGCGGGCCAGCTGCGCCAGCTCGGCGGGGGAGCGCGGGGCCGGGTCCCCGCCGGCCAGCTGCACGAGCTCGTGCTCGTTGGGCACCAGGACGTCGACGCGCCGCAGCAGCTCCTCCGGCAGCGGCCGGGGCGGCGCCGGGGTGAGCACCACGGTGCCCGAGGCCGCGTCGGCGGCGGCCTGCACGGCCGCCAGCGGGACCTCGAGCTGCAGCAGGACGACGGCGGCGCGCTGCACGGGGGGCACGTCGACGTCGGCCGGGGTGAGGGCGGCGTTGGCGCCCGGCACGACGACGATGAGGTTCTCCCCGCTGCCGTCCTCCACCGGGATGGTGGCCGAGCCGGTCGGCGTCCCCGGCGTCTCGAGGACCCCCGCGGTGTCCACGCCCGCCTCCCGCAGCGCGGCCACCTGGCGCCCGCCCGCGGGGTCGTCGCCGACCCGCCCGACCATGGCGACCCCTCCGCCGGAGAGCCGCCCCGCGGCGGCCGCCTGGTTGGCGCCCTTCCCGCCCGGGGCGAGCGCGGCGTCGCGGCCGACGACGGTCTCGCCGCGGCCGGGCAGCCGCCCGACGGCGACCAGCACGTCCTCGTTCAGGCTGCCGACGACGGTGACGGACACGGGCGACCTCCGGGTGCGGGCGGGGCCCTCATCCTGCGGGCGGCCCGTCCCCCGCGTCGGGGGAGGGGGCGGTCTCGCGCCGGCGGGCCGCCAGGGGCAGCGCGTACCAGGTGACCAGCCCGACGAGGAGCACCGCGCCGCCGCCGGCGGCGCCCGCCCAGCGGCCCAGGACGACGTCGAGGATGAGCAGCACCCCGGAGCTGATGGCCAGCACCAGCAGCGCGAGCCCGGCCAGCAGCATCCGGTCGGCGACGACGATCAGCGCGGCCTTGCGCCGGCGGCGGAAGACCAGCCGGTGGAACGAGACCGGCGCGATGAGCACGACGGTCGCGAGCGCGGTGGCCAGCAGGGTGACGGTGTAGACGGTCAGCTGGACGTCGTCGAGCTCGCGGAACCGCGCGGTGAAGGCGAGGCCGAGCAGGAAGGCGAACAGCACCTGGACGCCGGTGATGGCGACCCGGAGCTCCTGCAGCAGCTCGGCGAGGTTGCGGTCGAGCAGCTGGTCGAGGGTCTCCCCGCGCTCCTGGGCGCTGCGCGCGGCCGACGGCGCGTACCGCTGCCCCGTCCCGTCCACGCTCACGGGGGTGCCCTACCCGCCGCCCGGGCGCCGCACCCGTTTCCCGAGGTCGGCGGCGAGGTACCGGCGGGGGACGCGACCGAGGAGGAGCCGTGGCCGACGACGACCGGGACACGATCGAGAAGGACTTCGACGAGGCGGTCAACATGAGCGCCTCGGAGCTCGAGAAGTGGCTGGACACCGACGAGTCCCAGGAGGTCGGCCAGAAGAGCGGCGGGTCCGGCGAGTCCACCGGTCACGAGATGGGCCGGCGGATCGTCGAGCTGCTGGGCAAGGAGAAGCGCGACCTCGACGACGACGACTACGCCGCCATGAAGAAGGTCCACGGCTACGTCCAGCGGCACATGGCGCAGGAGCCGCAGAAGGAGGACGTCGAGTCCTCCAGGTGGCGGTACTCGCTGATGAACTGGGGCCACGACCCCCTCAAGAAGTAGCCGGCGGGTGCGCATCGGCGACCCGCGGCGCAACGACCTCGCCCAGTACGACGGGCTCGCCGACCAGTGGTGGGAGACGTCGGGCGGGTTCGCGATGCTGCACTGGCTGGCCGCCTCGCGGGCCGGGCACATCCCGCCGGCGGGCGGCCCGGACGCGCTGCTGGTCGACCTCGCCTGCGGCGGCGGGCTCATGGCGCCGCACGCCGCCCGCCTGGGCTACCGGCACGTCGGCGTCGACCTCGGCGCCGCGGGACTGCGCCTCGCCGCGGCGCACGGCGTCCTCGCGGTGCGCGGGTCGGTGCTCGCGGTGCCGCTGCGGAACGGGTGCGCCGACGTCGTCGTCGCGGGGGAGATCCTCGAGCACGTCGCCGAGCACGAGGCGGTGCTCGCCGAGGCCGCGCGGCTGCTGCGCCCCGGGGGCACGCTCGTCGTCGACGCGATCGCCGCGACCCGGCTGGCCGAGCTGGTCGCCGTCCGGATCGCCGAGCGGCTGCCGGGCGGGCCGCCGCCGGGCATCCACGACCCGGCGCTGTTCGTCGACCGGCGCCGGCTGCTCGCGGCCGCCGACCGGCTCGGCCTCGACCTGCGCCTGGTCGGCCTGCGGCCCTCGGTGCGCGACGTCGTCGCCTGGCGGCTCGGGCGCCGCGCCGTCGTCCGGATGCGGCCGCTGCGCACCACCGCGGTCCTGTTCGCGGGCTACGGCCGCAAGCGGGAGGGGACCGGGCCGCCCGGGTCCGGGCGGCGCGGCGTCGCGGCCGCACGTACGGTCGAGGGGTGACCGCCTCCCCGACCAGCCCGTTCACCCGGGGGCCCCGCGGGTGAGCGCCGCCGTGCTGACCGGCGCGGGTGCGGCCCTGCCGGCGACCCTCGACCAGGACGCCGCCTGGGAGGGCTTCTTCGCCCGCCACTACGAGGGCGTCCGGGCCGCGGAGCGGATCTGGTCGAGCGCCGGGGTGCGCACCCGCCACGCGGTGGCCAACCCCGTCGACGAGGACCTCAGCGGGTGGGGCACCGGCGCGCGCATGGCCCGCTACGTCCAGGAGGCGCTGCCGCTGGGCAAGCAGGCCGTGGCGACGGCGCTGGACTCCGCGGGCCTCGCCCCCGGCGACGTCGGCCTGTTCGCCGTCGCCACCTGCACCGGGTACGCCACCCCGGGGCTGGACATCCGGCTGGCCAGCGACCTGGGCATGCCGGCGGGCCTGCAGCGGCTGCTCGTCGGCCACATGGGCTGCTACGCGGCCATCCCGGGGCTGGCCGCGGTGGGCGACTTCGTCGCCGCCCGCTCCCGCCCGGCGGTGCTGCTGTGCTGCGAGCTGACCAGCCTGCACGTGCAGCCGGCGCAGCGGGACCTCGAGCAGGTGGTGGCGCACGCGCTGTTCTCCGACGCCGCCGCGGCCGTCGTCCTCGAGCCGGGCGCCGGGCGCGGCCGCCGGCTGGCCGGCGTCGTCGCCCGCACCGACCCCTCGACCGCCGACCACATGACCTGGGACGTCACCGACCTCGGGTTCCGCATGGGGCTCTCGCCCCGGGTGCCTGACGTGCTGTCCCGGCACGTCGGCGACGTGGTGGCCGAGCTGCTCGACGGCGCCGGCCTGCGCGTCGAGGACGTCGCCGGCTGGGCGGTGCACCCGGGCGGCCCGCGGATCCTCGACGTCGTCCGCGACGAGCTGGGCCTCTCCGAGGCGCAGATCGGCGCCTCCCGGCGGGTCCTCGCCGAGCACGGCAACTGCTCGTCGGCGACCGTGCTGCTGGTGCTGCAGGAGCTCGCCGACGTCGACGGCCCGGTGGTCGCGATGGCCTTCGGTCCGGGGTTGACCCTGTACGCAGCGCTACTGCTGCCCGCGTAACGCGCAGGAGAGCCGTTCCAGGCACTACCCTCTGTGACCGACGTCACGGTCGGAGGGAGGGTGGTCGTGGCAGGTCCGCAGCGTCCTTTCCGCGTCTTCCTCGTCGACGACCACGAGGTGGTCCGTCGCGGCGTGGCGGAGGTCCTGGAGGACGACCCCACGCTCACGGTCGTCGGCGAGGCCGGCACCGTCGCCGAGGCGCTGGCGCGGGGGCCCGCGGTGCGGCCCGACGTCGCGGTCGTGGACATGCGGCTGCCCGACGGCGACGGCGCCGAGGTGGTCCGGGGGTTGCGCGACCGGGTGCCCGGGTGCCGGTTCCTCGTGCTGTCGAGCTTCGCCGAGGACGAGGCGGTGGCCGCCGCCCTCGCCGCCGGCGCCGCCGGCTACCTGGTCAAGCAGGTGCGCGGTGCCGACCTCGTCTCGGCGGTGCGGACCGTGGCGGCCGGCGGGACGCTCGGGGGCACCGGGCAGCCCCAGCGGCCGGGGACCGACCGCCGGCTGTCGGGGCTCACCGAGCAGGAGCGCACGGTGCTCGCGCTCATCGGCGAGGGGCTGACCAACCGCCAGATCGGCGCCCGGATGGGCCTGGCCGAGAAGACGGTGAAGAACTACACCAGCCACCTGCTGGCCAAGCTCGGCCTCGAGCGGCGCACGCAGGCGGCGATCCTCGCCACCGAGCTGCGCGGACGCCGTCCCGGCCGCTGACCGCCCGCCCGCGCGAGGCGCTCAGGCGGGCCGGGGCACCGTCCAGGTCACCTCGGTGCCGCCGGGCCCGCTGCGCACCGCCAGCCGCCCGCCGCGCCGCTGCGCGCGCTCGGCGAGGTTGTCCAGGCCGCTGCGCAGGGGCACCGCGGGCAGGCCGCGGCCGTCGTCGGCCACCGCGACCCCGACGGAGGCCGGTCCCGCGTCCACGGTCACCGTCAGCCGCGACGCCGCCGCGTGCCGGACGGCGTTGGTGACCAGCTCGCGGACCACCGCCAGCAGGTCGTGGGCCAGCGCCCCGCTCACGCCGTCGACGTCGCCCGTGACGTCCACCCGGCACTCGAGGCCGCTGGCCTCGGTGACCCGGGTGACGACGTCGGACAGCCGGAGGCCGAGGTGGTCGGGGGCGTCTGCGGGGTCGTGCAGCTCGAAGATCGCCGAGCGGATCTGCGCCATGGTCTCGTCGAGCTCGTCGACGCTGCGCTCCACCCGGCGGGCGGCGTAGGGGTCGGCCTCCTCCAGGGACCGGGCGATCCGGTCCAGCGACAGCGCGGTGGCGTAGATGCGCTGGACGACGTGGTCGTGCAGGTCGCGGGCGATGCGGTCGCGGTCGGCCTGGACCTGCAGCTCCCGCTCGCGGCGCTGGCTGCGGGCCAGCTCGAGGGCGACCGTCACCTGGGTGGCGAAGGACGTCAGCGCCTCGAGGACGTCGGGGCCGAAGGGCTGGCGGTCGGCCGTGCGCATGCAGACCAGCGTCCCCAGGGACCGGCCGAGCGGGACGACGACACCGGAGCCCATGCCGCGGGTCAGTTCGACGGCGACCTCGGCGTGCCGCCCCCGCTCGGGGTCGGCGCTCATGTCGTCGACCAGCTCCCCGACGCCGCTGCGGTGCACCCGGCCGACGTGGGTGTCCTCGACCGGGATCCGGACGCCCTCCAGCTCGCCGGCGAACAGGCCGGCCGAGGCGAGGATGGTCAGCGCGGCGGGGTCGTCCTCGCGGGCCACGAGCAGGGCGGCGCCGTCGGCGCCGGTGAGCGCGACCACCTGCTGCACGATCGCCTCGAGGACCGCGATGGGCTCCGCGCCCGACAGCAGCGCGGTCGAGACCTCGACGGCCGCCTGCATCCACGCCCGCCGCTGCTCGGCGGCCTCGGCCAGCCGCGCGTTGTCGATCGCCAGGCCGGCGGCCGCGGCCAGCGCCTCCACGGCCTCCTCGTCGGCCGCGGTGAACTCCCCGCCGTCCCGCTTCTCGGTGAGGTACAGGTGGCCGAACACCTGCTCGCGCACGCACACCGGGACTCCCAGGAACGACGCCATCGGCGGGTGGCCGGGCGGGAAGCCGACCGAGGCGGGGTGCGCGCCGAGGTCGGCCAGCCGCAGGGGCTCGGGCTTCTCGACGAGCAGGCCGAGGATCCCCGCGCCGGCCGGGGGGCGGCCGATGCCGGCCCGCACGGCGTCGTCCATCCCCACGATGACGAAGCGGTCGAGCTCGCGGCCGTCGGGGGTCAGCACGCCCATCGCGCCGTAGGTCGCGTCGGCGTGGGCCACCGCCGCCTCGACGATCTCGCGGAGGGTGGCCTCGAGGTGCTCGCCGGCCGCGGCGGCGCGCACGCCGGCGGCCAGGCCGGGCTCGGGGGCCGCGGGCGTGCGGTCCGGGCGGTCCCCGGGGGCGGGCGGGGTCACGGCCCGTCCCGAGGAGGACGCAGGAGGAGACGGGAGGCTCACGCGCCGGAGCCCGGGCGCCGGCCGGGGAAGCGCGGAGGGACCGGCCGCAGCAGGGCGCGGCCGGAGCCGTTCACGAGCACCAGGTCGCCGCCGCGGCCGGCGGTGCCCAGCACGTCGAGCAGCGCCCGCTCGACGGCCACGGTGCGCACCCGGCCGGCGACGCCGGTCTCGGCGACCGCGCGCACCACGGCGGCGTCGGCCCGCGCGAGGGCGGCGGCGCGGCCGGCCTCCCCGGGCGCGTCGACGGCGGCGACCGCGAGCACGGTGCCCTCCCGCCGGGCGGCCTCGCGCAGCGCCCAGGTCAGCGCACGGTCGGCGGCGGGCGTGCCGTCGATGTCGACGACGAACGACGGGACGGGCCGGCGCGAGGGCAGCGGGACCAGCCGGATCGGCTCCAGGTGCGGATCGGCGGCCATGACGGGATCCTCACCCGCACCCATCCGGTCGGACAGGGACCAAGGACCCGACTTACGGAACTCATCCGATCGCGAGGTGCCCGGTGACCACCGTCGTGCCGTCCCCCTCGGGCGGCGCGGCGGCGGCCCGCAGTCCCGCCCGGGTCAGGACGGCGGCCAGGACGGGCGCCTGCTCCTCCCCGACCTCGGCGAGCAGCACGCCACCGGGCACCAGCCAGCCCGGCGCGCCCGCGGCGATGCGCCGGTGCACGTCGAGGCCGTCGCCGCCGCCGTCGAGCGCGCCGGCCGGCTCGTGCAGCCGGGCCTCGGGCGGCAGGAGGGCGAGCGCGCCGGTGGGCACGTAGGGCGCGTTGGCGACGAGGACGTCGACCCGCCCGCGCAGCCGGCCGGGCAGCGCGGCGTAGAGGTCGCCGCCGTGCACCGTGCCGCCGACCGGGGCGAGGTTGCGCCGGGCCCAGGGCAGGGCCGCGGGATCGACGTCGGCGGCGTGCAGCTCGCCGAGCTCCACCGCCGCGGCCAGTGCCCGGCCGACCGCGCCGCACCCGCAGCACAGGTCGACGGCGACCGGCGCCCGGCCGGTGCGCGCCCGGGCGGCGCGGGCGGCGTCCGCGGCCCGGGCGACGAGGACGGCGGTGCGCTGCCGCGGCACGAAGACCCCCGGGCCGACGGCGATCCGCAGGCCGCAGAACTCGACGGCGCCCAGCAGGTGCTCCAGCGGCTCCCCGGCCACCCGCCGGGCGGTGAGCGACTCCAGTTCGCCCGGCGTCGCGGCGGCCTCCCCGAGCAGGCGGGCCTCGTCCTCGGCGAACACGCACCCGGCTGCGCGCAGCCGGGCGACGAGCTCGTCCGTGCCGGCGGGGGAGAGGTGCACGCCGCCAGGCTGCCAGGGCCGGGCCGCGCGGGATGCGCGGTCAGGTCGCCGCGAGGAGGCGGCGCAGCGGCGGCGGGACGGCGCCGGGGTCCAGGTGCTCGACCAGGGCCCGGGCGTACCGGGCCTTGCGACCGCTGGTGGTGCCGAGCCACCGCGCAGCTGGGCCTCCGGACCGCGCCCGCGCTGGGCCGGCTGAGCGCGGAAGGTCTCCAGCGCGCGGGCCTCCCGCTGGGCGGCCACCACCGCCTCGACGCCGGCCACCCCGGCCGCGCGGACGAGCTCCTCCTCCAGGTCGGCCACGCAGGCGAAGAAGCCCCGCGCCGCCAGCGCGCCGGCGTCGGCGGCGCCCAGCGCCCGAGGGGGTCGGGCGCGGTCACCCGCCGGACTGTCCCGGACGGCGCGTCCGGCGCCCAGGACGTCGAGATCCGCCGGGCGGCACCGTCCCGGGGGCGGAGCGGCTCCCCGGGCCGCCCGGCGGACAGGAGGACGGCATGGCCGTGCAGCGGATGGACGACGTGCTCGTCGTCGTCGAGGACCTCGACGCGGTGGTCGCGTTCTTCGAGGAGATCGGCCTCGAGCTCGAGGGCAGGGGCCCGGTGCAGGGGCGGTGGGTGGAGCGGGTCATCGGCCTCGACGACGTCCGCCAGGAGGTGGCGCTGCTGCGCGTGCCCGGCGGTCCCGGGCGGGTCGAGCTGGCGTCGTTCCGGACACCGGCGGCGGTCCGTCACGGGCCGGTGGACGCGCCCGCCAACACGCTCGGCATCCGGCGGGTCATGTTCGCCGTCGACGACGTCGAGGACACCGTCGCGCGGCTGCGCGCGCACGGGGCGCGGCTCGTCGGGGAGATCGCGCGGTACGAGGACCTCTACCTGCTCTGCTACGTCCGCGGGCCCGAGGGGATCGTCGTCGGACTGGCGGAGGAGCTCCGGCGGGGGGAGCCGCCCGGGGACTCGGAGAGCGGGTGACGAGAATCGAACTCGCACTGTCAGCTTGGGAAGCTGATGTTCTGCCATTGAACTACACCCGCGGTGGCCCGGAGGCCGGTCGCCAGCGTAGCAAGGCGCCCGGCGATGAGTCCCGCGGCCGGCGCCGGTCTGTCCCCCGGGAGGGTCAGCCGGCCCGCCCGCCGCCGACCGACGGGAGCGCCCCACCGTGCCGAGGACCGCACAGCAGGACGTGTGGCCCGTCGTCGCCGCCGAGCGCCGGGCGCTGGCCGACGACCTCACCGGGCTGACGCCCGCGCAGTGGGCGACGCCGTCGCTGTGCGCCGGCTGGGACGTGCACGACGTGCTCGCGCACCTGCTCGGCAGCGCGCGGACGACGCCCCTGCGGTTCCTCGCCGGCATGGTGGCCGCCCGGTTCGACTTCGACGCCGCGAACGAGGCCGAGATGCGGGCCGCGCGCGCCGGCGACCCGGAGGCGACGCTGGCCGCGTTCCGCGCCGTCGCCGACCGCCGGACCGGCCCGCCCGCCCCGCGCGACACCCGGCTCGTGGAGGCGTTCGTGCACGGGGAGGACGTCCGGCGCCCGCTCGGCATCCCCTCCGACCCGCCCCGCGACGCCGTCGCCCGGGCGCTGCTCGCGCACGTCCGCAGCGGGGAGGCGACGGGCGGCGGCCGGCAGCGGGTCGCCGGCGTCGCCCTGGTGGCCGTCGACACCGGCCTGCGGCACGGCGCGGGGCCGGTGGCCGAGGGGCCGGTGCTCTCGCTGCTGCTCGTCGCGGCCGGCCGCCGGGCGGCCCTGGCCGACCTCACCGGCCCGGGTGCCGCCGTGCTGGCCGGGCGCCGCTGAGGCCGCTCAGTCCCGCGGGCGCGGACTGCGGATGGTGACGGTCGTGCCCTCCGGGCCGGGCACCGCGGTGACCTCGGCGAAGGCGCTCATCAGCATCGAGCCGCGGCCGCGGTCCATGCTCGACGTGCGCTCCCGCCACTGGCCGGTGTCGTGCACCGCGATCTCCACGGCGCCGTCGTCGACCGACACCCGCACCTCGACCACCGGCTCGCGGGGGTCCTGGGCGTGCTCGATCGCGTTGGTGGCCGCCTCGCAGGTGGCCAGCACGAGGTCGTAGGCGCGGTCCTCGTCGAGCCCGGCGTCGGCGAGGAAGCCGCGCAGGCGACGGCGCAGTGGCGGGATCGACGCCGCCGCGGAGGGGAACCGCCAGGTGGCCCGCCGCGCGCCGTCGGCCGGGCCGGCCGGGACCGGCGGCGCGGCGAGGGCCGGCGCGAGGTCCGCCGCGTCTCCGGTACGGGGCCGCGGGGGCGGCGGCACGGCCGAGGGGGCCGGCCGGTGCGCGGGTGGCGGCGGGAGGGCGGCCCGGCGTCCCCGCGCGCGCTCCAGGACGGCCCGCAGCCGGCCGAGCAGCTCGGCGGACTCGAACGGCTTGGGCAGGTAGTCGTCGACGCCGGCGTCGAAGCCCTCGACGGCGGCCTCCTGGCCGGCGCGGGCGGTGAGCATGACCACCGGGACCTCGCGGGTGCCGGGGTCGGCCCGCAGCGCGTGGAGCAGGCCGAACCCGTCGAGCCCCGGCATCATCACGTCGGTCAGCACGATGTCGGGCCGGGTGGCCCGCGCGTCGCGCAGCGCCTCCACGCCGTCACCCGCCGTCCGCACCGTCCACGACGGCGCGAGCAGCCGGGTGAGGTAGGAGCGCATGTCGGCGTTGTCGTCGACGACGAGGACGGTGCCCAGCGCCTCCTCGGCCGGGGCCGGGCGCGCCCGCCGGCCGGGGGCGTCGTCCCAGGGCGTCAGGGCGGCGGCGCGCACCGCGGCGGGCGTCGACGGCGGCGCGCTGTCGGCGTCGGGCTGACCCCAGGGCAGCCGGACGGTGAACGTGCTGCCGGCCCCCGGCGTGCTCTGCACCCCGACGGTGCCGCCGTGCAGCTCCACGAGCTCGCGCACCAGGGCGAGACCCAGGCCGGTGCCCTCGCGGCTGCGGGCGGGGGAGTCGGTCACCCGGTGGAACCGGTCGAACAGCGCGGGCAGCTCCGCGGCCGGGATGCCCACCCCGGTGTCGGACACGGTGAGCACGACGCCGTCGTCCTCGACGGTCAGCCGCACGGTGATGCCGCCGACGAACGTGTACTTGACCGCGTTGGCGACGAGGTTGAGGACGACCTTCTCCCACATCCGCGGGTCGACGGCGACCGGCCGGGGGAGCGGCGGGCAGTCGACGGTGAGCGTCAGCCCGGCGCGCTCGGCGGCGGCCCGCAGTACGCCGGCGAGCTCGGCGGTGTCGGCGGCGAGGTCGGTGGCCACTCGCACCGCGGCCGTCCGGCCCGCCTCGATGCTCACGAACTCGAGGAGGTCGTTGACCAGGCGCTGCAGGCGCTGGCCGTTGCGCAGCGCGAGCACCAGCTGGTCGTGCGCCGCGGGCGGCAGCTGGTCCCCGGCCTCGTCGAGCGCGTCGGAGATGGGGGCGAGCAGCAGGGTCAGGGGGGTGCGCAGCTCGTGGCTGACGTTGGCGAAGAAGGTGGTCTTGGCCCGGTCGAGCTCGGCGAGGGCCTCGGCGCGGGCGCGCTCGCCGGCGTAGGCCCGGGCGTCGACGACGGCCCCGGCGACCTGCCCGGCGAGCAGCTGGTGGAAGGAGCGGTACTCGGCGTCGAGGGCGCGCGCCGGGCTGACGCCGACCAGCAGCGCGCCCACCGGCTCGCGCCCGGACCCCCCGGACAGGGGGAGGACGACGGCGTCGGTGACCGGGTCGCCGAACGGCCCGCCGGTGATGCCGAGACCGGCGACCGGGACCGCCGCGAGGTCGGGCAGGACGCCGGCCGTCGCGGGCAGCAGGCCGGCGTCGACCCCGCAGGTGGCCGCCCGCTGCAGCCGCCCGTCGTCGTCGGTGAGGTAGACGGCGGCGAACGGGACGTCGAGCGGACCGGTGGCGAGGGCGGCGCACACCTGTGTCGCGAGGTCGTGCTCGTCCTCGCGGCGCCCGCCGGCGCCGGCCACCTCCTGCAGCAGCACCTGCCGCCGCTCGGCGAGCACCTGCCGGGTGACCTCGGTGCAGACGGCGTGCATGCCGGCCACCTCGCCGGAGTCGCCGAAGGCGGGCGCGTGGGAGACGGTGAAGTAGGTCTCCTCGCGGTACCCGGCCCGCTCGAGCTGCAGGAGCAGCTGCGGGATCCAGGACGCCTCGCGGGCGGCCATGGCCCGCTCCACGGGCTCCTGCAGCGCGGCCCAGCCCTCGGCGAGGGTGATCCGCAGGTCGTCGCCGAGCGCGGCCGGATGCTTCGCGCCGATGAGCTCGGCGTAGGCGTCGTTGTAGAACTGCGTGTACCGCGGGCCCCAGGTGAGGATCATGGGGAACCGCGAGGCCAGCACCGTGCGGATGGCGTAGCGCAGGCTCGCCGGCCACGTCTCCACCGGGCCGACCGGCGTCGCCGCCCAGTCGACGGCCGCCATCAGCCGGCCGTTCTCGCTGCCGCCGCCGAAGACGTCGGCGAGGTCGGGCCCCGGTGCCGTGTCCCGGACGCCGGGGCGCGCGGCGGCATCCGGGGCCACGTACACCTCCACGGCACAGCAGCGCCGGCCTGGCGGGGACGGGACGGCGTCGGGACCTGGTGGCCGTTCCCGGCCACCGACTGTGTGCACGGTACATCCGTCCGCCGGCGGTCCGCCGCGACGGTGGGTCGCCCCTATCGGCGCATCTCCCCGAGGAAGCCGATGGCCTCCGACCGCAGCCGCTCGGCCATCTGCGACAGGCCGGTGACGTCGGTGTCGGTGGTGCCCAGCGACGCCGACCCGTCGACGGCCGCGGCGATCCCGTCGACGAGACCGTTCATCTCGCCCACGGTGGTGCCGACGGAGCCGATGACCGCGGTGACCTCGTCGCACGCGGCGCGGATCGCCTCGACCTGCGCGGTGACCCGCTCGGTGGCCGAGGCCGTCTGGTCGGCGAGGTCCTTGACCTCGGAGGCGACGACGGCGAAGCCCTTGCCGGCCTCCCCGGCGCGCGCGGCCTCGATGGTCGCGTTGAGCGCCAGCAGCCGGGTCTGCGCGGCCACCGACTCGATGAGCGCGATGACCTGGCGGATCTCGGCGGACGTGCGGGTGAGCGAGGTCAGCGTGGCCGAGGCGGCGCCGACGGCGTCGGAGGCGGCCGAGGACGCGGTGGTCAGCCCGGCGGCCGAGGCGCTCATCTCGGTGGCCGCCGTCGCCACCTGCTCGCTCATGGCCAGGACGACGGACTCGAAGTCGTCGGCCAGGCGCAGCCGCGAGGTCTGGGCGTCGGTGACCCGGCCGGCGGTCTCGCGCATGGCGTCGCGGGCGGTGTTGATGTCGGTGGCGGCCTGCCGGTAGGCGCCGTTGAGGCCGGTGAGCAGCACCTTGCGGTGGTAGCGGCCCTCCGCGGCGGAGGTCAGCGCGGCGCGGGACTCGCGGACGAACGCGTCGCTCACGTCGAGGGCGCGGTTGACGCCGTGCTGCAGGGCGACGAGCTCGGGGACGTCCTCCGAGCCGGCCACGGGGACGGCGCGGGCCTCGAGGTCACCGCGGGCGGCGGCCTCGCAGGTCTCGGTCAGCCGCTGCACGAAGGCGCGGTAGGCCGCGAGCTCGCCGGCGTCGGAGCGGTTCCGGGAGCGGGCCACGTCAGTTCTCCTCCTGGCTGACGACCGTCCAGATGAAGTCCTCGTAGGAGGCGGCCTGCTCGGCGACGATCCGGTCGAGCAGCTCCGACGACGCCGCGACGGCGGCGCGCGCGTTGGGGTGCCGGCGCTCCTCGGCCAGCAGCCGCTCGTAGAGCGGGCGGATGCGGTCGAGCGCGCGGCGCGAGGGGCGGCGCCGGTTGGAGTGGTAGCCGACGACCGCGCCGTCGGGGCCGTAGGACGGCGTCACGTGGGCGAGCACCCAGTAGTTCGCGCCGTCGGCGGCGAGGTTGTTGACGTAGGCGAACAGCTCCTGGCGGGCGGCCAGGGTGTCCCACAGCAGCTTGAACACCGCGCGGGGCATGTCGGGGTGCCGGATGAGGTTGTGCGGCTGCCCGATGACCTCGTCGAGGGAGTAGGCGCCCACCCGCAGGAACACGTCGTTGGCGTAGGTGATGACGCCGCGCAGGTCGGTCTTGGAGACGATCAGCTCCTCGGCCGCGAAGGTGCGCTCCTCTCCGGTCGGCCGCACGGCCGCGCGGCCGCTGCGGCCGGTCCGGGGGCGGGTGTCGAGCACGCGGTGTCCTCCTGCGTCGGGTGTCCTCCCCGCGGATATCGGCAGGCGGCGTTCCGAGTGCAGCCGGGCCGCCCGGTCCGGGACCTCCGTCCCGGACCGGGCGGTCCGAGGGCTCAGCTGCCGACGACGAGCCCGCGGCAGGAGACGCTGCAGTCCATCGCCCAGAGCGACGCGGGGATCCCGCCGAGGCGAGCCGAGTAGACCAGCCGCTGGCCGTCCGGGCCGGTGCGCGTCCCGGGGGCCGCCGAGCCGCCGCCGGGAGCGGTGCCTCCGGGAGCCGTGCCGCCTCCGGGAGTCGTGCCGCCGTCCGGTGCGGTGCCGCCGCCGGGCTGCGTGCCGCCTCCGGGTGCGGTGCCCCCGGGTGCCGTGCCGGACCCGCCGGAGGGCGGGGTCGCGGAGCCGCTGCCGCCGTCCGGCGCGGGCGCCGCACCGGCTGCGGGGGCCGCCACGTACTCGAGGACGTCCTCGAGCACCTGCGACCGCCCGTCCGGCGCGAAGACCGTGACGTCGTAGCGGCCGGCCACCCGCGCCGGCGTCGTGAACACCAGGGAGGTGGTGTTCGAGCGGACCACCGTCGCGGCGGCCGAGTCGCCGATCCGCACCCGCGCGCCCGGGGGCAGCGCCAGCCCGTTGACCCGCACCCGCGTGCCGCCCGACACCCCGACCGTGACGGGGGTGATCGAGGTGATCCGGAACTGGCCGACGGTCGGGTAGGTGACCGTGCCGCTCCCGGACGACGGCGGGGTGCCGCCGGTGCCGGACGACGGCGGGGTGCCGCCGGTGCCGGAGCCGCCGGTGCCGGAGCCGCCGGTCCCGGAGCCGTTGTCCGTGTCGGGCGTCTGCGCGCCGTCGCCCGGGGTGCCGGAGCCGCCGGTGCCCGAGCCGCCGGTGCCGGAGCCGCCGGTGCCGGAGCCGTTGTCCGTGTCGGGCGTCTGCGCGCCGTCGCCCGGGGTGCCGGAGCCGCCGGTGCCCGAGCCGCCGGTGCCGGAGCCGCCGGTGCCGGAGCCGCCCGTGCCCGAGCCGCCGGTGCCGGAGCCGCCGGTGCCCGAGCCGCCGGTGCCGGAGCCGCCGGTGCCCGAGCCGCCGGTGCCCGAGCCGCCCGTGCCGGAGTCGCCGGTGCCGGAGCCGTCGGCGGGCCGGTCGGGGCCGGCCTCGGCCGCGGCGCCCACCAGCAGCGGGGCCGCCCGGGTGCCGCCGAGTGCGGCGCCGTCGCGGGTGAGCTGGACGGTGAGCACGTACCGCCCGTCGCCCAGCGCGGCCGAGGGCCGCAGCGTCAGGCCGTCGAGCGAGGTCCGGGCACCCAAGCTGAACACCGCCAGGCCGTCGTCGCCGGTGGTCACCGTCGCGCCGTCGAGGCCGATCTCGGCGCCCGACACGGCCCACACCTCGCCCTCGTGCTGCATCCCGAGCCCCAGGGTGACGCTGAACGTCCCGGGCGCCGTCGTGCCGCTCACCGCCACGGCCGGGCTGACCACGCCGGCCGGGGCCGACATGCCGGTGAACGTGTAGTCGACCGAGTCGAGGACGCGCTCGGCGAGGCCGGTCAGCGACAGACGCCCGCCGCTCACCGACCGGCCGCGGAAGGCGGCGACCGGGTCGGTGTCCTCGAGCAGCGCCCGCGTGAGCTCGGCGATCGTGGCGGCGGGCATCGCGGCGCGGTACAGGGCCAGGGCGGCGGCCACGTGCGGCGCGGCGATGGACGTGCCGCCGACGAGGCGGTAGCCGCCGTCGTTCCAGGTGGTGGCCACGAGGTTGCCGGGAGCGAACAGGTCGACCGAGGTCGCGCCGTACGCGGAGGAGGGGGTGCCCGTGTCGGCGGCGGTGCTCGACCCGACGGTCACCAGGTTCGGCTCCGTGTAGCTGGCCGGGTACACGGGGTTGGTGTCGCGGTTGCCCGCGTCGTTGCCGGCGGCGGCGACGACCAGGACCCCCTTGGACCCCGCATAGGCGATCGCCGAGCGCACCGCCTCGTACGCGGAGCCGGTGAACTGCCCGCCCCACGAGGCGTTGACGACGTCCGCGCCGTGGTCGGCGGCGTACCGGATGGCCTCGGCGCCGAGGTACGCGTCCACGCCGCTCCCGCTGCCGATGACCAGCGGCATGATCGTCGCGTCGGGCGCGACGCCCGCGATGCCTCGGCCGTTGCCGGCCCGCGCGCCGATCGTCCCGGAGACGTTCGTGCCGTGGGTGCCCTGCGAGCCGTTGTCCACGTCGGCGGAGTTCGTCACGAAGTTCCAGCCGTGGCAGTCGCCGGCCTTGCCGTTGCGATCGGCGTCGACGGTGCCGCACGGCTCCGCGGGATTGGTCCACAGCGCACCGGCCAGGTCCTCGTGGTCGGAGTCGAAGCCGGTGTCGACGACGGCCACCACCGTGCCCGCGCCGGTCCCGACGTCCCACGCGTCGGGGGCGTCGCTGTCGGCGTCGGCCACGGCGGCCTGGTTGTAGGCGTTGGTCCCCGTGTTCTCGAGGTTCCAGCCGTACTGCACGCCGTAGGGGTCCGTCACCGTGCCGAACACGGGCACCGGCGGCGAGAACTCGACCGCGGAGACGCCGTCGACCGACGCGAGGTCCGCGGCGCCGAGTCCGTCCGCGGCCACCAGTGCGCGCCCGTCGCTCAGCCGCTGTGCGGTCGCCACGCCGTCGAGGGCCTCCAGGGGTCCCAGCAGCGCGGCGGCGTCGCCGCTCTCCGCCGTCACCACGTAGCGGTCGAGCCCGTCGCCGGGCCCGAAGTCCTCGGCGACGGGCAGCGCCGGCGCGGCCAGCGCGGTGTAGGCCGCGGCGCCGGCGTAACCGACCACCACGGCCGACACGAGCACGGCTGCCTGCGTGCGCCTGCTCAGGGTGGACACGTCCGCCTCCCTGCCGGCCCGGGTCCTCCGCCCGGCCGGCGGCCGGCTCTCCGATGGGCCGGCACGAGGTCCTCGGCACCGCGGCGGGCGGGGTGGAGCCGGCGGCCGCGGGAGGAACCCGGAGGGGTGAGGCGCCGTGCTCCTTAGACTCCGCGCCATGCTGCTGTCCGACCGCGACATCCGCGCCGCGATCGCCGAGGGGCGTCTCGGCATCGAGCCGCACGACGCGGGGCTGGTGCAGCCCTCGAGCATCGACGTCCGGCTCGACCGCTACTTCCGGGTCTTCAACAACGCCCGGTACACCCACATCGACCCCGCCCAGCAGCAGGACGACCTCACCACGCTGGTCGAGCCCGACGGCGACGACCCGTTCGTGCTGCACCCGGGCGAGTTCGTGCTGGGCTCCACCCTCGAGGTGGTGACCATCCCCGACGACCTCGCCGCCCGCCTGGAGGGCAAGAGCTCGCTGGGCCGGCTGGGGCTGCTCACGCACTCGACGGCGGGGTTCGTCGACCCGGGGTTCTCCGGCCACATCACGCTGGAGCTGTCCAACGTGGCCAACCTGCCCATCACGCTCTGGCCGGGCATGAAGATCGGCCAGCTGTGCCTGTTCCAGCTCACCTCGTCGGCCGAGCACCCCTACGGCTCGGCGGTCTACGGCTCCCGGTACCAGGACCAGCGCGGCCCGACGCCGTCGCGGTCCTTCCGCAACTTCACCCGCGCGCAGACGCGCCGCTGACCTCCGCCGGCGACCAGCCGGGCACCTCGTCGTCGACGAAGCGGTCGCGGGTGACCAGCCAGCCGGTGACGGTCAACCCGACCGTGGCGATGCCGACCAGCACGAACATGCCGGTGTAGCCGCCGGTGGCGCCACGCAGCACGCCGACGAGCAGCGGGCCGGTGCCGGCGACCACGTAGCCCCAGCCCTGCGTGACGGTGGAGAGCGCGGCGACCGTCTCCGGGGTGCGGGCGCGCAGGCCGATCAGCGCCAGCACCATGCTGAAGGTGCCCATGCCGACGGCGAGGACGCCCATCCACAGCCAGGGCAGCGTGCGCGGGGCCAGCCACAGCCCCGTCCAGCCGACGGCGTAGCAGGCCATGAAGCCCAGCAGCAGCGGCCGCTGCCAGCTCTGCCGCACGGTGAGCGACGGGACGACGGCGTTCACCGGGATGACGACGATCGAGTTGATCCCCAGCAGGAGGCCGGCGGTCGCGGCGCTGAGCCCGGAGTCGCGCAGGTACTGCGCCGACCAGCCCATGACCACGTAGGCCTGCATCGCCTGCAGCCCGAAGAAGGCGGCCATGGTGAGGGCGAGCGGACTGCGCGCCAGCGGGCGCATCCGGACCGAGCGGTGCGCGGCGCGACCGGTGCCGGGCTGGCGCGGGACGAGGAACCACGGCACCGCGGCGGCCAGGGCCAGCACCGCCCAGACGCCCAGCGCCCAGCGCCAGCCGGACGGGCCGACGGCGGCGGCGATGGGCGCGGTGCTCACCGCGGCGACGGCGCCGCCGATGGCCATGCTCGCGCTGTAGGCGCCGATCAGCAGGCCCGTGCGCCCGGGGAACCAGCGCTTGACCAGGCCGGGCAGCAGCACGTTGCCCAGCGCCCCGCCGACCATGGCCAGCACCGTGCCGGCGAGGAAGAGCGGGAACGCGTCGACGACGGCCCGCAGCACCAGCCCGGCGGCCATGGTGAGCAGCGCGCCGGCGAGGACGTGCGCGTCCCGGAAGCGTGCGGCCAGCGGCGGCCCGGCGAAGCCGATCGCGGCGAAGCACAGCACCGGCAGCGTCGTCAGCACGCCGGCGGCGGCGCTGGACACGCCGAGGCCGCGCTCGATCTCCTCGAGCACCGGGCCGACGGTGCTCACCGCCGTCCGCAGGTTGGCCGCCGTCAGCACGATGGCCACGGCCACCAGCACGAGACCCCGCCGTCGGTCCACGGTGTCGCGGTCGGTCGGCGGCGCGGCGGCGGTGCGGGTCACCCGTCGATGGTGCGCCCCGCCCGGGCGCCTCCTCGCATCGGGTGCAGCATGCAACCGCCTCACACGCGCAGCCGGGCGCCGTCCGTCCGCTCCAGGCGCGGCACGACCTGCGGCACCCGCCGCCAGAGCGCCCGCTGCAGGGCCAGGGTGACCACGGCGGCGAGGAGGATGCCGGCCAGGTTGATCCCCAGCTGCGCCGCCGCGCGCCAGAACTCGTCGCCGCCGCCGAGGGCCAGCGCCACCGCCATGTCGGCCGCCGCGGGGACGGTGGTGACGGAGATGAAGACGCCGACGAGCGCGCCGCTCTTGGCCGAGGTCAGCGACAGCACCCCGGCGATCCCGGCGAGCACCGCGACGACGACCGACCAGCGGTCGGGCCGGGTGATGAAGCCGGTCTGCGGGCGGTCCATGGCGAGCACCTCGGGGCCGAACCAGCTCAGCCCCCGGCCGGCGAGGGTGACCAGCGCGGTGACGCCGATCGCCACGAGGAAGCCGACGACGAGCGCCCGCGTGGCCGCGCGGGCGATGCCGCGGCGCCGGTGCACGAGCGCCACCGCCAGGCCGGCCAGCGGCGCGAACTCCGGCCCGAGCACCATCGCCCCGATCACGAGGATCGCCGAGTCGTTGACGATCGCCACCGCCGCCAGCAGCGTCGCGATGGTGAGGAAGGCGAGGTAGGAGACCGACAGCGACGAGTCGGCCGCCGTCGTCCGCACGACCTGCTCCCACACGACGGCGTCCGAGCCGTCGCCCGGCGCCTGCTCCTCGGCCCGCTCGGCGCTGGCGGACACGGCGGTGTCGACGGCCTCGATGGTGATCCCGCCGTCGCGGTCGACGTGCAGCTCGCGCAGGCCCGCCACCAGCGCGTCGGCGGACTCGCGGGCGACGTCGGCGAGGAACAGGTCGCCGGGCGGGTCGAGCGAGGAGCCGGGGAACACCGCCAGGTGCGCCGTCCCGGGGCAGCGCTCGAAGAGGTCGCGGACGTCGTCGGTGCGGTCAGGCGGGACGGTGACCCTGAGGTGCAGCAGCACGACGCGTGTTCTACCGGAGCACGGGCCCGCACAGACGACGGACGCCGCCGGCTGACGGCCCCCTGCCGGGCCCCACCGCGAGCGTGCGAGTGGTGGGGGGCAGGG
Organism: Geodermatophilus sp. SYSU D01119; assembly: GCF_054049975.1. Classification (NCBI taxonomy): domain Bacteria; kingdom Bacillati; phylum Actinomycetota; class Actinomycetes; order Geodermatophilales; family Geodermatophilaceae; genus Geodermatophilus; species Geodermatophilus sp. SYSU D01119. The sequence goes on along the minus strand of NZ_JBJGYL010000008.1, from coordinate 131,785 downwards.
GGTCCTTCCGTCGCCGACGGCGTCCGTCGGGGTGGTGCGGTGCTGCGGACTAGGCCTGGCCGTGCCCGGTGGCGGCCGAGCCGGTGCCGGCGATGTCGTCGTCGGCGGTGCCCACCTCGGCGCCGTGCTCGGTGCCGGGCGTGCCGACCGGGGCCATCGAGCGCAGCAGGATCTGGCTGACGTCGAGGACCTCGACGTGCTCGGCGGCCTCGCCGTTCTGCTTCTTCGACGTCAGGGCGTCCGAGAGCATCGTGATGCAGAACGGGCAGGCGGTGGAGATGACGTCCGGGTCGAGGCCGAGGGCCTCCTCGGTGCGCTCCACGTTGATCCGCTTGCCGATCTTCTCCTCCATCCACATGCGCGCGCCGCCGGCGCCGCAGCAGAAGCCGCGGTCCTTGCAGCGGTGCATCTCCTGGGTGGAGAGGCCCTGCACGCTGTCGAGGATCTCCCGCGGCGGCGTGTAGACCTTGTTGTGCCGGCCGAGGAAGCACGGGTCGTGGTAGGTGACCTTGCGGTCGACCGGGGTGACCGGGGTGAGCCGGCCCTCCTCCACCAGCTGGCTGAGCAGCTGCGTGTGGTGCACGACCTCGTACTCGCCGCCGACCTGCGGGTACTCGCGGCCGAGCGAGTTGAAGCAGTGCGGGCAGGTGGTGACGATCTTGCGGGTGCCCGGCACGCGGCCCTCGAAGACGCCGTTGAGGGTCTCGACGTTCTCCTGGGCCATCATCTGGAACACGAACTCGTTGCCCATGCGGCGGGCCGGGTCGCCCGAGCAGGTCTCCCCGGAGCCGAGGACGGCGAACTCGACGCCGGCGGTGTGCAGCAGCTCGGCGACGGCCTTGGTGACCTTCTTGGCGCGGTCGTCGATGGCGCCGGCGCAGCCGACCCAGAACAGGTACTCGACGTCGTAGGGCAGCGGGCCGTCGGCCATCCGCACCTCGAAGTCCATCTCCTTGATCCAGTCCTCGCGGGTGCTCGGGCTGACGCCCCAGGGGTTGCCGCGGTTCTCGAGGTTGCGCAGCATCACGCCGGCCTCGGACGGGAAGTTGGACTCGATCAGCACCTGGTAGCGGCGCATGTCCTCGATGTGGTCGACGTGCTCGATGTCGACCGGGCACTGCTCGACGCAGGCACCGCAGTTGGTGCAGCTCCACAGGACGTCGGGGTCGATGACCCCGCCCTCCTCGAGGGTGCCGACCAGCGGGCGGTGCGCCTGCGCGTCGTTGGTGCCCTCGATGCGGGCGTAGCCGGAGGACCAGACCTGCTCGTCGCTGGGCTTGAGGATGTCGTAGTCCGGCGCGGTCTCCGACGCCGTCTTCTCACCGAGCAGGTACGGGGCCTTGGCGTACAGGTGGTCCCGCAGGTCCATGATCACCATCTTGGGGGACAGCGGCTTGCCCGTGTTCCAGGCAGGGCACTGGCTCTGGCACCGCCCGCACTCGGTGCAGGTGGTGAAGTCGAGCATCCCCTTCCAGGTGAAGTCCTCGATCTTGCCGCGACCGAAGACGTCGTCCTCGCCCGGGTCCTCGAAGTCGATCGGCTTGCCGTTCGAGGTCATGGGCTGCAGCGGGCCGAGGGCGACGGAGCCGTCGTCGTTCCGCTTGAAGTAGATGTTGAAGAAGGCGCTGAACCGGTGCCAGGCCACGCCCATGTTGAGGATCCGGCTGATGACGACCAGCCAGGTCAGCGAGACGACGATCTTCACGAAGGCGACGATGCTGAGCAGGTCGGGGCTGTCCGGCAGCACGGTGGCCAGCAGGCCGGAGAACGGGTGCGACCAGGCCGGCGCATCGGTGAGGTCCGAGGAGATCTTCAGCGCGCGGATCAGCAGGATGCAGACGCCGACGGTGAGGACGACGGCCTCGACGAAGTAGCCGCGGCCCTCGTTGGAGCCGGCGAAGCGGCTGGTGCGGCCCTGCCGGCGCGGGTGGTCCTTCTGGCGCCGGTAGATCAGGTACAGGATCCCGAGGATCGTGCCCGTGCCGATGATGTCGGCGAAGAGGTTCCACAGGCTCCACTCGCCGATGAGCGGCAGGTGGAACGCCGGGTCCCACACCTCGCCGAAGGCCTCGACCAGCGTGAGGAACAGGCCGTAGAAGCCCACGAAGACGAACCAGTGGGCGGCGCCGATGGCCGACCACTTGAGCATCCGGGTGTGGCCGAGCGACTCGACCACGAGCGTCTTCAGCCGTGGGCCGACCGGCCCGTTGCGGGTGGAGTCCGGCTGGCCGGTGCGGATGATCCGCACCATGGCGCGGACGGCCCGGTAGGCGAAGACGACCGAGACGATGAGGAACAGCACGCTGATCGTGCCGAGCACGATCTGCAGGGGGCCCGTCATGATTCCCTCTCCCCACGCCTCGCGGCGTCGGTTGGCTCCGTCCGCCACGGACGGCGAGAGGGGTCTCGCCGCCGTCACCGGTACGTGTGACCGGCGGCGGATCGTGCGCGGGCGCCTGTGCCCGCGCAGCCCAGCACGATAGCTGGCCGGAGGTCAGGTTACTCGTCGGTAACCGGGTGCGCCGCGCCCCGTCGGGGTGGCTCGTCGCCGTGCCGGAACACCTCGGTTCGAGCGGCTGACCTGGCTGTTTGGCTCCGTGCAACAGAACCGACGCCTGTTCCACGACGACCGCCGCCGTCGCGGAGGTGACCCGGCTCACGCCCCGCCGCGCCGGCGACATGATCAGGCGGCCTGATCGTGTCGCCTCCTGGCTCGCGGTCGGCGGTGTTCCAGGAGGCGTTGCGGTGAGCCAGGACCTCGTCCGGGCGGCGTCCACAGATCCCCGTGGTCGTCACTGCGGGCGTGCCGCACGCCGAACACTCCGACCATGGATCCTGAGCTGGCCCGGGTCGCCGAGCAGCGGTTCGGCGTCTTCACCTCCCGAGAGGCCGCTGCTGCCGGCTACCGCCCCGACGAGATCCGGGCGGGGCTGAGCGCCCGCCGCTGGTGTCGTCTGCGACGTGGCGTGTACATCCGGGCGCGGGACCTGCTCGAGGTGTCGCAGGACGAGGGGCTCCGCCACGCCGTCGACTGCCACGCAGTGGTCGTGTCCCTCGGCGCGGGGCCCGTCGTCAGCCACGACTCGGCCGCGAGGCTGCACGGGATCGTCCTGCCCCGCGACGCGGAGCGGGTCGTCCGGTTGACCGACGAGGGACAGTGGCGGCGGGGGCGCGGCTACGTCGTCGCCCGCGCGTCCCTGACGGCCGTCGAGGTGGGCCGGCTGTACGGACTTCCTGTCACGACACCGGCGCGGACGCTCGTCGACTGTGCCCGCGAGTGGCAGTTGACGGACTCCGTCGTGGCCATGGACGCTGCGCTGCACCGGCGTCTCGTCAGAGCTGCGGACCTGCGAACGGCGGTGCTCCGCGCGACGCACTGGGTCGGGATCGGCGACGCTGCCCGGGCCCTCGGTCTCGCCGACGGTCGCGCGGAGTCACCGCTGGAGACCCGGGGGCGCCTGGCGCTGATGGCCGCGGGGCTGCCCGCTCCCGATCTCCAGGTCGAGGTGCACGGTCCGCGCGGCTTCGTCGCCCGCGTGGACGGCTGGTACGAGGACGCTGCGGTCGCCGTCGAGTTCGACGGACGGGTGAAGTACGCCGATCCCCGCGAGGGCCTCGATCCCGGGGAGGTCCTCTGGCGGGAGAAGCGGCGTGAGGACCAGCTGCGGGAGCTGGGTGTCCGCGTGCTCCGGCTGACCCAGGCCGACGTCGTCCCGCGTGCCCGCGCCGACCTCCGTGCGCGCCTGGCCGCGCTGCTCGCCGTCCCTCATGTGGGGCAGCGGCGGTTCGCCGTCGCCCGTCGTGCCGGCGAGGACATGACCGGTCCCGGTGGGATGGGCGCCGGTGAGGTGGACGACGCGGGCGCCCAGCCGGCTTCCTAGCTCACCGTGGCGCGTCCTGGCTCACGGTCGGCGGTGAGCCAGGACGCCGCATGATCAGGTCGCCTGATCATGCGCGCGCCGGCGTCGGTGTGTGGGCCACGTCACGGGGGAGGGTGAGGGGAGGCCGGGGAACACCGCCCGCGGGTCTGCCGTTACGGTGGGCAGGAAAGTTGAGCGGACCCGGCGCAAGGCGGCCGGAGGGCCCTCGACCGACCCCCAGCAGACCAGCGCACCACCCCACGCACACGGAACAGGAGCCAGCTCCATGGCACGAGCGGTCGGTATCGACCTCGGCACCACCAACTCCGTCGTCACCGTCCTGGAGGGCGGCGAGCCGACGGTCATCGCCAACAGCGAGGGCTCGCGCACCACGCCCTCGGTCGTCGCCTTCGCCAAGAACGGCGAGGTCCTCGTCGGCCAGTCGGCCAAGAACCAGGCCGTCACCAACGTCGACCGCACCATCCGCTCGGTCAAGCGCGAGATGGGCACGACCTGGAAGACCGCCGAGATCGACGGCAAGCAGTACACGCCGCAGGAGATCAGCGCCCGCGTCCTGCAGAAGCTCAAGCGCGACGCCGAGACCTATCTGGGCGAGCCGGTGACCGACGCCGTCATCACCGTCCCGGCCTACTTCGAGGACGCGCAGCGCCAGGCCACCAAGGAGGCCGGTGAGATCGCGGGCCTCAACGTCCTGCGCATCGTCAACGAGCCCACCGCGGCCGCCCTGGCCTACGGCCTGGACAAGGGCGAGACCGAGCAGACGATCCTCGTCTTCGACCTCGGTGGCGGCACGTTCGACGTCTCGCTGCTCGAGATCGGCGAGGGCGTCATCGAGGTGAAGGCCACCGCCGGTGACAACCACCTCGGTGGTGACGACTGGGACGAGCGGATCGTCAAGCACCTGGTGCAGACGTTCAACGCCCAGAACGGCATCGACCTGTCCAAGGACAAGCTGGCCATGCAGCGCCTCCGCGAGGCCGCCGAGAAGGCCAAGATCGAGCTGTCCGGCGCGCAGTCGACCAACGTCAACCTGCCCTACATCACCGCCGGCGCCGAGGGCCCGCTGCACCTCGACGTCACGATGACCCGCGCCGAGTTCCAGCGCCTCACGCAGGACCTGCTCGACCGCACCCGCGCGCCGTTCAACCAGGCGATCCGCGACGCCGGCATCTCCGTCGGCCAGATCGACCACGTCGTCCTGGTGGGTGGCTCGACCCGCATGCCGGCCGTCAGCGACCTGGTCCGCGAGCTGACCGGCGGCAAGGAGCCCAACAAGGGCGTCAACCCCGACGAGGTCGTCGCCATCGGCGCCGCGCTGCAGGCCGGCGTCCTCAAGGGCGAGGTCAAGGACGTCCTGCTCCTCGACGTCACCCCGCTGTCCCTCGGCATCGAGACCAAGGGCGGGATCATGACCAAGCTCATCGAGCGCAACACCACGATCCCCACCAAGCGCTCCGAGATCTTCACGACGGCCGACGACAACCAGCCGTCCGTGCAGATCCAGGTGTTCCAGGGCGAGCGCGAGATGGCGATGTACAACAAGAAGCTCGGCATGTTCGAGCTGACCGGTCTGCCGCCGGCGCCCCGCGGCGTCCCGCAGATCGAGGTCGCCTTCGACATCGACGCCAACGGCATCGTGCACGTGTCCGCCAAGGACCTGGGCACGGGCAAGGAGCAGTCGATGACCATCACCGGCGGCTCGGCCCTCCCCAAGGAGGACATCGAGCGGATGATGCGCGACGCCGAGGCCCACGCCGAGGAGGACAAGCGCCGCCGCGACGAGGCCGAGACCCGCAACCTGGCGGAGTCGCTGCAGTACCAGACCGAGAAGTTCCTCGCGGAGAACGGCGAGCGCATCCCGGCCGACAAGAAGGAGGAGCTCGGCGAGGCCCTGACCGAGCTGCGCTCCGCCCTCGGCGGCTCGGACATCGCCGCGATCAAGTCGGCGCAGGAGAAGGTCGCGCGCATCTCGCAGGAGGTCGGCGGCGCGCTCTACGCGCAGCAGGCCGAGGGCGGCGCGGCCGGTGACGGCGCCCCGGGCGGTGCCGGAGCCGCCGGTGCCGGCGCCGGTGGCGCCACGGCCGCCGACGACGACGTCGTCGACGCCGAGATCGTCGACGAGGACACCGACCGCCGATGAGCCAGGGGGACGAGCAGCCGCGGGTCGTGATCCGTGACAAGCGGCGGATCGACCCCGTCAGCGGCGCGGTGCGGGGGCGCCCCCCGCCCCCCCCCCCCCCCCCCCCCCCCCCCCCCCCCCCCCCCCCCCCCCCCCCCCCCCCCCCCCCCCCCCCCCCCCCCCGCCGGGCCCGGCACCGACAGCCCACCCAGGGGAGCGCATGACCGAGAACGACACGGCCGCCGGGCCCGAGGTGACGTCGCCGGAGGCCGCCCCGGCCGCCGGCGACGGCGACCTCGCGCGCCAGCTGGCCGAGCGGACCGAGGACCTGCAGCGGGTCACGGCCGAGTACGCCAACTACCGACGGCGCGTCGACCGCGACCGCGGCCTGGTGGTCGACCAGGCGGCCGAGCGGTTCGCCGCCCAGCTGTTCCCGATCGTCGACGACATCGAACGCGCGCGGGACCACGGCGACCTCACCGGGGCCTTCAAGGTCGTCGCCGACCGCGTCCTGGGCCTGCTCGACGGCCTGGGCGTGGAGGCCTTCGGCGTCGCGGGCGACCCGTTCGACCCCGCGCTGCACGAGGCCGTCCTGCACGACACGTCCGACGAGGTGACGGTGCCGACCGCGACCACGGTCCTGCGGCAGGGTTTCCGCCGGGGCGAGCGCGTGCTGCGCACGGCGATGGTCTCGGTCAGCGAGCCGTCCGGCGCCGCCGCACCGCCCGTGGCGGCTCCCGCAGACGCGCCGGCCGACGGCGGTGCGCCGGGGGAGACCCCGGCCGCCGGCTGACCGGCCCCGGACCGGTGGTGGAGACCCTGAGGAGAGGAGGCGCCCGATGAGCACTCGGGACTTCATCGAGAAGGACTACTACGGGGCGCTCGGCGTCTCCCAGGGCGCCGACGCCGCGGAGATCAAGAAGGCCTACCGCAAGCTCGCGCGGGACCTGCACCCGGACAAGAACCCCGGCAACGCCGACGCCGAGGCCCGGTTCAAGGAGGTCTCCGAGGCCTACGACGTGCTCAGCGACCCCAAGCGGCGCGCCGAGTACGACGACGCCCGGCGGCTGTTCGGCGCCGGCGGCGCCGGGGCCCGGGCCGGCTTCCCCGGCGGGTTCCCCGGCGGCGGGGCGGGCGGCGGCCAGCCGTTCGACCTCGGCGACCTGTTCGGCGCCGCGGGCGGTGCCGCGCGCGGCGGGGCCGGCGGGATCGGCGACATCTTCGGCAACCTCTTCGGCGGCGGCGGTGCCGCCCCCGGCTCGGCCCGGGCCCGCTCCCAGGCGGCGTCCGGGCCGGCCCGGGGTCAGGACGTCGAGACCGAGGCGACCCTGTCCTTCGACGAGGCCGTCCTCGGCGTCACCGTCCCGCTGCGGATGCAGAGCCCGGGCACCTGTCCCACCTGCGCCGGCAGCGGCGCGCGGCCGGGCACCTCGCCGCACACCTGCGAGGTGTGCGGCGGCGCCGGCGTCACCAGCCGCAGCCAGGGGGCGTTCGCCTTCTCCGAGCCGTGCCGCAACTGCCGCGGCACCGGCCAGGTCGTCGACGACCCCTGCCCCACCTGCGCCGGCAACGGCGTGACGACGCAGACCCGCACCATCACCGTGCGGATCCCCGCGGGCGTCAAGGACGGCCAGCGCATCCGGCTGGCCGGCAAGGGCGCCCCGGGACGGCGGGGTGGTCCGGCCGGCGACCTGTTCGTCGTCGTGCACGTCAGCGACCACGAGCTCTTCGGCCGCAGGGGTGACGACCTGACGCTCACCGTGCCCGTCACCTTCCCCGAGGCGGTGCTCGGCACGACGCTGACCGTGCCCACGCTCGACGGCAACGTGACGCTCAAGGTCCCCGCCGGCACCGCGAGCGGGCGCACGTTGCGCGTCCGCGGCCGCGGCGTCCCCGGGCGCGGCCGCTCCGGCGACCTGCTGGTCACCGTGGAGGTCGCCGTCCCGCAGCGGCTCTCGGCCGAGGGCGAGCGGGCGCTGAAGACCCTCGACGCCGAGCTCGGCGACCCGCGTCCGCAGATCACCGCCGCCGTCGACCGTGGCGGTGAGCGCGGAGGCACGCGGTGAGCGCGCCGGGCGCCGAGGAGCGCAGCCGGCACGACGGCGCGCGGGCCGTGGCCGACGACGCGCCCGTGTTCGTCATCTCCGTGGCGGCGCAGCTGGCCGGCATGCACGCCCAGACGCTGCGCCAGTACGACCGGCTGGGCCTGGTGACCCCGGGCCGCACCGCCGGCGGCGGGCGCCGCTACAGCCCGCGCGACGTCGCGCTGCTGCGGGAGGTGCAGCGGCTGTCCCAGGAGGACGGCGTCAACCTGGCCGGCATCAAGCGGATCATCGACCTCGAGTCGCGGGTCGAGGCGCTGCAGCGCCGGGTGCACGAGCTGCTCGGTGAGGTCGAGGACGCCGAGCGCCGGGCGGCGGCCGCCGAGGCGGCGGCGCACGGCTTCGGGCCCGCCTTCGGCCGCGCCGACCTCGTGCCGGTGCGCCAGGCGAGCTCCGCGCTGGTCGTCTGGCGGCCGCGGGAGCCGCGGTGAGCGGGAACCCGGCGGGCGCCGCCGTCGTGCAGGAGGGCGTGGACGACGACCTGCACGCCACCTTCGTGCGGCTGGAGCGCGAGATCGGCCTGCTGCTGCGCCGGTCCCGCGCCATCTCCGCGCGCCTGGCGCGGGAGCTGCACCCCGACCTCGACGGCGCCGCCTACGGCCTGCTCGCGCTGCTGGCCGACGCGGGCCCGCTGCGGGCCAGCGACCTCGTCGCCCGGCTCGGGCTGGACAAGAGCACGGTGAGCCGGCAGGTGGCCTCGCTGGTCGCGCTCGGCATGGTCGACCGCGAGCCCGACCCGGCCGACGGTCGCGCCCAGGTGCTGCGCCCCTCGGCCGAGGGCGCGGCGCGGCTGGCGCGCATCCGCGAGGTGCGCCGGGCCCGCTGGGAGAGCGACATGTCCGACTGGCCGGCCGACGACGTCACCACGCTCGCCGACCTGCTGGGCCGGTTCAACCGGCTCGGCGAGGCCCGCGAGGCGCAGGCCGCCGCCGAGCCCGCGGCGGAGGCCGTGACCACCCGGCGCTGACCACCCGGCGCTGACCACCCGGCGCCGGCCACCCGGCGCCGACCCTCCGACCCACGCCACGGCGCCCGGACCCCGCGGTCCGGGCGCCGTCGTCGTGTGTGGGAACAGGTGCACGGGGCCGCTGGTTGTAGACAGCAACCAACAGGATGTATGGTTGCAGTCTGCACTCATCGCACCACCCCGAGGACACCATGCCCCTCACCCCCGCCACCCGGGACCGGCTGACCGCCGGGATCGCCCGCCTGCTCCGCAGCGGCCGGCACGTCTCCGCGCGCGCCGCCGACGCCGTCCACGGCGACCTGCCCTCCTTCGGCTGGGCGCTGCTCGTCCCGCTCGAGCGCGACGGCGAGCAGCGCTGCAGCGCGCTGGCCGCACAGGTCGGCGTCGACGTGTCGGTCGCCAGCCGCCAGGTCGCCGCCCTGGAGCGGTCCGGCCTGGTCGAGCGCCGGCCCGACCCGCACGACGGACGCGCCAGCCTCATCGGGCTGACCCCCGCCGGGGCCGCCGCCATCGCGCAGACCCGCGCCGTCCGCTCGGAGTGGGCCGCCGAGGCCCTCGCCGACTGGACCGAGGAGGAGGCCGCCCGGCTCGGCGAGCTGCTCGAGCGGCTCGCCGCCGACCTCGACCGCGCCGCCGTCGCCCGCCCGCACGCGGGGGTCACCCCGTGACCCCGCACCCGATCCCCGCGCAGTCCGCCGCACCCCGCACCGAGCCGACCAGGAGCACCACCGTGACCACCACCCGTGAGCCCGCCACCGGGCCGGGATCCGCCGCCGAGGCGCCCGCCGAGCAGCAGGGCCGCATGAGCCACCGCCAGATCCTCGAGGCCCTCTCGGGGATGTTGCTGGCGATGTTCGTGGCGTTCCTGTCCTCGACCGTCGTCTCGAACGCCCTGCCCACGATCATCACCGACCTGCGCGGCAGCCAGAGCCAGTACACGTGGGTGGTCACCGCGACCCTGCTCGCGTCGACGGCGTCCACGCCGATCTGGGGCAAGCTCTCCGACCTGTTCAGCAAGAAACTGCTCATCCAGCTGTCGATCGTGATCTTCATCGTCGGCTCGATGCTGGCCGGCCTGTCGCAGTCGGTGGGCACGCTCATCGGCTGGCGCGTGCTCCAGGGCCTGGGCCTCGGCGGCCTGCAGGCCCTCGTGCAGATCGCGATGGCCGTGATGATCAGCCCCCGCGAGCGCGGGCGGTACTCCGGCCTGCTCGGCGGGGTCATGGCGGTGGCCACCGTCGGCGGCCCGCTGCTCGGCGGCCTGCTCGTCGACACCAGCTGGCTCGGCTGGCGCTGGTGCTTCTACGTCGGCGTCCCCTTCGCCGTCGTCGCCCTGGTGCTGCTGCAGCGCACGCTGAACCTGCCGGTCACGAAGCGCCGGGTGCGCATCGACTACCTGGGCGCCGCCTTCCTCACCGCCGGCGTCTCCGGGCTGCTCATCTGGGTCACCCTCGCCGGTGACCACTTCGCCTGGGCCTCGCCGGAGACCGCGCTGTTCCTCGCCGGCAGCGTCCTCGCGATCGTCGCCTTCGTCGTCACCGAGATGCGCGCGGCCGAGCCGATCGTCCCGCTGCGCCTGTTCCGCGACCGGACGACGACGCTCGCGATCGTCGCCAGCGTCGCCATCGGTGTGGCCATGTTCGGCTCGACGGTCTTCCTCGGCCAGTACCTGCAGATCTCCCGCGGCTACTCGCCGACGGCGGCCGGCCTGCTCACGATCCCGATGGTCGGCGGCCTGCTGGTCTCCTCGACCGTCTCCGGCATCCTCATCACCCGCACCGGCCGGTGGAAGCGGTTCCTGGTCGCCGGGTCGGTCCTGGTCGTCGCCGGCTTCGCGCTGCTGGCCACGATCGACCACGAGACCGACATGGTCCTGCTCGGCGTCTTCCTGTTCGTGCTCGGCGTCGGCATCGGCATGACGATGCAGAACCTGGTGCTCGCCGTGCAGAACACCGTGGCCGCCTCCGACCTCGGCGCGGCGAGCTCCGCGGTCGCGTTCTTCCGCAGCCTGGGCGGCACGATCGGCGTCTCGGTCCTCGGCGCCGTGCTGAGCAACCGGGTGTCGGACCTGATCGCCGCCGGTCTGCCGCCGGAGCTGGCCGCGGCCGGCTCGGGCTCGGGCGACGTCGGCCTGGCCGACCTCGCGGACGCGCCGGCGCCCATCCGCGCGCTGATCGAGGTCTCCTACGGCGACGCGACCGGGCGGATCTTCCTGGTGTCCGCCGTCATCGCGGTGGTCGCCGTCGCGGCGATCCTGCTCATCCGCGAGGTCGCCCTGCGCACGGAGACGGGCGAGGAGCGGCTGCGCCGCGAGTCCGGGCCCGCGCTCGCCGACGACCCGGCGGTGGGCACCGCGCGCTGACGTCCCGCGGCGCACGAGGGCCCGCTCCCCGGTGGGGGAGCGGGCCCTCTCGCGTCGTCGCGTCAGGAGTCGAGCGCGGCGTCCAGCGTGATGTCGACGCCGGCGAGCGCCTTGCTGACCGGGCACCCGGCCTTGGCCTCCTGCGCGGCCTTCTCGAAGCCGGCGGCGTCGAGGCCGTCGACCTCGCCGCGCACCGTGAGCTTGATGCCGGTCAGCTTGAAGCCGCCGCCGGCCTGGTCCGGGCCGAGCGAGACGTCGGCGCTGACCTCGAGGGCCTGCGGGGTGCCGCCGGCCTGGGCGATGTTGGCCGACAGCTGCATCGCGAAGCAGGCGGAGTGGGCCGCGGCCACCAGCTCCTCGGGGCTGGTCGTGCCGCCGGCCTCGTCGGCGGCACGCTTGGGGAAGTTCACCTCGAACGTGCCGACCTTCGAGCTGGAGAGCTCGACCTGGCCCGAGCCCTGCTCGAGCGTGCCGTTCCAGGCGGTGCGTGCGGTGCGGGTGGGCATGGCTGCCTTCCGGACGGAGGGGCCGGCGCTGCTGGCCGGCGTCGGACCCCCGCGCCCTACCCCGGTGGACAGCGAGCGACCCGCCGGGTGGTCACACCGTGCGCGGCGCCTCGTTCACCCGGTGGGTGAGCACGTTGAGCGTCTGCTTGAGGTCGGAGAACTCCTCGACCCCGAGGCTCAGCGCGCAGATCATGTCCTGCGAGATGGCGTAGGCCCGGTCGCGCAGCGCGCGCCCGGCGTCGGTGAGGGCGATGGCGACCGAGCGCTCGTCCTCCACGCGGCGGTGGCGGGTCACCAGGCCGGCCGCGGTCAGCCGCTTGAGCAGGGGCGACAGCGTGCCGCTGTCGAGGGCCAGCCGGTGGCCGAGCTGGCCGACCGTCTGCTGGTCCTCCTCCCAGAGCAGCATCATGACCAGGTACTGGGGATAGGTCAGGCCCAGTTCCTCGAGCATCGGGCGGTAGCGCGCCGTCATGGCGCGGGAGGCCGCGTAGAGGGCGAAGCACAGCTGGTCGTCCAGGGCCACGCTGGGAGCGGGGAGCGTGGCTTCCTCGCCGGTCTGGGTCATGCGGTCGAGTGTAGGGACAACCAGGTAGCGCGGCATGCAGTTGTGTCGTCGACCACTCATCCGAGTCAGGACCGTCCGGAAGGGTTGAGCGGAACAGACTCAACTCCTGCGCCGTTGGACGGAGCGACACGCCACGCGCCGGGGCAGTGACCCCGGCACCCCTGACGAGAGGACGATCCGCACCCACCATGGAGAGCAAGCTGACCACCCGTTCGCAGGAGGCGTTCGCGGCCGCCCAGCGGCTGGCGGTCGACCGCGGGCAGGCCGCCCTGGAGCCCCTGCACCTGCTCGTCGCCCTGCTCCAGCAGACCGACGGCATCGCCGGCCCCCTGCTCACCGCGGTCGGTGCCGACCCGGCCGACGTGCGGGCCAAGGCCGAGGCCGCGCTGCGCCGCCTGCCCAGCGTCAGCGGCGCCACCGTCGCCGCCCCGCAGGCCTCCCGCGAGCTGCTGCGCGTGGTCAACGCCGCGGGTGAGCAGGCCAGCGCCCTCGGGGACGAGTACGTCTCCACCGAGCACCTGCTCGTCGGGCTGGCCGGGTCCGAGGGCGAGGCGGCCGCCGTGCTGACCAGCGCCGGCGCCACCCGCGACACGCTGCTCGCCGCGTTCCGCACCGTCCGCGGCAACCGGAAGGTCACCACGGCCGACCCGGAGAGCACCTTCCAGGCGCTGGAGAAGTTCGCCGTCGACCTCACCGAGCGCGCCCGCGAGGGGCGCATCGACCCGGTGATCGGCCGCGACGCCGAGATCCGCCGCGTCGTCCAGGTGCTCTCCCGCCGCACCAAGAACAACCCGGTCCTCATCGGCGAGCCCGGCGTCGGCAAGACGGCGATCGTCGAGGGCCTCGCCCAGCGCATCGTCGCCGGCGACGTCCCGGAGAGCCTCAAGGGCAAGCGGCTCATGGCGCTCGACCTCGGCGCGATGGTGGCCGGTGCGAAGTACCGCGGCGAGTTCGAGGAGCGCCTGAAGGCCGTGCTGCAGGAGATCACCGAGGCCGAGGGCCAGGTGGTCACCTTCATCGACGAGCTGCACACCATCGTCGGGGCCGGCGCCACCGGCGACTCCGCCATGGACGCCGGCAACATGATCAAGCCGATGCTCGCCCGCGGTGAGCTGCGGATGGTCGGCGCGACCACGCTCGACGAGTACCGCGAGCACATCGAGAAGGACCCCGCGCTCGAGCGCCGCTTCCAGCAGGTGTTCGTCGGCGAGCCCTCGGTCGAGGACACGATCGGCATCCTGCGCGGCCTCAAGGAGCGCTACGAGGTGCACCACGGCGTCCGGATCACCGACGCCGCGATCGTCGCCGCCGCCACGCTGTCGGACCGGTACGTCACGGCCCGCTTCCTCCCCGACAAGGCGATCGACCTGGTCGACGAGGCGGCGAGCCGGCTGCGCATGGAGATCGACAGCCGGCCGGTGGAGGTCGACGAGGTCGAGCGCGCCGTGCGCCGCATGGAGATCGAGGAGATGGCGCTGGCGAAGGAGGACGACCCCGCCTCGCTCGACCGCCTCGCCGTCCTGCGCAGCGACCTGGCCGACCGGCGGCAGGAGCTCGCCGAGCTGACGGCCCGCTGGCAGCAGGACAAGGGCGCCATCGTCCGCATCCAGCAGATCAAGGAGGAGCTGGAGCGGCTGCGCACCGAGTCCGAGCGCGCCGAGCGCGAGGGCGACCTCGCGCGCGTCGCCGAGCTCCGCTACGGCCGGATGCCGCAGCTGGAGAAGGCGCTCGCCACGGCGGAGGAGGACGTCGCCGCGCAGGCCGGGATGCTCAAGGAGGAGGTCGGGCCCGACGACATCGCCGAGGTCGTGCAGGCCTGGACCGGGATCCCCGCCGGCCGGCTGCTCGAGGGCGAGACGCAGAAGCTGCTGCGGATGGAGGACGAGCTCGGCCGCCGGGTCGTCGGCCAGCCCGACGCCGTCCGCGCCGTCTCCGACGCCGTCCGCCGCGCGCGGTCGGGCATCGCCGACCCCGACCGGCCCACCGGCTCCTTCCTCTTCCTCGGGCCCACCGGCGTCGGCAAGACCGAGCTGGCCAAGGCCCTCGCGGAGTTCCTGTTCGACGACGAGCGGGCGATGGTCCGCATCGACATGAGCGAGTACTCCGAGAAGCACTCGGTGGCCCGCCTGGTGGGTGCCCCTCCGGGCTACGTCGGCTACGAGGCCGGCGGCCAGCTCACCGAGGCGGTGCGGCGGCGGCCCTACACGGTCGTGCTGCTCGACGAGGTGGAGAAGGCCCACCCGGACGTCTTCGACGTGCTGCTGCAGGTCCTCGACGACGGCCGGCTCACCGACGGGCAGGGCCGCACCGTGGATTTCCGCAACACGATCCTGATCCTGACGTCGAACCTCGGCTCGCAGGTCATCGCCGACCAGTCGCTGCCGGAGGAGGCGCGCCGCGCGGCCGTCATGGACGTCGTCCGGTCGCACTTCAAGCCGGAGTTCCTCAACCGGCTCGACGACGTCGTGGTGTTCCGGGCGCTGGGCAGCGAGGAGCTGGCCGGGATCGTCGACATCCAGGTGGGCGTGCTCGCCCGCAGGCTGGCCGCCCGGCGGCTCACCCTGCAGGTCACCGACGCGGCCCGCGAGTGGCTGGCGCTCAACGGGTTCGACCCGGTGTACGGCGCCCGGCCGCTGCGCCGGCTCGTGCAGTCGGCGATCGGCGACCCGCTCGCCCGGGCGCTGCTGGCCGGCGAGATCCGGGACGGCGACGGCGTCGTCGTCGACTGGCCGGCCGACGTCGTCGAGGCCGACAGCGGGCTGACCGTCTCCCGCGCGGCGTGACCTCCCGGGCCCGCCGTCTCCCCTCCGGGGAGGCGGCGGGCCCTCACGTGTCCGGGGGCTGGTCCCGCCGCCCGGGGTCGGCGATCATCGCCGCGGACCCCGGCCGGGACAGGCCGGTCCGGGGCCCCGCACAGGAGGCGAGACATGACCGCAGGACAGGGCCCGCCCGGACCGCAGGGCTGGGGGCCCGGCCCGGGCCAGCAGCCGCCCTACGGGCAGCAGCCGCCCTACGGGCAGCAGCCGCCCTACGGGCAGCAGCCCTACGGCCAGCAGCCCTACGGCCAGCAGCCCTACGGGCAGCAGTACGGGGGGTACGGCTCGGCGCCGCAGGCGCCGGACGCGTGGGGTGCGCCGACGCCCGTCGCGCGCCCGCAGACGGTGAGGCTCGGCATCGGCGCGTTCCTCCTCAGCACCCTCCTGGGGGTCCTCGGCGCGATCGTCACCTTCGCCCAGTTCGACGAGCTCGTCGACCAGGCGCTCATCGAGCAGGGCCTCGACCCGGCCGACTACGACGGCATCACCGACGTCGCCGGCGCGGGCGCGATCACCGCCGGCGTGGTCGTCGCACTGATCTTCATCGGCCTGCAGCTGCTGTTCATCTGGTTCGCCTGGCAGGGGCGCAACTGGGCCCGGATCGTGCTCTGGGTGCTCGGCGGCCTGGCCGTGCTCTCCGGCCTGATCGGGCTGGCCGGCCCCGGCACCACGGGGCTGCTGACCACGCTGTCGCTGGTGCAGACGCTGCTCGTCGCGGCCGGCATCGTCGCGCTGGCGCTCAAGCCGTCGAACGAGTGGTACCGCTACCGCGGCTGGGAGCGCGCCCGCGGCCGCTGACCCCCGCGAGGACCCGACGGGCCCGCCGTCCCCGCACGAGGGACGGCGGGCCCGTTCCGTGTCCGTTACGCCATCGTGACCCGATGCGGGAAACCGGAAGCGGGCCTCGGCCCGAACAGACACCGTGACCACCACCGAGCAGGCTCCCGCGCCGGCCACCGGACCGGACGGGGCTCCCCCCGCCCGCCGCGGCCTCCGCCGGCTGCTCGGCGCGCTGGCCGGCCTGCTGGCCGCCGCCGTCGCCCTCGGCGTCGCCGAGCTCGTCGCCGGCGTGGTCGGGCCGGCGTCCTCGCCGGTCATCGCCGTCGGGGACACGGTCATCACGTTCGTGCCCGAGCCGCTCAAGCAGTTCGCCATCCGGACCTTCGGCGAGGACGACAAGATCGCCCTGGTCGTCGGCACGCTGCTGATCGTGGCGCTGTACGCGCTGCTCATCGGGTCGGTGTCCCTCCGCTCGCGCCGCGCAGGCGTCGCCGGGATCGCCCTGTTCGGGGCCCTGGGTGCCGCGGCCGCGGTCAGCCGCCCCGCCGGCGGCGTCCTCGACGCGCTGCCGTCGGTGGTCGGCGCGGCGGCGGGTGTCGTGGCCCTGCTGGCGCTCCTCGCGCCGCTCACGCTCCCCGGCCCGGCGTCGTCTCCGGCGCCGGCCGCGCGGGACGACGACGGCGACGTCATGGAGCGCCTCCGCGGCGCCCTGGCGATGGCCGACCGCAAGGGCGCGGGCATGGACCGCCGCCGCTTCTTCCTGACCGGCGGGGTCGCGCTCGGTGCAGCCGCGGTCACCGGGGGCGGTGGCCGGCTGCTGCAGCGGCGCTTCGACGTCGGCAACGCCCGCGACGAGCTCACCCTGCCGACGCCGTCGTCGCGGGCCGCCGCCCTCCCCGCGGGCGCCGACCTCGCCGAGCGCGTGGAGGGCGTGACCCCGCTGTTCACCGCCAACCGCGACTTCTACCGGGTCGACACCGCGATCACGGTGCCGCAGATCCGGCCGGCCGACTACCGGCTCGAGCTGACCGGCATGTTCGACTCGCCGCGCACGTACACGCTGTCGGACCTGTTCGAGCGCGACGACGTCATCGAGCGGGACATCACGCTGACCTGCGTCTCCAACGAGGTGGGCGGCGGGCTCGCCGGCACCGCCCGGTGGATCGGGATCCCGCTGGGGGACTTCCTCCGCGAGAACGGCGTCTCCGGCGACTCCGACCAGCTCGTCTGCCGCTCCTCCGACGGCATGACGATCGGCGCGCCGACCCGGGCGGCCCTCGACGTCGAGGACGCGATGATCGCCTTCGGGATGAACGGCGAGCCGCTGCCCGTGGAGCACGGCTTCCCGGTCCGGATGCTGATCCCCGGCCTCTACGGCTACGTCTCGGCCTGCAAGTGGATGACCGGCATCGAGGCGACCACCTTCGACGCCTTCGACTCCTACTGGGTCGAGCGCGACTGGGCCGCCCAGGCACCGATCAAGCTGGCCTCGCGGATCGACACGCCCGCCCCGCTGCGCGCCTTCGGGGCAGGCCGCCGGCCGATCGCCGGCGTCGCCTGGGCCCAGACCCGCGGCATCGCCCGGGTCGAGGTGCGGGTCGACGAGGGGGAGTGGCAGGAGGCCGAGCTCGCCCCGCAGGCCGACGCCGACCTGTGGCGCCAGTGGGTCCTCCCGCACGACTTCGCCCCCGGCTCCTACCAGCTCACCGTCCGGGCCACCGCGGCCGACGGCGAGGTGCAGACCGACCGGCGGGCGACGCCCTTCCCGAGCGGGGCGAGCGGCCTGCACTCCATCCGGGTGATCGCGAGGTAGCGGTCCCCGCCCCGCCGGCAGCCGGCCGGCAGGGCACCCAGAGCCCGTCTCGGCCACCTGTGCCGCAGACGCCTCTCCCGACCCCTCGCACGGGTCGGGAGGGACCACCGCGGGGGCCACCCGGTCCCCGAGCGGAACGAGCACGACGACACGAGGAGCACCCCACGTGAAGAGCACCCTGACCCGCGGCGTCCTGCTGGCCACCGCCTCCACCCTGGCCGTCACCCTGAGCGCCTGCGGCTCGGAGGACACCAGCGCCGCCAGCGACAGCTCGGCGTCGGACACCAGCAGCGACAGCGCCGCCGAGACCTCGTCGGGCTCCGAGGAGGGCATGGAGAGCACCAGCGGCTCCGACATGATGTCCGACGAGCCCTTCGGCGCCGGCTGCAGCGCCGTCCCCGCCGACGGCGAGGGCAGCTTCACCGGCATGACCGACGACCCGGTCGGCACCGCCGCCAGCAACAACCCGGTGCTGTCCACGCTGGTGCAGGCCGTCACCCAGGCCAACCTGGTCGACACCCTCAACACCACGCCGGACATCACCGTCATCGCCCCGGCCAACCCGGCCTTCGAGGCGATCCCGCAGGACCAGCTGCAGGCGGTCCTGGCCGACAACGCCGTGCTGACGCAGATCCTCACCCACCACGTCATCCCGGGCCGGCTCTCCCCGGACCAGCTCGCCGGCACCCACACCACCGTGGCCGGCGACGAGGTGACCATCGAGGGCTCGGGCGAGGACTTCACCGTGGCCCAGACCGTGACCGGCACCCCGGCCTCGGTCATCTGCGGCAACGTGCAGACGGCGAACGCCACCGTCTACATCGTCGACCAGGTGCTGGCCCCCGCCGCCGGCTGACCCCGCCTCCCGCCGCGCCGCGGCGGGACCGAGACGGGCCGCCGTCCGACCACTCCCCCCGGTCGGGCGGCGGCCCTCGTCGTGCCGGGCCCGGCACGCCGCCGGGTCGCTGCCTAGGGTCGCTGCCATGACCGCACCGGCCGTCCTGCCCGACCGCGACCGCCTGCTCGAGCTGATCGTCGACCTCGCCGTCGTGCACGGCCGGGTCACGCTGTCCTCCGGCCGGGAGGCCGACTGGTACATCGACATGCGCCGGCTCACGCTCCACCACGAGGGCGCCCCGCTGGTCGGCCGCGTGATGCGCCAGCTCACCGGCGACCTGCGCTACGACGTCGTCGGCGGGCTCACCCTGGGCGCCGACCCGGTGGCGACGGCGATGCTGCACGCCGCGGCCGACGGCGAGGGCTTCCTCGACGCCTGCGTGGTGCGCAAGGCGGGCAAGGCGCACGGCCTGCAGCGCCGCATCGAGGGCCCCGACGTCGAGGGGCGGGCGGTGCTCGTCGTCGAGGACGTCTCCACCACCGGAAGCAGCCCGCTGGCCGCCGTCGAGGCGCTGCAGGAGGCCGGCGCGGAGGTCATCGGCGTGGCCGTGATCGTGGACCGCGGCGGGCGGGCCGCCGTCGAGGCCGCGGGCCTGGAGTACCGCGCCGCGTTCACCCTCGCCGACCTAGGCCTCGACTGACGGAGGACCCCCTCCTCCCCACCCCTCGCAGGCTCGGGGCGGTGCCCTGGAGGGGGCCGACCGAGGGCTTACCGTGTGGCGGTGACCACACTCGCCACCGCGTGGGTCGACGAGCTCACCGCCGCGCTCGGGTCCGACGGCGTGCGCACCGACCCCGACGTCACCGCCTCCTACGCCCGCGACCAGGCGATGCTCGCCGAGGCCGGCACCCCCGCCGCGGTCGTGTTCCCGCGCAGCACCGACGAGGTCGCCGCGGTCATGCGGGTCGCCTCCCGGCACGGCGTCCCCGTCGTCCCGCGCGGCGCGGGCTCCGGCCTGGCCGGGGCGAGCAACGCCGTCGACGGCGCGATCACCCTCGTCATGACGCGCATGGACGCCGTCCTCGAGGTGTCCCCGGCCGACCGGCTCGCCGTCGTGCAGCCCGGCGTGGTCAACAAGGCGCTGCGCGACGCCGTCGCCGGGTCCGGGCTCTTCTATCCCCCCGACCCCAGCAGCTACGACTGGTGCACGATCGGCGGCAACCTCTCCACCAACTCCGGCGGCCTGTGCTGTGTGAAGTACGGCGTCACCACCGACTACGTGCTGGGCCTGGAGGTCGTGCTCGCCGACGGGCGCGTGCTGCGCACCGGCCGGCGCACGGTCAAGGGCGTCGCCGGCTACGACCTCGCGCGGCTGTTCGTCGGCTCGGAGGGCACCCTCGGCGTCATCACCGAGGCCACGCTCGCGCTGCGCCCGGCTCCGCAGCGGCCCGTCACGCTCGTGGCCACCTTCGCCACCACCGCCCAGACCGGCCAGGTGGTCGAGCGGGTGGTCACCTCCGGCCTGGTGCCCAGCCTGCTCGAGGTCATGGACAACACCTGCATCTGCGCCGTCGACGACCTGCTGCACGCCGACCTCGACCGCGACGCGCACGCCCTGCTGGTGGCCCAGTCCGACAGCGGGGGAGCGGCGGCCGCCGCCGAGATCGAGGCACTGGCGCAGCTGTGCCGGGAGGCCGGCGCGCAGCTGGTGCACTCCACCGACGACCCGGCCGAGGGTGACCTGCTGCTCGCCGCCCGCCGGATGGCGCTGCCCGCGCTGGAGCAGCTGGGCACGACGCTGATCGACGACGTCGCCGTGCCGCGCTCGCGGATCGCCGCCTTCCTCGACGGCTGCGACGGGATCGCCGTCCGCCGCGGGCTGACCATCGGCGTCGTCGGGCACGCCGGCGACGGCAACATGCACCCGACCATCTGCTTCGACCCCGCCGACGACGACCAGCGCGCCCGGGCGTTCGCCGCGTTCGACGACATCCTGGCGCTCGGGCTCTCGCTGGGCGGCACCGTGACCGGCGAGCACGGCATCGGCTCGCTCAAGGTGGAGTGGCTCGAGCGCGAGGTCGGCGCGGTGTCCCTCGACGTGCACCGGCGCATCAAGGACGCCCTCGACCCGGCCGGTCTGCTCAACCCCGGGAAGGTGCTGCGCCGCCGGGGCTGAGACGGGGCCTGTCGGGGGTCCGGCGGCCGGGAGATACTGACGCCGACCAGCGTCGATCGACAGGAGTGCCCCGATGCCCATCGCGACCCCCGAGGTCTACGCCGACATGATCAGCCGGGCGAAGGAGGGCGGCTTCGCCTACCCGGCGATCAACTGCACCTCGTCCGAGACGATCAACGCGGCGCTGCGCGGCTTCGCCGACGCGGGCAGCGACGGGATCATCCAGTTCTCCACCGGCGGCGCCGAGTTCGGCTCGGGCACCCGCGTGAAGGACATGGTCACCGGCGCGGTGGCGCTGGCCGAGTTCGCGCACGTCGTCGCCGAGAAGTACCCGGTCAACGTCGCGCTGCACACCGACCACTGCCCCAAGGACAAGCTCGACAGCTACGTCCGCCCGCTGATCGCGCTGTCGAAGGACCGTGTCGACGCCGGCCAGGCGCCGCTGTTCCAGTCGCACATGTGGGACGGCTCGGCGATCGACCTGGAGGAGAACCTCCAGATCGCCGAGGAGCTCATCGACAAGTGCGCGGCGGCCAAGATCGTCCTCGAGCTGGAGATCGGCGTCGTCGGCGGCGAGGAGGACGGCGTCGCGCACGACATCAACGAGAAGCTCTACACCGCCCCCGGCGACTTCGTGGCGACGGCGAAGGCCCTCGGCCTCGGCGAGCGCGGCGTCTACCTGCTCGCGGCCACCTTCGGCAACGTCCACGGCGTCTACAAGCCGGGCAACGTCAAGCTGCGGCCGGAGATCCTCAAGGAGGGCCAGGAGGTCGTCACGCGGGAGCTCGGCCTGCCCGAGGGCAGCAAGCCGTTCAACTTCGTCTTCCACGGCGGGTCGGGCTCGCTGCAGTCGGAGATCCGCGAGGCGCTGTCCTACGGCGTGGTGAAGATGAACGTCGACACCGACACCCAGTACGCCTTCACCCGGCCCATCGCCGGGCACATGTTCAGCAATTACGACGGCGTGCTGAAGGTCGACGGCGAGGTGGGCAACAAGAAGGCCTACGACCCGCGGCCCTACATGAAGCTCGCCGAGACCGGCATGGCGCAGCGCATCGTGCAAGCCTGCGAGGACCTGCTGTCGGCCGGCCAGAGCCCGAGCGCCTGAGCCATGACGCACTCCCACAACCTGCTCGGCGAGCCGCCCGCCACCCTGCTGCCCGGCGACCCGGAGGCCGAGGCCGCGCTGGCCGCCGGCACCGACCTCGCCGAGGTGGCCGCCGGTCACCCCCGGGC
This sequence comes from Geodermatophilus sp. SYSU D01119, assembly GCF_054049975.1. NCBI lineage: Bacteria > Bacillati > Actinomycetota > Actinomycetes > Geodermatophilales > Geodermatophilaceae > Geodermatophilus > Geodermatophilus sp. SYSU D01119. Next base: position 109,624 of record NZ_JBJGYL010000008.1, on the reverse strand, counting down.
CAGCGCCGCGTGGGCGGCCCTCGCCGAGTCCGCGCTCGACGGCGGCCGCACCATCGAGGCCTACGCCTACGCCCGCACCGGCTACCACCGCGGCCTCGATGCGCTGCGCAAGAACGGGTGGAAGGGCTACGGCCCGGTGCCGTGGTCGCACGAGCCCAACCGGGGCTTCCTGCGCTGCGTCACGGTGCTCGCCCGGGCCGCCGAGGCGATCGGCGAGGTCGACGAGCAGGAGCGCTGCACCCAGCTGCTGCGCGACTGCGACCCGACGCTCGCCCCCTGACCGGAGCCTGAGCCGACGCACGACGGCCGCCGTCCCTCCCCGGGACGGCGGCCGTCGCGCGTCGGGCGTGGCCGCCCGCGGGGTCCCCCCGGCGACCCCGGGCCCGCCCGGGGACCGTTCGCGGGGGTGCGGCGGGGACCATCACCCCGCGTCACCGGTCCGGGTGCACACGAGTGCCCGCCGGCCCGCTCACCAGGCAGGACGCGTGGAGGGGGCGCACACTCCGTGAACACGCGCCCGCCCGGGCGCCCGTGCAGGGAGGTGGTGTCCGTGGCGACACTGCTCTGGATCCTGGCCGTCGTCCTGGTGGTCGCCGGCATCCTCGCGATCCTCCGCAAGCAGCTGCTGTGGGGGATCGTCCTGATCGTCGTCGGGCTCCTCGTGGGCCCCGGCGGCGTCAGCGTCTTCACCTGACCGGCGCGGTCCGGGGCGGGGGAGCGCCCGCCCCGGACCGCCCGCGGGAGCGGCTCCGCACGCACACCGCGGCCGTGGCACGATGCCGCGGCATGGACCGCGACGCAGCGAGCCCGGGTGACGAGGTCCCCGCGGTACCGGTCTTCTTCCTGTCCGACAGCACCGGCATCAGCGCCGAGACGATGGGCAACGCCCTGCTCATCCAGTTCCCCGAGCTGCACTTCGACCGCACGCTCGTGCCGTTCATCTCCACCGTCGAGCAGGCGCGCGAGGTGGTCGCGCAGATCGACGAGCTCGCCGACGGCCCGGTGACCCCGTTGGTGTTCACCACCGCCGCCGTCGACGAGGTGCGCCAGGAGCTGCTGCGCTGCCGCGTGCCGGTCATCGACTTCTTCGGCATGCACATGGACCGGGTCGAGCAGGTCCTCGGCGCCCGCGGCCTGCGCGAGGCCCGCCGGCTGCACGGCGTCGGCGACGTCCGCCGCTACAACGACCGGATGGCCGCCGTCGAGTTCGCCATCGAGCACGACGACGGGCAGAGCTCGCGGGCGCTGGAGCGGGCCGACGTCGTCCTGCTCGCCCCCTCCCGCTGCGGCAAGACGCCGACGGCGATGTACCTCGCGCTGCAGCACGGCCTGTTCGTGGCCAACTACCCGCTGGTCGACGAGGACCTCGAGACCACCGACCTGCCCCGCCCGGTGCGGGCGCTGGCCGACCGCTGTTTCGGGCTGACCACCACGGTCACCCGGCTCTCGCGCGTCCGCCAGGAGCGCCGCCCGGACTCCCGTTACGCCTCCGAGGCGCAGTGCCGCGCCGAGCTGCGCAAGGCCGCGGCGATGTACGACGCGCACCGCCTGCCCACGGTGGACACCTCCGCGGCCTCGGTCGAGGAGATCGCCGCCGTCGTCATCCAGACCCTCGCCCGGGGACGGCGCCGCGGTGGCGACCGTCGCCCCGCCGGGCGGGCCAGAACCCCGGGAGGGACCGCGTGAGCACCGAACGCCCCGCGAGCACGAGCACCGGCACGGAGAACGTCCGCTGGTTCGCCGACCTGGGGATGGGCGACCTCGAGGAGGTCGGCGGCAAGAACGCCTCGCTCGGGGAGATGATCTCCCACCTGGCCGACGCCGGGGTCCGCGTGCCCGACGGGTTCGCCACCACCGCCACCGCCTACCAGCACTTCCTGGGCGACACCGGTCTCGCGGAACGCATCTCCGAGCGGCTGCGCACGCTCGACACCGACGACGTCCGCGCCCTGGCCGCCGCCGGCCGGGAGATCCGCGGCTGGGTCGTCGCCCAGCCCTTCCCCGAGCGGCTCGAGGCCGACATCCGCGCCGCCTACGACCAGCTCGTGGGCGGCGACGACGCGCTGTCGTTCGCCGTGCGCTCCAGCGCCACCGCCGAGGACCTGCCCGACGCCTCGTTCGCCGGGCAGCAGGAGACCTTCCTCAACGTCCGCGGCATCGACGCGGTGCTGCAGGCCATCCGCGAGGTCTACGCCTCCCTCTACAACGACCGGGCGATCGCCTACCGCGTGCACCACGGCTTCGAGCACGAGGCCGTGGCGCTGTCGGCCGGCGTGCAGCGGATGGTGCGCTCCGACGTCGGGGCGTCCGGGGTGCTGTTCACCGTCGACACCGAGTCCGGCTTCCCCGACGCCGTCTTCGTCACCGCCGCCTACGGCCTGGGCGAGGGCGTGGTGCAGGGCGCGGTCAACCCCGACGAGTTCTACGTCTACAAGCCCGCGCTGCGCGCCGGCCGCCCGGCGATCCTCAAGCGGGGCGTGGGCGACAAGGCCACCAAGATGGTCTACACCGACTCCACCGAGGTCGGCCGCACCACCGAGTTCGTCGACGTCGCCCCCGCCGACCGCCGGGTGCTGTCCCTCACCGACGACGAGGTCACCGAGCTCGCCCGCTACGCGCTCGTCATCGAGGAGCACTACGGGCGGCCGATGGACGTCGAGTGGGGCAAGGACGGGGTCGACGGCGGGCTGTACGTGCTGCAGGCGCGCCCGGAGACCGTCCAGTCGCGCGCGGGCAGCGGCACCGAGCGCTTCCGGCTCACCGGCTCGGGCACCGTGCTGGTCGAGGGCCGGGCGATCGGGCAGAAGATCGGCGCGGGCGCGGTCCGCGTGCTGCGCGACCTCGAGGAGATGGGCGACTTCCGCGCCGGCGACGTCCTGGTCGCCGACATGACCGACCCCGACTGGGAACCGATCATGAAGCGCGCCTCGGCGATCGTCACCAACCGCGGCGGGCGCACCTGCCACGCGGCGATCATCGCCCGCGAGCTCGGCATCCCCGCCGTCGTCGGCACGGGGTCGGCCACCCGCTCGCTCGCCGACGGCCAGGAGGTCACCGTCTCCTGTGCCGAGGGCGACACCGGCCACGTGTACGAGGGCGCCGTCGACTTCGAGGTGGAGGAGACCCGCCTGGACGCCATGCCCCCCGTCCCCACCAAGATCATGATGAACGTGGGCACGCCGGAGCAGGCGTTCGCCTTCGCGCGGCTGCCCAACGCCGGCGTCGGGCTGGCCCGGCTGGAGTTCGTCATCAACCGGCAGATCGGCATCCACCCGAAGGCGCTGCTGGAGTTCGACGACCTGACCGGCCGGCTGCGCGAGCAGGTCGCCGAGCGGATCGCGGCCTACCCCTCGCCGCGGGACTTCTTCGTCCAGCGCGTCGCCGAGGGCGTCGCCATGATCGCCGCGGCCTTCGCGCCCGAGCCGGTGATCGTGCGGATGAGCGACTTCAAGTCCAACGAGTACGCCAACCTGCTCGGCGGCGAGCGCTACGAGCCCGAGGAGGAGAACCCGATGATCGGGTACCGGGGCGCCTCCCGGTACCTGTCCGCCGAGTTCGCCGACTGCTTCGCCATGGAGTGCGAGGCGCTGCGGTTCGTGCGGGACGAGATGGGCCTGACGAACGTGAAGATCATGATCCCGTTCGTCCGCACGGTCGCCGAGATCGAGGGCGTGGTGGAGCTGCTGGCCTCGCACGGCCTGCGCCGCGGGGAGAACGACCTGTCGGTCGTGATGATGTGCGAGCTGCCCTCCAACGCGCTGCTCGCCGACGCCTTCCTCGACCACGTCGACGGGTTCTCCATCGGCTCCAACGACATGACCCAGCTGGTGCTCGGCCTGGACCGCGACTCGGCGCTGGTCGCGGCGGGCTTCGACGAGCGCGACCCGGCGGTGCTGCGGGTGCTGGAGATGGCGATCCAGGCGTGCCGGGCGCGCGGCAAGTACGTCGGCATCTGCGGCCAGGGCCCCAGCGACCACCCCGACCTCGCGCAGTGGCTGCTCGAGCAGGGCATCGAGTCGATGTCGCTCAACCCCGACACCGTCGTCGACACCTGGCTGCACCTGGCCAAGGCCGGCCCCGACGCCGGCTGAGCCGGTCCCCGGGCCCGGCGGCCGCTCAGCGGTCGCCGAGCTCGGGGTGCAGCTCCTGCAGGCGGGTGGTCAGCGCGGTGAGCTCCTCGCCGCCGGCCATGAGCCGGGTGAGGTCGTCGGAGTCGACGTCGGCGCGGGTGAGGTCGCCGGCCACCTGGCCGCGCGCGAGCAGCAGGAACCGGTCGCCCACGAGGTGCGCGTAGCGCGGGTTGTGCGTGACCAGGACGACGGCGAGGCCGCGCGCCCGGGCGCCGAGCACGGCCTGGCCGACGAGAGTGTGCTGGGCGATGGTCATCGGCTCGGTGGGCTCGTCGAGGACCAGCGCGCGGGCGCCGTAGTGCACCGCCCGGGCGATGGCCAGGCTCTGCCGGGCGCCGGCCTGCAGCGTGCTGACCGGCTGGTCGGGGTCGACACCGGTGACGCCGATCCCGGCGAGCGCGCGCACGGCGGTCTCCCGGGCGGCGTCGACGTCGAGGCGCCGCAGCGGCCACGCCCCGCGGGTGGGCTCGGCGCCGAGGCACAGGTTCCGCCACACCGACAGCAGCGGCGCGACGGCGAGGTCCTGCCAGACGGTGGCGATGCCCGCCGCCCGCGCCGCGCGGGGGCTGCGCAGGCGCACGGGCGTGCCGTCGAGGAGCAGTTCGCCCTCGTCGGGCCGCTGCAGGCCCGACAGCAGGGCCACGAGCGTCGACTTGCCCGAGCCGTTCTCGCCCAGCAGGCAGGTGATCCGCCCGCCCTCGAGCGCCACGCCCACCCGGTCGAGGGCGGGCACGCCGCCGTGGCGCACGGTCACCCCGCGCAGCTCCAGGACCGGCGGCGCGCCGGCGGCGGTGCTCACGAGCGTGGCGCGGCGCGCAGCCGGCCCCGCACCACCCCGCCGAAGGCGAGCGCCACGAGCAGGAGCACGCCGAGCAGCGCCTGCGACCACCGCGGGTCCCAGCCCGACAGCTCGAACCCGACGCGCGCGACGGCGTAGAGCAGCGCGCCGACCGCGGCGCCGGCCATCGAGCCGTAGCCGCCGGTGAGCAGGCACCCGCCGAGGACGGCGACGACGACGAGGTCGATGGCGGTGGTCAGCGACGGGGTGGCGGCGACGCTCGCGGCCGGCACGAGGGCGAGCGTGCCGAGCAGCCAGCCCGCGGTCGCGGTGAGCCCGTACAGCACGAACGTCGTCCGCGGCACCGGCACGCCGAGCTCCGCGGCCGCCCGGCGCGACCCGCCCATCGCCAGCACCTCGTTGCCGAAGCGGGTGCGCCACAGCAGCCACCCCGCGCCGGCGGTGGCCGCCAGCCACCACAGCAGCGAGACCGGGAAGACGCCGCCGCCGACCTCCGCCGTCGACCCGAACAGCGCCGACGCCGACGACCAGCCGGGCGCGGCGTCCAGGCCGCTGATCCGCGGTGCCCCGGCGACCAGCGGCAGCGTGGACAGCGTCGTCCCCTGCAGGACCAGCGCGGTGGCGAGCGTGACCAGGAAGCTCGGCAGCCCGGTGCGCACGACCAGCCAGCCGTTGACCGTCCCGACCGCCAGCGCGCAGGCCAGCGACAGCAGCAGCGCCGGCCAGATGCCCCAGCCCTGCTGCCCGACGAGGACCCCGGTGAGGACCGAGCTGGACACCGCCACCGTGCCGATGGACAGGTCGAAGTGCCCGCCCACCAGCAGCAGCCCCACGGCCACCCCGCCGATGCCGAGCAGCGCCGCCTGGTCCAGGACGCCGGCCAGCCCCTCCATGGTGAGCAGCTCCGGCACGCGCAGCCCGAACACCAGGACGACGACGGCGAGGCCCACGACGGCGGCCAGGCTCGGGCGGGCGAGCACCCGGTCGAGGACCCGGCGGCGCGGCGCGGACGCCCGCGCGAAGGGCAGGCGGTCGACGGTCACCGGATCACCGGACACGGGCGCAGCTGGGGCCTCCTCGGGCTGGGGCCTCCCCAGTGTCCACGACCGCGCCCCCTCCCGCGTCCCCGCAGGTCAGGGTCGCAGTCGCCAGCGCACCCGGTCGTCGGCGTACCAGGTCCAGCGGGTGACCGGCCGGGGGAACACGACGCCGTCACGGGTGACCTGCGCCGGGTCGCTGGCCAGCTGCAGCGCCCGGCCGGTGCTGCGCCGCGGCGGGCGCATCAGCTGCGCCGAGACGACGACGCGGAGGGTGTCGACGGCGGTCCAGTCGGGGCGGACCTCGATCCGGGCGACCGTCCCGTCGGCCACCCGCTGGTCGTCGTGGTGGGCCTGCACGCCCAGGCGTGCGGCCAGCGGCAGCCGGCCCTTCTCCGCGGCCTCGTAGCGGCCGTGCTGCAGCAGCACGCCGCCGTGGTCGTCGCGCACCAGGGACATCTCGCGCTCGCCGCCGGTCCCGATGCCCAGGTCGCGGGCCAGCCCGCGCGAGGCGGCGTCGTCGGCCGGCTCCCACGACACCGGCGCCTCGGCGGTCCGGCCGGCACGGACGAGCGCGGCGAGCACCGCCGACAGCGCCGCCACCGGGCCGCGCACCAGCAGCGCGCCGGCGTCGGCGGCCCCGGCGACAGCGGCCCGCTCGGGTGCCTCCCCGGGTCCGAGACCGCGCAGGTCGAACTCGACGAGGGACATGCCGATACCCTGCCACCTGCCAGCCGGTCGACCGCCGGTGACGAGTCCCAGGGGGATGACAGCGAGATGCCGGCAGTCGTGCTGATCGGCGCCCAGTGGGGCGACGAGGGCAAGGGCAAGGCCACCGACCTCCTCGGGGGCCGCGTCCCCTACGTGGTCCGCTACCAGGGCGGCAACAACGCCGGGCACACCGTGATCACGCCCGACGGCGAGCGGTACGCCCTGCACCTCATCCCGTCGGGGATCCTCACGCCGGGCTGCACGCCGGTGATCGGCAACGGCGTCGTCGTCGACCCGCAGGTGCTCATCGGGGAGCTGGCCGGGCTCGAGGAGCGCGGCGTCGACACCTCGAAGCTGGTCATCTCGGCCGACGCGCACCTGATCATGCCGCACCACCGGGCGCTGGACCGGGTCACCGAGCGGTTCCTCGGCAAGCGCAAGATCGGCACCACCGGCCGCGGCATCGGCCCGGCCTACGGCGACAAGGTGGCCCGCACCGGCATCCGCGTGGCCGACCTGCTCGACCTGTCGATCCTGCGGCAGAAGCTCGAGGGCACCCTGGTCGAGAAGAACCAGGTGCTGGTCAAGGTCTACAACCGCAAGGCCATCGACGTCGACGAGGTCGTCGAGGAGTACGCCGGCTACGCCGAGCAGCTCAAGGACCGGATCGCCGACACCCGGCTGATGCTCGCGAACGCGCTCGACGCCGGCGAGTGGGTGCTGCTGGAGGGCTCGCAGGGCACGCTGCTCGACGTCGACCACGGCACCTATCCGTTCGTCACGTCGTCGAACCCGACCGCCGGCGGCGCGGCCACCGGCAGCGGCATCGGCCCCACCCGCATCTCGCGGGTGGTGGGCATCCTCAAGGCCTACACGACCCGCGTGGGCTCGGGTCCGTTCCCGACCGAGCTGTTCGACGCCAACGGCGAGTACCTGCGCAAGCAGGGCGGCGAGGTGGGCGTGACCACCGGCCGCGACCGGCGCTGCGGCTGGTTCGACGCCGTCGTGGCCCGCTACGCCAGCCGGGTCAACGGGATCACCGACTACTTCCTCACCAAGCTCGACGTGCTCTCGGGCCTGGAGACGGTGCCGATCTGCGTCGCCTACGACGTCGACGGCGTGCGGCACGACGAGATGCCGATGACCCAGACCGGCTTCCACCACGCCAAGCCGGTCTACGAGGAGATGCCGGGCTGGTTCGAGGACATCCGGCACTGCCGGACCTTCGACGAGCTGCCGGCCAACGCGCAGGCCTACGTGCGGCGGCTCGAGGAGCTCTCGGGCGCGCGGATCAGCGTCATCGGCGTCGGCCCGGGCCGCGACGAGAACGTCGTCGTCCACGACCTGATCGACTGAGCGGAGCCGGGAACGGCACTCCCGTGAGCCGCCCTGCGGGGCGGCTCACGGGAGGTGTGCGGTCCGGCAGGACCGCGGTGCGTCAGGCGGCGACGCGGCGGACCGGCCGGGTGGGCTCCATCTCCGCGCGGGCAGCGACGGCGACGTCGGGGTTGTCGGTGATGATCCCGTCGACGCCGAGCGCCAGGAGCAGGCGCGCGGCACCGCGGGCGTCACCGGCGGCGGCCGGGTCGTCGCTGCTGCGCAGGTGCCGCGGCAGGAACGCGTTCTCCCCGGCCAGCGTCCACGGGACGACGGCCAGACCGGCCGAGTGCGCCCGGGTCACCAGGTCGGAGACGCCGGTCATCGTCCCGTCCGCGTCGCGCAGCATGATGCGGTCGACGCTGGGGGCGATGCCCTGGGCGTAGGTGGACACCGCACGCAGGCCGGCGTTGGTCAGCAGGTGGTCGTCGGAGGGGACCGCGTCCACCAGCTGGAACATCGTCGGGCCGTCGTCACCGAGGTCCGCCCGCAGCCGGCGCAGTCCCGCCGTGTCGAAGGACTGCAGGACGACGGTGCCGTCGGGGGAGGTGGCGTCCAGGCGGCGCAGCTCGGCTGCCACCAGCTCGGTCATCGGCTGGCCGCGCTCGGCCGACCAGCTGGGCTTCTTCAGCTCGGCCAGCACCCGGACCTGCCGCTGCGGGGTGGACCGGCGGCGGGCCAGCTCGACGACCTCCTCGAGCGTGAGGACGCCGAAGTGGCCGTCGTAGGCGGTGTTGAGCGGGCGCAGGTCCGGATGGCGCTCGATCGCGCGCAGGGTGCGCAACTCTTCGAGCGTGAAGTCCTCGGCGAACCAGCCGGTGCGCTTCTTGCGGCCGACACGGCGGCTGGTGCGCCGGTCGGCGAACTCCGGCCGGGACGCGACGTCGGTCGTGCGGGACAGCTCGTTCTCGTGACGGGCGACCAGCGCGCCGTCCCGCGTGACGACGATGTCGGGCTCGATGAGGTCCGCGCCCATGTCGATGGCCAGCTCGTAGCTGGCGATGGTGTGCTCCGGGCGGTACGCACAGGCACCGCGGTGACCGACGACGAAGGGGCCCGAGGTGCGGACCCGTGCGTGAGTCGCGAGCGACTCGGTCGCGTGCATGCCATCTAGAACACCCGACCGAGGTGTCGGGATGGCGAACGCCGCCTGGCGCGTCGCTGAGAAATGGGAGGACGGCACGCTGACCTGCGGTCCACCATCCGGCGGGTGATGCATCTCTCAGACATCGGCTGGACGCCCGACCGCCTCGAGCAGCTGCCCGAGGACACCTCACCCGGACGGGTGGCGCGGGTCGACCGCGGTCGGCTCACGGTCCTGACCGCCGACGGCGAGAAGCGGGTTCACCCGGCGGCCGCGCTGTACGACCCCGACGGCGTCGACAGCCCGGCGGTCGGCGACTGGGTGGCCCTGCGCGGCGAGCTCGCCGTCGCCCTGCTGCCGCGGCGCTCGGCGTTCACCCGCACCGTCGCCGGGCGCACGTCGGCGGCCCAGGTGGTGGCGGCCAACCTCGACCTGGTCCTCGTCGTGGACGCCCTCGCCGGGCCCACCCGCGCCCGGCGGGTGGAGCGCTACCTCGCCGTCGCGTGGGGCAGTGGCGCCACGCCGGTCGTCGTGCTCACCAAGGCCGACCTCTGCGACGACGTCCCCGCGGCGGTCGCGGCCGTGGCCGAGGACGCCGTGGGCGCCGACGTGCTGGCCGTCAGCGCGCACACCGGCGAGGGCCTCGACGCGGTCCGGGCGCTGCTCGGCCCCGGGGTGACCGGGGCGATGGTGGGGCCGTCGGGCGTGGGCAAGTCCTCGCTGGCCAACGCGCTGGCCGGGCACGAGGTGGCACCCACCCGGGCGGTCCGCGAGGCCGACGGGCGCGGCCGGCACACCACCACCTCCCGTGAGCTGCACCTGCTGCCCGGCGGCGGGCTGCTCGTGGACACCCCCGGCATGCGGGAGCTCGGCCTCTACGACGACGAGGGCGTGGACACCGCCTACGCCGACGTCGCCGGGCTCGCGGCGAGGTGCCGGTTCCGCGACTGCGCGCACCGCACCGAGCCCGGCTGCGCCGTGGCCGCGGCGATCGACGACGGCCGCCTCGACCCCGCCCGGCTGCTCGGCTGGCGCAAGCTGCAGGCCGAGGCGCACCGCCAGGCACTGCGCGCCGACGCGCGCGCCCGGGCCGCCGAGCACCAGCGCGTGAAGGCGCTGCACCGCGCGATGCGGGCGCAGCCGAACCGGGTGCGGTGAGGCGTCGGTAGGGTCGCCGTCCGTGCGCGTGCTCGTGATCGGCTCCGGAGCCCGGGAGCACGCCCTGTGCGTCGCTCTGTCGTCCGACCCCGCGGTGACCGCGCTGGCCTGCGCGCCGGGCAACGCCGGCACGCGGGCGGTCGCGGAGGCCGCGCCGGTCGACGTCGCCGACCCGGTGGCGGTCGCGGCGCTGGCCACCGGCTGGGGCGCCGACCTGGTCGTGATCGGTCCGGAGGTGCCGCTGGTCGCGGGCGCCGCCGACGCGGTCCGCGACGCCGGCATCGCCTGCTTCGGCCCGTCGGAGCAGGCGGCGCAGATCGAGGGCAGCAAGTCCTTCGCCAAGCACGTGATGGCCGCCGCCGGCGTGCCGACCGCGCGCTCGTGGCCGGTCGGCGGCGCGGCGGAGCTGGAGACGGCCCTGGACGAGGCCGGCGCGCCGTACGTCGTCAAGGACGACGGGCTCGCCGCCGGCAAGGGCGTCGTCGTCACGTCCGACCGGGACGCCGCCGTGGCGCACGGGCACCGCGTGCTCGAGGCCGGGGGAGCGGTGCTGGTCGAGGAGTACCTCGACGGCCCGGAGGTGTCGCTGTTCGCCGTCACCGACGGCACGACGGTGCTGCCGCTGCTGCCCGCCCAGGACCACAAGCGACGCGACGACGGCGACGCCGGCCCCAACACCGGCGGGATGGGCGCCTACGCGCCGCTGCCGTGGGCGCCGGCCGGGCTGGTCGAGGAGGTGCTGGCCACCGTCCTGCAGCCGACGGTCGACGAGATGCGCCGCCGCGGCGAGCCGTTCAGCGGGCTGCTGTACGCCGGGCTGGCGCTGACCTCGCGCGGCGTGCGGGTGGTCGAGTTCAACGCCCGCTTCGGCGACCCCGAGACCCAGGTGGTGCTGCCGCTGCTGGAGACGCCGCTGGCCGGGCTCCTGCACGCCGCCGCCACCGGCACGCTCGCCGACCACCCACCGCTGCGCTGGCGCGACGGCGCGGCGGTCACCGTCGTCGTCGCGGCCGAGGGCTACCCCGAGCGGCCGCGCACGGGCGACCCGGTGACCGGCGCCGACGGCGAGGGCGTGCTGCACGCCGGCACCGCCGTGGACGCCGAGGGGACCGTGCGCTCGGCGGGCGGGCGGGTGCTCGCGGTGACCGCCACGGGCGCCGACCTCGCCGCCGCGCGGCAGGCCGCCTACGAGCGGGTGGCCGGCGTCCGGCTGGCCGGCGCGCACTGGCGCAGCGACATCGCGCTGGCCGCCGTCGAGGGGCGCATCAGCGTTGGCTGACCCCGCTGCCCGCATCTGGGACCGCGCCTGCGACCCCTCCGCTCCCTTCTCCCACCCCGGCGACGCCGCCCTGGCGGCCGTGCTGCTCTGCCACGGGATGGCGGTGAACGGCGGCCCGCTGCACGCCGTGGAGGGGCTGGAACCGGGCCAGCTCGAGCGTGCGCTGGCGGGCTACCGGTACCTCGGCCTGGACGCGGCCGCCGACGCGGTGGAGGACGTCGCCCGGCGGGCCGCCACGCTGCGGGAGGACGACGCCGACGCGGCGGAGCGGCTCGAGGTGGAGGCCGGCCGGCGCTACGACGCCGCCCTCCCGGAGTGGGACGAGACGATCGACCGCGCGTTCCGCGCCCACCTCGCCGCGCACCCGGGGGCCTACGCCCCGGCCGGGGACGTCCCCTAGCCGCGGACGCCGACCGCCGGCCTCGCCCGCTCGGGCCGCGGCTCGGGCGGGCGCGGCCCGTCGTGCCGGCGGGCCAGGTAGGTGCCGGCCACGTTCGCGCAGGCCACCACCGGCACCGCGATGAGCGCGCCGAAGATGCCGGCGATGAGCAGGCCGGCGGCGATCGCCAGCACCACCGCCAGCGGGTGCACGTGCACTGCCTTGCCGAGCAGCAGCGGCTGGAGCACGTGCCCCTCGATCTGCATGACCAGCACGACGATGGCCAGGGCGATCAGGGCCTTGATCGGGCCGACCGCGACCAGCGCCACCAGCACTGCGACCGACCCGGCGAGGAACGACCCGATGATCGGGATGAAGGCGCCGAGGAACACCAGCGCGGCCAGCGGGATGACCAGCGGCACCCCGAGGATCGCCAGCCCGATGCCGATGCCGACGGCGTCGACCAGCGCGACCGCGACGGTGGCCCGCACGTAGGAGATCAGCGTGCGCCACGAGCGGCGGGCGGCCTCGTCGAGGTAGGCGCGCGCGTCGCGGGGGAACAGGCCGACCAGCCACAGCCAGATGGACCGGCCGTCCTTCAGGAAGAAGAACAGCGTGAACAGCGCCAGGACGATGCCGGTGAACACCTCGCCGACCGTGGTGGCGGTGGTGATCGCGCCGCTGGTCAGCGTCTCCTGGTTGGACACGATGGCGTCCTGCGCGCTGGTGATCGCCTCGTCGATCTGCCGCTGGGTGACCGGGAAGGTCTCGACGACGAAGTCGCGGATCTGGTCGAGGCCCTGGCTCACCTGGTCGGCGAGGTCGGAGAAGCCGGCGCTGAAGCGCTCGATCACCAGCGTGATGATCCCGGCGACGACGGTCAGGCCGACCAGCAGCATGAGGAACGCGGCCAGCGATCGGGGCCAGCCGCGGCGGATCAGCGAGGCGGCACCGGGCTGCAGCAGCGCCGCCAGGAGCAGCGCCACCATGACCGGGACGATGACCACGGCCACGTAGGCGGCCAGGTAGAGCAGCACGTACAGGCCCGCGAGGACGGCGATCACCCGCCACGACCACGCGGCGGCGGTGCGCAGCCCACTGGGGACGGCGGCGTCGCCGTGCGGCGGTTCCCGGCCGGGGCCGAGCAGCCGGCGGCCGCGCTCGACGGCGCGGTGCGGGCGGCCGCCGTCGGGCGGGCCGCTGATCCCGCCGGGCCCGAGCGGGCCGTCGAGGTCGGGAGCGCCGGGCTCGGGGCTGCCGAGCGGCGGGTCGCCGTCGGCGGGGTCCCCCTCGGGGGACCCGGTGTCGGCGTCGGCCGGGTCGTCGTCGCGCACGAGGATCGCGCGGTCGTCGTCGCGCTCCGGCCAGCCGTGGGGGTCGCGCTCGGAGGCCGCCCGGATGCGCTCCCGTGCCCGGGCGACCAGCTGGTTGGCCTGTCGCAGCATCGCCGGTCCTCCCGTGTCCGTGGGGGCGTGTTCGATCACGCTAGCCCTGCGGGAGGATGGACCCGTGACTCGACGAGCTGACCGGGTGCGGGCGGTACCCGCGTGATCGACCGCTACACGCTCCCCGAGATGGGCCGGGTCTGGAGCGACGAGCACAAGTACGAGCTCTGGTGCCGGGTGGAGACGCTGGTCCTCGAGGCGCACGCCGCCGCCGGGCGGGTGCCGGCCGACGTCGTCGAGCCGGTGCGCAACGCCCCGCCGCCCACCGCGGCGCGCGTCGCGGAGATCGAGGAGACGACGCAGCACGACGTCATCGCCTTCCTCACCGCGTGGGCCGACAACACCGAGCCGCGCTCGGCCGCCGCCTACGTGCACCACGGCATGACGTCGTCGGACCTGCTCGACACCGCGCTCGCCGTGCAGCTCACCGAGGCCACCGACGTGCTGCTGGCCAAGGCCGACCGGCTGGTGGCCGCGCTGCGCGACCACGGGCTGGCCCACCGGGAGACGCTCAAGGTCGGGCGCACGCACGGCGTGCACGCCGAGCCGGTCGTGTGGGGGCACCGGGTCGCCGACCTCGCCTTCGCCGCGGCCCGGTCCCGCGACCGGCTGCGCGCGGCCCGCGAGCGCGTCGGCGTCGTCGCGATCTCCGGCGCCGTCGGCACCTGGTCGCTCATCGACCCGTCGGTGGAGGTCGCCGTCGCGCAGGCGCTGGACCTGCGGCCGGCCGACGCCTCCACCCAGGTGGTCATCCGCGACTCGATCAGCGAGTGGGTGTCGGCGCTGGCGGTCATCGCCACCGTCTGCGAGGCGATCGCGCTCGAGGTGCGGCACGGCCAGCGCACCGAGGTGCGCGAGCTCTCGGAGGCCTTCGGCTCCGGCCAGAAGGGCTCCAGCGCGATGCCGCACAAGAAGAACCCGATCCGCTCGGAGCGCATCGCCGGGCTCGCGCGGGTCGTGCGCGCCGCCGTCGTCCCGGTGATGGAGGGCATCCCGCTGTGGCACGAGCGGGACATCTCGCACTCCTCCACCGAGCGGGTGTTCCTCCCCGACGCGGCGATCACCACCGACTACCTGCTGCAGCTGACCACGCGGCTGGTGGAGGACCTGGTCGTCGACGTCGACCGGATGCGCGCCAACCTCGACCTCACCGGCGGGCTGATCTACACCTCCGCGGTGCTGCTGGAGCTGGTGGAGACCGGGCTGTCCCGCGAGGACGCGTACGCGCTGGTGCAGGGCGCGGCGATGGAGACGTGGAACTCCGGGACGCCGTTCCGGTCCACCCTCCGCGCGCGGGCGGAGGCCTCCGGCGTGGCCCTCGACGAGGCGCGGCTGGACGAGATCTGCCGTCCCGAGGGCTACGTGCGCAACCTCGGCCCGCTGTTCGACCGGCTGGCCGCGCTGTCGTGACGCCCGACCTGCCCCTGGTCGCGCGCGGCAAGGTGCGCGAGGTCTACGACGCCGGGCAGGACCGGCTGCTGCTCGTGGCGTCGGACCGGATCTCGGCCTACGACCACGTGCTGCCCACGCCGATCCCCGACAAGGGGCGGGTGCTCACCCAGCTGTCGGTGTGGTGGTTCGAGCAGCTGGCGCCGGTGCTGTCCGACGCGGGCGCGACCCACCACCTGGTGTCGGCCGAGGACGTGCCGGCGTCCGTGGCCGGGCGGGCGATGCTCGTGCGGCGGCTGGACATGCTGCCGGTGGAGTGCGTGGCGCGCGGCTACCTGTCGGGCTCGGGGACGGCGGAGTACTCCCGCACCGGGTCCATCCGCGACGTGCCGCTGCCGCCCGGGCTGGTCGAGGGCTCGCGGCTGCCGGAGCCGGTGTTCACGCCGTCGACCAAGGCCGAGGTGGGCGAGCACGACGAGGCGATCGACTTCGCCCGCGTCGAGGCGCTGGTCGGCGCCGGGCGGGCCGCCGAGCTGCGCGAGCTGACCCTGGAGCTCTACCGCCGGGGCGCGGAGGTCGCCGCCGCGGCGGGCATCGTGCTGGCCGACACGAAGTTCGAGTTCGGGCTCGGCGCGGACGGCGGGCTGGTACTCGGCGACGAGGTCCTCACGCCCGACTCGTCGCGGTTCTGGCCGGCGTCCTCGTGGTCGCCGGGAGCACCGCAGCCCTCGTTCGACAAGCAGTACGTCCGCGACTGGCTGACGTCGTCGGGCTGGGACCGCGTCTCGCCGCCGCCGGAGCTGCCCGACGACGTCGTGGCCGCCACCCGCGAGCGCTACGTCGCCGCGTACGAGCAGCTGACCGGCCGCCGGTTCGCCTGACGC
Organism: Geodermatophilus sp. SYSU D01119; assembly: GCF_054049975.1. NCBI lineage: Bacteria > Bacillati > Actinomycetota > Actinomycetes > Geodermatophilales > Geodermatophilaceae > Geodermatophilus > Geodermatophilus sp. SYSU D01119. The sequence goes on along the minus strand of NZ_JBJGYL010000008.1, from coordinate 93,952 downwards.
GCGGAGCCGGGGCCGGGAGGGCGGCGCCGGGCGCCCGGTAGGCTCGGGAGCCGTGCCCCAGGTGGTCGTCGACGTCGTCCTCAAGCCGGAGATCTCCGACCCCCAGGGGCAGGCGGTGCTCGGCGCCCTCGGCCGGCTGGGTCACACCCAGGTGACCGGCGTGCGCCAGGGCAAGCACTTCGTCCTCGACGTCGAGGGCTCCATCAGCCGCGACGACCTCGAGCAGATCGCCGAGACGCTGCTCGCCAACCCGGTCATCGAGGACGTCGAGCTGCACCTCCCCACCGACTGAGAAGGACCCCCGTGCGCATCGGTGTCATCACCTTCCCGGGCTCCCTGGACGACGTCGACGCCGCCCGCGCGGTGCGCCTGGCCGGCGCCGAGCCGGTCGCGCTGTGGCACGCCGACCACGACCTCCGGGACGTCGACGCCGTCGTCCTGCCCGGCGGCTTCTCCTACGGCGACTACCTGCGGGCCGGCGCCATCGCCGCCCGCGCGCCCCTGATGCAGGACGTCGTCGACCGGGCGCGGCAGGGCATGCCGGTCCTCGGCATCTGCAACGGCTTCCAGGTGCTCTGCGAGGCCGGCCTGCTGCCGGGCGCGCTCACCCGCAACAGCCACCTGCACTTCCGCAACCGCGACCAGCAGTTGCGCATCGAGCGCGCCGACACCGCCTGGACCAGCAGCTACGGCGAGGGCCAGACGATCGTCGTGCCGGTGAAGAACGGCGAGGGCCGCTACGTCGCCGCCCCGGCCGAGCTCGAGCGGCTCGAGGGCGAGGGCCGGGTGGCGGTGCGCTACGTCGGCGGCAACCCGAACGGCAGCCTGCGCGACATCGCGGGCGTCACCAGCGAGGACGGCCGCGTCGTCGGCCTCATGCCCCACCCGGAGCACGCCGTCGAGGACCTCACCGGTCCCTCGACCGACGGCCTGGGCTTCTTCACCAGCGTCCTGAAGGCGGTCGTCAGCGCATGACCGAGTCGGCCACCGCCGGTCTCTCCGACCTCGACACCGGGCCCGGCCCGCTGTCGCACCAGCTCGACACCGTCCCGCTCGCGGAGGGCACGCCCGACGTCCAGCAGCCCTTCGCCGAGCTCGGGCTCAAGGCGGACGAGTACGCCCGCATCCGCGACATCCTCGGCCGCCGGCCCACCACCGCCGAGCTGGCCATGTACTCGGTCATGTGGAGCGAGCACTGCTCCTACAAGAGCTCCAAGGTGCACCTGCGGCAGTTCGGCGACCTGCCGCCCAGCGAGCACCTGCTCGTCGGCATCGGCGAGAACGCCGGCGTCGTCGACGTCGGCGACGGCTACGCGGTCACCTTCAAGGTCGAGTCGCACAACCACCCGAGCTACGTCGAGCCCTACCAGGGCGCGGCCACCGGCGTCGGCGGCATCGTGCGCGACATCCTCACGATGGGCGCCCGCCCCGTCGCCGTCATGGACTCGCTGCGCTTCGGCCGCGCCGACGCCCCCGACACCGCGCGCGTGCTGCCCGGCGTCGTCGCCGGCGTCGGCGGCTACGGCAACTGCCTGGGTCTGCCCAACATCGGCGGCGAGCTGCTCTTCGACGACTGCTACGCCGGCAACCCGCTGGTCAACGCCCTGTGCGTCGGCGTGATGAGGCACGAGGACGTGCGGCTGGCCAAGGCCGAGGGCGTGGGCAACAAGGTCGTCCTGTTCGGCGCCCGCACGGGCGGCGACGGCATCGGCGGCGTCAGCGTGCTGGCCAGCGAGACCTTCGACGCCGAGGGCCCGGCCAAGCGGCCGTCGGTGCAGGTCGGCGACCCGTTCACCGAGAAGCTGCTCATCGAGGCCTGCCTGGAGATCTTCGCCCAGGACCTCGTCACCGGGATCCAGGACCTCGGCGGCGCCGGGCTGTCCTGCGCCACCTCGGAGCTCGCCAGCGCCGGCACCGGCGGCATGCACGTCGACCTCGACCGCGTCCCGCTGCGCGACAGCACCCTGACGCCCGCCGAGATCCTGATGAGCGAGTCGCAGGAGCGCATGTGCGCGATCGTCGAGCCTGGCAAGGTCGACGCCTTCCTCGCCGTCTGCCGCAAGTGGGACGTGCTGGCCACCGTCATCGGTGAGGTCACCGCCGGCGACCGGCTGACCGTCGACTGGCACGGCGAGCGCATCGTCGACGTCCCGCCGCGCACCGTCGCCCACGAGGGCCCGGTCTACGAGCGGCCGATGCGCCGCCCCGCCGACCTGGACGCCCTGCACGCCGACGACGCCGCCGCGCTGCCCCGCCCGGCCACGCCGGAGGAGCTCACCGCGCACTGGCTCGCCGTCGTCGCCAGTCCCGACGGCGCCGACAAGACGTGGGTCACCGAGCAGTACGACCGCTACGTGCGCGGCAACACGGTGCTCGCCCAGCCCGACGACGCCGGCGTGGTCCGCATCGACGAGGACACCCACCGCGGCATCGCGCTGGCCCTCGACGGCAACGCCCGCTTCGCCCGTCTCGACCCCTACGCCGGCGCGCAGCTCAACCTGGCCGAGGCCTACCGCAACGTCGCCGTCAGCGGCGCCCGCCCCCTGGCGGTCACCAACTGCCTGAACTTCGGCTCCCCGGAGGAGCCCGAGGTCATGTGGCAGTTCGCCGAGGCCGTGCGCGGCCTGGCCGACGCCTGCCGCACCCTCGGCCTGCCGGTCACCGGCGGCAACGTGAGCCTCTACAACCAGACCGGCGACGTCGCCATCAACCCGACGCCGGTCATCGGCGTCCTGGGCGTGCACGACGACGTCCGCCGCCGGGTGCCCACCGGCTGGCGGGCCGCCGGTGAGACCGTGCTGCTGCTCGGCGAGACCCGGCCGGAGCTCGGCGGCTCGGCGTGGGCGTCGGTCGTGCACGGCCACCTCGGCGGGCGCCCGCCGGCCGTCGACCTCGAGGCGGAACGCTCGCTCGGCGAGGTGCTCGGCGCGCTGGGCCGCGAGGGCCTGGTCACCTCCGCGCACGACCTCGCCGACGGCGGCCTCGCCCAGGCGCTGGCCGAGTCGGCGCTGCGGTACGGCACCGGCGCGACGCTGCAGCTCGGGGACGACCCGTTCACCGCGCTGTTCAGCGAGTCCGGGGCCCGGGCCGTGGTCACCACGACCGACCCCGAGGCCGTCCGGGCGACCGCGGAGTGGGCCGGTGTGACCGTCACCGAGCTCGGCACCACCGGCGGGAACGCGCTGGCGGTCGAGGGTGTCGCCGCGCTGCCGCTGGCGGAGCTCCGCACGGCGTGGACGGCGACCCTCCCCGCGCTGTTCGGCACCCCGGAGGCGACCGTGGGCAGCGTCCCGGCGGGGACCGTCCCGACCAGCTGATGCCCGCGCAGCCGATCCCCGCCGAGGAGCTCCGGGCCGCGGTCGACGCGGTGCGCCCGTGGCTGGCGGGGGAGGGCGAGCAGCCGCCGCGGTCGGTGCTCGGCGCGGCGGTGAGGACGAGCACCCGCTGGCTCGCCCAGCAGGTGCCCGGCCGCTCGGTGGAGCTGCGGGTGCCGCCGCACGTCGCCGTCCAGCTCGTGCCCGGGCCGCGGCACACCCGCGGGACGCCGCCGAACGTCGTCGAGACCGACGCCGCCACCTGGCTGCGGCTGGCCACCGGCGAGCTCGGCTGGGCCGAGGCGGTGGCCGAGGGCCGGGTCAGCGCCAGCGGCAACCGCGCCGACCTGTCCGAGCATCTGCCCCTCCGCCCCCTGAGGGACCACTAGCGCGACGAAGGCCCCGGACGGGACCCCGGACGCGGCAGCGCCCCCGCCCGGAGGTCCGGACGGGGGCGCTGAGGCGTGCGCGTCGGCTCAGCCGGTGAAGAGGGTGAGCGCCGTCTTGACCGTCTGGTACAGGCCGTAGGCCAGCGGGACACCGACCAGCGTCCAGGCGAAGGCGATCAGGCCGGTCGGGGTGTGCACGGGCCGCTGCCCGTCGGCGGACTGCTCCTTCGAGATCGACGTGCTCATCGGGCGGCGCTCCGTTCCGGGGTCGGGGTGGCGGCGCCGGCGGCGTCGCGGTGCGGCTCGTGCCACTTGCTGGCGACCGGCCGCACCAGCAGGTTCGCCACGAACCCGACCGCGAGCAGGCCGACCATGATGAACAGCGCCGGCCGGTAGTTGGCCGCGACCAGGCTGCCCGGCTCGCCCTGGGTGTCCAGGACGCTGTTGACGATCAGCGGCCCGGCCACGCCGGCGGCCGCCCACGCGGTGAGCAGCCGGCCGTGGATGGCGCCCACCTGGTAGGTGCCGAACAGGTCGCGGAGGTACGCCGGGATGGTGGCGAACCCGCCGCCGTAGAACGAGATGATCACCGCGGCGAGCAGCACGAACAGCCAGGTGGCGCTGCTGCCGATGGTGGCCAGGGCGATGTAGAGCACCAGCCCGACGCCCAGGTAGACCATGTAGATCGGCTTGCGGCCGATGTAGTCCGACGTCGAGGACCACACGAACCGGCCCGCCATGTTGAACAGCGACAGGACGCCGACGAAGCCGGCGGCCGCGGTCGCGGCGACCGTGGAGGTGTCCCCGTCGCGGAAGAAGTCCTGGATCATCGGGCTGGCCTGCTCGAGGATCCCGATGCCCGCGGTGACGTTGCAGAACAGCACCGTCCACAGCAGCCAGAACTGCGGCGTCTTGACCGCGTTCCCCGCCGAGACGCTCTCGGTGGTGACCAGCGCCTTCTGCTTGACCGTCGCGGGGTCGAAGCCGTCGGGACGCCAGCCCTCGGCCGGCACCCGCACGATGAAGGCGCCGAACATCATGAAGACCAGGTAGAGCGCGGCGAAGGTGAAGAACAGCGCCGCGACGGCCTCGCCGTTGGGCACCGTGCCGGCCGTGCCGTCGTAGCCGGGGTCGTACCAGCTCATCAGCTGGCGGGACAGCGGCGAGGCGATGAGCGCACCACCGCCGAAGCCCATGATGGCCATGCCGGTGGCCAGGCCCGGGCGGTCGGGGAACCACTTGATCAGCGTGGAGACCGGCGAGATGTAGCCGATGCCGAGGCCGATGCCGCCCAGGACGCCGTAGCCGAGGTAGAGCAGCCACAGCTGCTGCGTCTCGATGCCCAGGCCGCCGACCAGGAAGCCGGACACCCAGAAGCACGCCGAGGTGAACATCGCGGCGCGGGGGCCGTTCCTGTCCACCCACGTGCCGAACAGCGCGGCCGACAGGCCCAGCATCACGATGGCGATCGAGAAGACGATGCCGATCGCCGTCTGCGACACCTCGAAGTGGTCGACCAGCGCGTTCTTGTAGACGCTCGTGGCGTACGCCTGGCCGATGCACAGGTGCACGGCCAGCGCCGCGGGCGGGATGAGCCACCGGTTGAATCCGGGGCGGGCGACGATGCGCTCGCGCCGCAGGAATCCGGGTAGCGCCACGGGGACCTCCGCTCGGCCGGGCCGGGCGGCCCTGCTGTCAGGAAAACAGTGACGAACGCTACGTCGCGGTCCGGGAACCCGCGCGTCGAGCGTGACCGAACCGTTGCGCGGCATCCCGTCCCGCGCGACCGGACGGCCGCTCGGGGGCCCGCCTCTAGGCTCGGCACATGGCCTACGAGGTGAGGGGCGTCGTCGCCCGCAGCAAGGGAGCACCGGTCAGCGTCGAGACGGTCCTGGTGCCCGACCCGGGACCGGGCGAGGCCGTCGTCGACGTGCAGGCGTGCGGGGTCTGCCACACCGACCTGCACTACCGCGAGGGCGGCATCAACGACGAGTTCCCGTTCCTGCTCGGCCACGAGGCCGCCGGGACCGTGGCCGCCGTCGGCGAGGGCGTCACCAACGTGGCCGTCGGCGACTTCGTCGTCCTCAACTGGCGGGCCGTGTGCGGGCAGTGCCGTGCCTGCCTCAAGGGACAGCCCCAGTACTGCTTCGACACCCACAACGCGGCGCAGAAGATGACGCTGGCCGACGGCACCGAGCTGTCCCCGGCGCTCGGCATCGGCGCGTTCGTTGAGAAGACGCTGGTCCACTCCGGCCAGTGCACGAAGGTCGACCCGGAGACCCCCGCCACCGCCGCCGGGCTGCTCGGCTGCGGTGTCATGGCCGGCGTCGGTGCCGCCATCAACACCGGTGGCGTGCAGCGCGGCGAGTCCGTGGCCGTGTTCGGCTGCGGCGGCGTCGGTGACGCCGCCATCGCCGGGGCGAAGCTGGCCGGCGCGACGACGATCGTCGCCGTCGACGTCGACGACCGGAAGCTGGAGTGGGCGCGGCAGTTCGGCGCCACCCACACCGTCAACTCGCGCCAGAGCGACGCGGTCGAGGCGATCAAGGGCTTCACGAACGGGTTCGGCGTCGACGTCGCCATCGACGCCGTCGGCCGCCCCGAGGTGTTCGAGCAGGCGTTCTACGCCCGCGACCTCGCCGGCCGCGTCGTCCTGGTCGGCGTCCCCACCCCCGACATGCAGCTGACCCTGCCGATGATCGAGCTGTTCGGCCGCGGCGGGGCCCTCAAGTCCTCCTGGTACGGCGACTGCCTGCCGTCCCGCGACTTCCCGATGCTCGCCGACCTGTACCGGCAGGGCCGCTTCCCGCTGGCCGACTTCGTCACCGAGACCATCGGCCTCGACGACGTCGAGGCGGCCTTCGAGAAGATGCACAGGGGCGAGGTCCTGCGCTCGGTCGTGGTGCTGGGCCAGTGACGGCGCGCATCGAGAAGGCCGTCGTCAGCGGCGTCTTCAGCCTCGACGGGCAGGACTTCGACGTCGACAACAACGCCTGGCTCGTCGGCGACGACGACGAGGTGCTGGTCGTCGACGCCCCGCACCGCGCCGCGCCGATCGTCGAGGCCATCGGCGGGCGGAGGGTCACGGCGATCGTGCTCACCCACGGGCACAACGACCACATCACCGCCGCCGTCGACCTGCGCGAGGCCACCGGGGCGCCGATCTGGTTCCACCCGGCCGACCGGATGCTGTGGGAGATGATGCACGAGAGCGCCGAGCCCGACGAGGCGCTCGCGGAGGGCACCCGCTTCCGGGTGGCCGGCACCTCGCTGACCGCGCTGCACACCCCCGGTCACTCGCCGGGCAGCACCTGCCTGCACGCGCCCGACCTCGCCGCCGTCTTCACCGGCGACACGCTGTTCCACGGCGGGCCCGGCGCCACCGGCCGCAGCTTCAGCGACCACCCGACCATCGTGCGGTCGATCCGCGCCAAGCTGCTCACGCTGCACGGCGACACCGTCGTGCACACCGGGCACGGCGAGGACACCCGGATCTCCGCGGAGATCGGCACCGTCTCCTGAGCCGGCGGGGCCGGCCGGGCTCAGTCCCGGCCGGCCCCGTCCTCGCCCTCCGCGGGCCGCCGCTCCGCCGGCGGCGCCGGGTCCGCGGGAGCCGTGCGCTCCAGCCGCTGCCGGATGGCGGCGACGTTGAGCGCCAGGTCCTCCAGCGCCTCGACGGCGCGCGTGGCGAGCGCGAAGGTCAGGTTCTCGCGGCGCTCCTCGGGGCTCGGCTCGCGGCGGCGCTCGCGCGTCGCGCGCCCCCACGGGTCGTCGTCGCGCGGGTCGTCCCCGCGCGGCTGGTCGAACAGCCCGCGGAGCATCCGCTGGGCCATCTCGAGGAACTCCTGCGGGTCGGGCCGGTCACTGGCCATGACGCCTCCTCAGGTCGTGCCCCCGACAACGCCCCGCACCCCCGCGCGGGTTCCGGCCGCCCCGGCCGGTAGGTGGCGCGCGCCACCCGGCGGGCGTGGCCCCTGCCGGTAGGCTGGGTCGTGTGCCTCGCGGTGACGGACGGCTGACGCACGACCTCGACCCCCATGCTCCCGGTCCCCAGGACGCCTGCGGCGTCTTCGGTGTCTGGGCGCCGGGGGAGGAGGTCGCCAAGCTGACCTACTTCGGCCTGTACGCCCTCCAGCACCGCGGTCAGGAGGCGGCGGGCATCGCGGTCTCCGACGGCGCCTCGGTGGTCGTCTACAAGGACCTCGGGCTGGTCAGCCAGGTCTTCGACGAGTCCACGCTGGGCAGCCTGCGCGGCCACCTCGCCGTCGGCCACACGCGGTACTCCACCACCGGCTCGTCCACCTGGGAGAACGCCCAGCCGACGTTCCGCACCACCGACGCCGGCACCGGTCTCGCGCTGTGCCACAACGGCAACCTGGTCAACACCGAGGAGCTGGCCAGCCGGGCCGCCGACGCGGGTGTCCCCGGCGCCTTCGCGGCGAGCACCGACTCCGACCTCGTCACCTCGCTGATCGCCGCCCGCCCCGACATGAGCGTCGAGGCCGCGGCCATGGAGGTGCTGCCGCAGCTGCGCGGCGCCTTCAGCCTCACCTTCATGGACGAGGACACCCTCTACGCCGCCCGCGACCCGCAGGGCGTGCGCCCGCTGGTCCTCGGCCGCCTCGAGCGGGGCTGGGTCGTGGCCAGCGAGACCGCCGCCCTCGACATCGTCGGCGCCTCGGTGGTCCGCGAGGTCGAGCCCGGCGAGCTGATCGCCATCGACGAGAACGGCCTGCGCAGCCAGCACTTCGCCCCGGCCGAGCCCAAGGGCTGCGTCTTCGAGTACGTCTACCTCGCCCGCCCCGACACCACGATCAGCGGCCGCGGCGTGCACGCCGCCCGGGTCGAGATCGGCCGGCGGCTGGCGAAGGAGCACCCGGCCGACGCCGACCTGGTCATCCCGGTGCCCGAGTCCGGCACGCCGGCCGCCGTCGGGTACGCCGAGGCCAGCGGCATCCCCTACGGCCTGGGCCTGGTCAAGAACTCCTACGTCGGCCGCACCTTCATCCAGCCGTCGCAGACCATCCGGCAGCTCGGCATCCGGCTCAAGCTCAACCCGCTGCGCGACGTCATCCGCGGCAAGCGGCTGGTCGTCGTCGACGACTCGATCGTGCGCGGCAACACCCAGCGGGCGCTGATCCGCATGCTGCGCGAGGCCGGCGCCATCGAGGTGCACGTGCGCATCTCCAGCCCGCCGGTGAAGTGGCCGTGCTTCTACGGCATCGACTTCGCCAGCCGCGCCGAGCTGATCGCCAACGGCCTCGACGTCGACGGCGTCCGCGCCTCGATCAACGCCGACTCGCTGGGCTACGTCTCCGAGCAGGGCCTGATCGCGGCCACCGAGCAGCCGGTCAACCGGCTGTGCACCGCCTGCTTCACCGGCACCTACCCGATCCCGCTCGGGGAGCCGGGCGTGCTCGGCAAGCACGTGCTCGAGGGGATCGGCCGCACGCCGATGCCGCGCGTCGACGAGCCCGGGCGCTCCGTCAGCGGCTGGACCGGCCAGCAGGCCGGCAGCCCGGCGGTGTCCGGCGGCGCCGACGACGCCCTCCGCCGCCCGTGACCCGTCCGCCCGGGGAGGGCGACTTCACCTACGCCGCCTCCGGCGTCGACATCGACGCCGGCGAGCGCGCCGTCACCCTCATGCGGACGGCGGTCGAGCGGACCCGCCGTCCCGAGGTGGTCGGCGGCCTCGGCGGGTTCGCCGGACTGTTCGCGCTCGACACCACGCGCTACCGGCGCCCGCTGCTGGCCTCCTCCACCGACGGCGTCGGCACCAAGATCGCCCTGGCGAGGCAGCTGGACCGGCACGACACCGTGGGCATCGACCTGGTCGCGATGGTCGTCGACGACCTGGTGGCCTGCGGCGCCGAGCCGCTGTTCCTCCAGGACTACGTGGCCTGCGGCAAGGTCGTCCCCGAGCGCATCGCCGCGATCGTCACCGGCATCGCCGCCGGCTGCGAGCTGGCGGGTGCCTCGCTGGTCGGCGGCGAGACCGCCGAGCACGGCGACCTCATGGACGCCGACGAGTACGACCTCGCCGCCACCGCAGTGGGGGTCGTCGAGGCCGACGGCGTGCTCGGGCCCGAGCGGGTGCGCGACGGCGACGTCGTCGTGGCGATGGCCTCCAGCGGCTTCCACTCCAACGGCTACTCGCTGGTGCGCCGGGTGGTGTCCGCCGCCGGGCTCGACCTCGCCGCCACCCCCGCCGGCCTCGACCGCCCGCTGGGCGACGTGCTGCTGGAGCCCACGCGCATCTACGCCCTCGACTGCCTGGCGCTCGTGGAGCAGCTCGGCGTCGACGGCGTGCACGCGTTCGCGCACATCACCGGCGGCGGGCTGGCCGGCAACACCGCGCGGGTGGTCCCCGACGGGCTGGAGGCCGTGCTCGACCGCGGCACCTGGGCGCTGCCGGCCGCCGTGACGCTCCTGGAGGAGCACGGCGTGCCGCGCACGGAGTCCGAGCGGGCCTTCAACTGCGGCGTCGGCATGGTCGCCGCCGTCGCCGCCGAGGCCGCCGACCGCGCGGTCGCCCTGCTCACCGCGCGCGGCGTCCCCGCGTGGGTGGCCGGCACCGTCGGCGCCGGGGGGACCGGCGCGCGGCTGGTGGGCTCCTACCGCTGAGCGCAGCGCGCACCGCCGTCCCGGGCGGGACGGCGGTGCGGCGTGCTCAGGGGACCGGCGGGATGCCGACCGTCAGCGACTGGCCGCCCAGTCGTCGTCGTCGGCATCGTCGGCCCATCGGTCGACGAACTCGTCGTCGTCATCGTCGTCGTCCTTCGCCGCCGGGGCGGTGTAGGTCGACGGAGAACCGGCCAGCTCGCGCTGGAGCGCGGAGAGGTCGGTGTTGGGTGAGCTGTACTTGAGCTCACGGGCCACGCGTGTCTGCTTGGCCTTCGCTCGGCCGCGCCCCATCGGCTCGACCCCCTCATAACGGAGAACGGGAGCCCAGCTCACGGGCTGGACGGCCCGCGTGGCGACCCCGACTGAGTGAACTGTGTCTTGAGCAAGACTACGACACGGACGGGACTCGGGCACGGGTCCTCCCTCCCCCGTCCCCCGACCGGGGCCGTGGTACAGGACACGCCCGCCCGGGATCAGCGCGGCAGGCGGATGGTGGCCAACCGGCCGACCGCGGCGATCCGCTCCTCGGCGAGCCGGTCGGCCGCCACGGCGGGGGAGACGCCCTCGGCCTCGGCGGCCGCGAACACCCGCAGGGCGACGTCGAAGATCCCCGCCGCCTTCGCCTCGGCGCGGGCGAAGGAGAAGCCGTGCCGCTCGTCCTCGACCTGGATGACGCCCCCGGCGTTGACCAGGTAGTCGGGGGCGTACAGGACGCCCCGCTCGACCAGCTGGGCGGCGATGCCGTCGTGGGCCAGCTGGTTGTTCGCCCCGCCGCAGACGATCTCGGCGCCGAGCACGGCCACCGTCTCGTCGTCCAGCGCGCCACCGAGGGCGCAGGGCGCGTAGACGTCGGCCGGGGTGCGCACCAGGGCGGCGGTGTCGGCGGCGACCTGCACGCCCGGGTGGCGGGCGTGCACGCGCGCGACCGCGTCGGGGTCGACGTCGGTGACGACGACGTCGGCGCCGTCGGCCACGAGCCGGTCCACGAGCCAGCTGCCGACCTTGCCGACGCCGGCCACGGCCACGGTGCGCCCGGCGAGCGTGGGGGCGCCCCAGCGGTGCTGGGCGGCCGCGCGCATGCCCTGGAAGACGCCGAACGCGGTGAGCACCGAGGAGTCGCCGCAGCCGCCGTACACCTCGGAGCGGCCGTGGGCGAAGCGCGTCTCGCGGGCCACCATGTCGAGGTCGGCGTTGGTGGTGCCGACGTCGCAGGCGGTCAGGTAGCGCCCACCGAGGGACTCGACGAACCGGCCGTAGGCGCGCAGCAGCGCCTCGGTCTTGTCGGTGCGCGGGTCGCCGATGATCACGGCCTTCCCGCCGCCGAGGTCGAGCCCGGCCAGGCTGTTCTTGTAGGCCATGGCGCTCGCCAGCCGCAGCGCGTCGGCCACGGCCTCGTCCTCGGAGGCGTACGGGTGGAACCGCGTGCCGCCGAGGGCGGGGCCCAGCGCGGTCGAGTGGATGGCGATCACCGCCCGCAGGCCGGAGCCCGGGTCGGAGCAGAAGACCACCTGTTCGGCGCCGGAGGCGAGGACGTCCACGGCGGCGAGCCTAGACGCGCGGCGGGCGGCGGAACGGGGCCGTCCGGCACCGGGGGCACGGCGGCGCGGATGTCGACATGTGACGGAACGGGAGCCGGTCGGGGTGCTCCCTCGTCACGATGTGGCACCCGTGCCGCGTGTTGCTCGTGTGACGCACGGTGACGGCGCGACGCTTCTGCCGTTCCTCCGTCCCTCTTCCCCAGGGAGTGCTCCATGCTGCAGTGCCGTTCCGGCCGGCGGCCCCCCGGCCGCGCCGGTGCCCGCGCACGGCGGCGGGGCCTGCGGGTCGCCCTGGCCGGCCTGCTGACCGGCGCCGTCCTCGTCGGAGGTGCGGGGCCGGCGCTGGCGGTGCCCCCGCCCCCGCCCAACCCGACCGACGGCCAGCTCGCCGACGCCCGGGCCGCCCAGGACGCCGCGGCCGCGGAGGTCGGCCGGCTGCAGGCCGAGGTCGCCCTGGCCCAGACCGAGCTCGACCGCCTGGCCGTGCAGGCCGAGGCCGCCGGCGTCGCCTACGAGGCCGCCGAGGAGGCCCTCGCCCTGGCGCAGGCCGCCGCCGACCAGGCCGCCGCGGACCTGCGAGCCGCCGCCGACGCGGTCGAGGCCGCCATCGGGCGCATCGGCGGCTTCGCCCGCGACAGCTACGTCAACGGCGCCACCCTCACCACCGCCGCCGCGCTGCTGGACTCCGCCGGCCCGGGGGAGCTCGTCCAGCGCGCCGCGATGCTCGAGTACGTGGCCGACACGCAGGTCGACGTCCTCGAGGAGCTCGAGGTCGCCCGTGTGCGGCAGGCCAACGCCGAGTCCTCGGCCCGGGTGACCCGCGACGCGATGGCCGCCGCCGAGGAGCAGGCCGCCGACGCCAAGGCCGCCGCCGACGCGCAGGTGGCCGCGCAGCAGGGCGCCGTCGCCACCGCCCAGGCCAACAAGGCCGCGCTGGACCAGCAGCTGCAGGCCGCGCAGATCCAGCTCCTGCAGCTGCAGGGGGCCCGCGACGCCTACGCCGAGTGGCAGCGGCAGAAGGCGGCCGAGGAGGCCGCCGCGGCCGCGGCCGCCGCCCGGGCGGCGCAGGAGGCCGCCGCCGCGGCCGCCGCCGCCCGGAACACCTCGTCCTCCGGCACGGCGGGCGCGGTCGGCGGGTCGGGCTACGTCAAGCCGACCTCGGGGCGGACGTCGAGCTGCTACGGCTGGCGCTGGGGCGCCCTGCACGGCGGCGTCGACATCGCCGCCCCCATCGGCACGCCGATCTACGCCGCCACCTCGGGCACCGTCGCCCGCACCGGCCCGGCCACCGGCTTCGGCCTGGCCGTCTACATCCGGGGCGACGACGGCGCGGTCACCGTCTACGGCCACCTCAACGCCGAGTACGTACGGCCCGGCGAGCGGGTGAGCGCCGGAGAGCTGATCGCCGAGGTGGGCAACCGCGGCCAGTCGACCGGCCCGCACCTGCACTTCGAGGTGCACCCCTCGGGCGCCATGCACAGCGGCCAGGTCGACCCGGTCCCGTGGCTGCGCGCCCGCGGCGTGAGCATCAGCGGCTGCTGACCCCGGCACCACGACGGCCCGCCCCCTGCAGGAGGGGACGGGCCGTCGGTGAGGGGATGGAACGGCCGCCCTTCAGGGGCCCGCGCCGAACGGAGCGAGGTGTGGGGTGAAGGGTGGTCCTCCCTCAGGTGGTCGGGGCGGTCTCGCCGCAGTTGGCGGCGCCGAACTCCTGGACGGCGGTGCCGTCGGGGCCGTTGGCGATGCCGAGGAAGTCCTGGGCGGCGGTCTGCAGCTGGGTCTGGCCCTCGGGGGTGCCCAGGTCGACCGAGCCGGCGGTGTCGGCGAACTGCTGCACGCCGTCGCCCAGCACCTGCCAGGACGACGCGATCTCGGCCGGCGGCTCGACGCTGTCGAACGCCGCGGCGGCCTGCTGCAGCAGGCCGGGCAGCTGCTCGGGGGAGGCGGTGCCGAGCTGGTTGCCCAGGTCGCTGAACTGCGCGACCTGCGTGCAGAAGGCCTGGACGGCGGGGTCGTCGCTGGCCGAGCTCGGGGCCGCGCTGCTGGTCTCGGGCGCCGACGACGAGGCGCTGGAGCTGCTGCTCGAGGACGACGCGGAGTCGGAGGAGCCCTCGTCCGACCCACCGCAGGCGGTCAGGACGGCCGCGGCGGTGACCACCAGGGCGGAGCGGGACAGGAGGGTCAGGGAACGCATGTCCGGAGGCTAGCCGCCGCCCGGCGCCGGTCCCGGGCGCTGCGGCTAGCGTGCCGGACGTGCGCGCCCCGGCAGACCCCCGTGTCACATGGGACCTCCCCGCCCCCGGCGCCATGCCGCGGACGGCCGACCTCGAGCCACTGGTCACCCGCGTGCTGGCGCCCAACCCCTCGGGCATGACCCTCGACGGCACCAACACCTACCTGGTGGGCGCGCCGGGCAGCGGGCAGGCCGTGCTGGTCGACCCGGGCCCGGACGACCCGGCGCACCTGGCTGCCGTCGAGGAGGCGCTGGCCGCCCGCGACGCCCGCTGCGTCGCCGTCCTGGTCACCCACCACCACGGCGACCACGCCGAGGCCGCGCAGCCGTGGGGCGCGCGGTTCGGCGCCCCGGTGGCCGCCGCCGACGCCGCGGTGGCCGGCCCGCGCGGCCGGGTCCTCGAGCCGGGGGAGCGGCTGGCGCTGGCCGGCACCGCGATCGGCGTCGTCGCCACGCCGGGGCACACCGCCGACCACCTGGCCTTCCGGCTGGAGTCCGGCGCGGTGCTCGTCGGCGACCACGTGCTCGGCCGCGGGACGTCGGTGGTCACCCATCCCGAGGGCGACGTCGTCGCCTACCTCGAGTCGCTGCGCCGGGTGCACGACCTCGGCCCGAGCGCGCTGTACTGCGGGCACGGCCCCGAGCTCACCGAGGACCCGGGCGCCGTCCTGGACTTCTACCTGGCGCACCGCGCCTTCCGCGAGTCGCAGCTGCTCGCCGCGCTCGTGCGCGGCGCCGGCACGGTCGACGCACTGGTGGCCGACGTGTACGCCGAGGTGCCGCGGGCGCTGTGGCCGGCGGCCGGGCAGTCGACCCGCGCGACGCTGGCCAAGCTCGCCGCCGAGGGGCACGTGGTGGTCGACGGCGACCGGGTGCGCCTGCCGTGACCGCGGTCGTGCGGGCCGCCGACAGCGAGCGCGACCAGCGGCGCGCCGCGGCGGCCCTGCGCTCGGCCGGCCTGCGCCCCGGCGACCGGCTGCTGGTGTCCGCGGCGGCCTCGCCCGCGCTGCTCGCCGTCGTCCTCGGGGCGCTGCGCAGCGGCATCGTGCCCGTGGTCCTCGACCCGGCGCTGCCCGCCGCCGAGCGGGCGGCGCTGGCCGACGACGCCGACTGCGCGCTCGACGTGGCCGGTGCGCCGGAGCAGCTGCTCGGGGACGACGAGACCGGCCTCGCCGACGTGCCGCTGGCCCGGCCGATGCACTACACGTCAGGCACCACCGGCCGGCGCAAGGGCGTGTGGTCCGGCGTCCTCGACGACGGCGACGCCCGGGCCCTGGCCGCCGAGGAGATCGGCCTCTGGGGCTTCACCGCCGCGGACCGCCACCTGGTGCTCTCCCCACTGCACCACTCCGCACCCCTGCGCTTCGCCGTGCACACCCTGCTGGCCGGCGGCGAGGTGCTGCTGCCCGGCCCGTTCGACGCCGCGCGGGCCGCCGCCGCGATCGGCACGCTCGCCCCGACGACGACCTTCTGCGTCCCCACGCACCTGCGCCGGCTCGTGGCGCGCGACGACGTCGACTGGTCCTCCTTCCGCCGGCTCGTGCACGCCGGCGCGCCCTGCCCGGAGCCGCTCAAGCGGGCGGTGCTCGACGCGCTGCCGCCGGGCAGCGTCTGGGAGTTCTACGGCTCCACCGAGGCGCAGTTCACCGTGTGCCCGCCCGAGGACTGGCTGGCGCACCCCGGCAGCGTCGGACGCGCCCGGCCCGGCCGGCGCCTGGAGACCGACGAGCGCGGCCAGCTGTGGTGCGCGGTCCCGCGGTGGGCCCGCTTCGAGTACTGGCGGGCGCCGGACAGGACCGCAGCCGCCTGGCGCGGCGACCGGGTGACCGTCGGCGACCTCGGCCGGGTCGACGACGACGGCACCGTCTGGCTCGACGGCCGCCGCGAGGACCTGGTCATCTCCGGCGGGGTCAACGTCTACCCGGCGGAGGTGGAGGCGGTCCTCGACGCGCACCCGGGCGTGGTGGAGAGCGCCGTGGTCGGCGTCCCCGACGAGGACTGGGGCCAGCGGGTGGTGGCCGCCTACGTGGGCACCGCCGACCCCGCCGAGCTCGGGGCGTGGGCCCGCGAGCGGCTGGCGCCGGCCAAGCGGCCCAAGAGCCTGCACCCGGTGGGCGAGCTGCCGCGCACCTCCACCGGGAAGGTGCGCCGGCTGGACATCCCGGGAGCCCTCGGCCTGTGAGCTGGGACGTCGTGGTGGTGGGCGCCGGCTCGTCCGGCTGCGCCCTGGCCGCCCGCCTGGCCGACGCCGGCCGCCGCGTGCTGCTGCTCGAGGCCGGCGCGGACCACGCCCGCCCCGCCGACTTCCCGGCCGACCTGCGCGACGCCGCCACCCTGGGCGCCACCGTCCCCGGGCACCCGGCCAACTGGTCGTTCACCACCGAGCTCGTCCCGGGCAACCGGGTGCCGCTGCCCCGCGGGCGCGGGGTGGGCGGGTCGAGCGCCGTCAACGGCGGCTACTTCGTGCGCGCCACCCCCGCCGACCACGCCGGCTGGGCGGCCGCGGGCAACGACCTGTGGAGCCTGGAGGCGTGCCTGCCGGCCTGGGTCCGGCTGGAGGACGACCGGCAGTACGGCGACCGGCCCGGGCACGGCTCGGGCGGGCCGCTGCCGGTCACCCGCCCGCAGTCCGGCGGCCCGCTCCCCGACGCCCTCGCCGCCGCGGCTGCCGAGCTCGGCGTGCCGGAGGAGCCGGACAAGAACGCGGGCGGCCCGCCCGGGTACGGGCCGGTGCCCTTCACCGTCGACGGCGGCGTGCGGGTCAACACAGCCATGGCCTACCTGTCGCCGCGCCGCGGGTCGCCCCTGCTCACCGTGCGCGGCGGGGTGCGGGTGCGGCGGGTGCTCCTCGAGCGGTGCCGCGCCGTCGGCGTCGACACCGACGCCGGGCCCGTCCGCGCCGCGGAGGTGGTGCTGGCCGCCGGCGCCGTCGGCTCGCCGCACCTGCTCCTGCTCTCGGGCATCGGACCCGCGGCGGACCTGCGGGCGGCCGGGGTCGACGTCGCCGTCGACGCGCCGGGCGTGGGCGCCGGCCTCTCCGACCACCCGCTCGTCCACCTGCCCTGGGTGCCGGTCGCCGGCCTGCCCGAGGGCGAGTGGCCGCTGCCGCTGCACTCGGTGCTGCACGCGACGTCGTCGGACTCCCCGGTGCCCGGCGACCTCGAGGTGCTGCCCTGGCTCCGCCCGTGGGGCCGGGTCGTGCCCGGGGGTGGCGGGGACGACGTCACGCTGTCGCTGGCCGCCGGTCCCTACCGCGGCCAGAGCCGGGGCCGGCTCACGCTCGCCCCGGGCGACCCGGCGGCCGCGCCGCGGATCGAGCACCGCTACCTCGCCACGGCCGCCGACCGGCGGCGGCTGCGCGAGGCGGTGCGGCTGGCCGGCGCCCTGCTGCGCACCCGCGCCCTGGCCCCGCTGGTGGCCGCCCGCCCCGGCCCGGACGACGCCGTCCTCGCCGACGACGACGCCCTCGACGGCTGGGTCCGCTCCGAACTGGCCACGGCGGTCCACCTGACCGGCGGCACGCGGATGGGCCCCGACGACGACCCCGGGGCCGTCGTCGACCAGCACCTGCGGGTGCGCGGGGTCGAGGGGCTGCGGGTGGCCGACACCTCGGTGCTCCCCGAGGTGCCCACCCGGGGGCCCGCCGCCACCGCCGTGATGGTGGGCGAGCGGGCCGCCGAGCTGATGGCCTGACCCGGTGCGACGCCGGTCACACGACCGATAGCTTCGCCCCTGCCCTCCGGCACCGGCGCCGGCGGGCGGACCGCGAGGAGGACACGTGCCCCAGGCGCAGACCGGCCCCATCGTCGAGACGGTGAAGGGCCCCGTCGCCACCGCCGAGCTCGGCCCGACGCTCATGCACGAGCACGTCTTCGTGCTGAACGCCGACGTGCAGCAGAACTACCCCGAGGAGTGGGGCAGCGAGGACGACCGCGTCGCCGACGCGGTGCAGAAGCTGGGGAAGCTGGCCGGGACCGGCGTACGCACCATCGTCGACCCGACCGTGATCGGCCTCGGCCGCTACATCCCGCGCATCCAGCGGATCGCCGAGCAGGTGGACCTCAACATCGTCGTCGCCACCGGCTGCTACACCTACGACGACGTCCCGTTCTTCTTCCACTACCGCGGCCCGGCGCTCAACCAGGCCGTCGGCGCGGAGGTCCCCGACCCGATGGTCGACATGTTCGTCGGGGACATCCGCGACGGGATCGCGGGCACGGGGGTGCGGGCGGCCTTCCTCAAGTGCGCCATCGACCACCAGGGCCTGACCCCGGGGGTGGAGCGGGTCATGCGCGCCGTCGCCAGGGCCCACCGGGCCACCGGGGCCCCGATCACCGTGCACACGCACCCGGGGAGCCGGCAGGGCCTGGCGGTCCAGCGGGTGTTCGACGACGAGGGCGTGGACCCGCGCAGGGTGGTGCTCGGCCACAGCGGCGACACCACCGACGCCGACCACCTGACCGAGCTGGCCGAGGCCGGCTTCGTCCTCGGCATGGACCGCTTCGGGATCAACCTGGACACGACCTTCGAGGCGCGCGCCGACATCGTGGTGGAGATGTGCCGCCGCGGCTTCGCCGGCCAGATGGTGCTCTCGCAGGACGCCTCCTGCTACATCGACTGGCTGGCCCCCGGCGTCATGGACCTGCTGCCGCAGTGGCACTACACGCACATCCACGAGGACGTGCTCCCCTACCTGCGCGAGCACGGGGTGACCGAGGAGCAGATCACCACGATGCTGGTGGACGTCCCGCGCCGGTACTTCGAGAACGTGGGGGCGTACTGAGATGACGCTGCACCCCTTCGACGAGTCAGGGGTCGAGCGCGACGCCGGCGGCACCAAGCACTACACCGACCTGCCCGACTCCGTGGTGGCGATGCTGCGGGCCTCGGTCGACCGGGACCCCGGCGGCGAGGCCGTCGTCGAGGTCGACGGACCGCGGCTGACCTTCCGGGAGCTCTGGGATCGCGCCGCGCGGGTGGCCGGCGGGCTGCGCGCGGCCGGCGTGGGCTGCGGCGACCGCGTGGCGATCCGGCTGGGCAACGGCGCGGACTGGGTGTTGGGCTTCTTCGGCACGCTCCTCGCCGGCGGCGTGGCGGTGCCGGTGAACACCCGCTTCACCGACGCCGAGGCGCAGTACGTCGTCGACGACAGCGGCGCGCGGGTGGTGCTCGAGCCGGGTACCCCGCTGCCCGACGGCGACCCCCACGCCGAGGAGGGGCTGGCGCTCTCCGACCTCGCGGCGATCTTCTACACCTCGGGGACCACCGGGTTCCCCAAGGGCGCGATGACCAGCCACGAGAACTTCCTGACCAACACGGAGAACGCCCGCCGGGTGGTGGGCCTCGGCCGCGACGACCCGTCGCTGCGCAACCTCGTCAGCGTGCCGCTGTTCCACGTCACCGGCTGCAACAGCCAGCTGCTGCCGGCGCTGCAGAGCGGCGCGGCCGCGGTGGTGATGCCGGCGTTCGAGGTGGGCCGGTTCCTGCAGGTCATCCCGGAGGAGCGGATCGCCGTCGTCACCTCGGTGCCCGCGGTGTTCTGGCTGGCGGTCAACCAGCCGGCCTTCGCGGACACCGACGTCAGTGGGGTGCGGTTCGCCACCTACGGCGGGGCGCCGATCGCCCCGGAGCTGGTCGCCCGCATCAAGGAGGCGTTCCCCTCGGCGCAGGTGGGCAACGGGTTCGGGCTGTCGGAGACCTCGTCGATCTCGACGTTCCTGCCGCACGAGTACGCCGGCACCCACGCCGACTCGGTGGGCTTCCCCGCGCCGGTGGTCGACCTGCGGCTGGAGGGCGTCGACCCCGCCACCGGCGTCGGCGAGCTGCTCATCCGCGGCGCCAACGTGGTGCAGGGCTACTGGAACAAGCCCGAGGCCACCGCCCAGGCGTTCACCGGCGGCTGGCTGCACTCCGGCGACCTCGCCCGCATCGACGACGACGGCTTCACCTACGTCGTCGACCGCGCCAAGGACATGATCAACCGCGGCGGCGAGAACGTGTACTGCGTGGAGGTGGAGAACGCGCTGGCGGCCGCGCCGGGCGTGTTCGAGATCGCCGTCGTCGGGGTGCCCGACCCGGTGATGGGGGAGAAGGTCGGCGCGGTGGTGGTCCCGGTCCCGGGCACCGCGTTCGACGTCGAGGCGTTCATGGGGCACGCCCGCGCGCACCTGGCCGACTTCAAGGTGCCGCAGTTCGTGTCCGTGCGCTCGGCGGTGCTGCCGCGCAACCCCGGCGGCAAGGTGCTCAAGCCGGTGCTGCGCGCCGAGTCGGAGTGGGAGCCGGTCGGCCGGCGGGGGTGACGGGTCGTCCCGGCGGCGCGCTGGCCGCAGCCGCCGGGACGCCGGATCGGGGGCCGGTCAGCGGACCGGCGGGATCTCCGAGGTGGTCGTGCTGGTCAGCGGCGACCACGCGTCGGGGTGCGGCCGTCCCGCGTCGGCGACCCAGCCGGCGGGCCGGCGGTCGGTGCGGGGAGCGGGGCGGGCGCTCAGGCCGACGATCAGGGCGAGCAGGGCGACCAGCCCGAGGAGGACCCCGCCGATGACCAGGAGCGTCGTGAGCACCTCCCGACGGTAGGCACCGGACCGGTCCGGACCACAGGGCAAGGAGCGACGGACATCCCGCCCGACACGGGCAGGTCCTGCCGAGGCGCACGGATCCGTTCCGTCCCTCCGGGCACGGGTAGGGAGCCGCCGTGGCAGACGCAGCGACCCTCGCCGGACGACTGGTGGCGGTGCCGCTGGGTGCCCTCGCGCGGCGGCGGCAGGGCAAGCCGATGCACCCGCGCGGCGCCGTGCTCGACGCCGTCCTGGAGCGGTCCGGCGGGCCCGCCGACTGGGGGGTGCCCTGGCTGGCGGAGGCGGCCCGGGAGCCCGCCGTCGTCCGGTTCTCCCGCGGGGCGGGCCTGCCCGCCCCGCTGCCGGACCTCCTCGGCCTCGCCGTGAGGGTGCCCGACGGCGACCGCCCGGTGGACCTCCTGCTGTCGACCACCGGCCGCGGGCGGCGGACCCGCTTCCTGCCGGTCCCGCGCACCGACGCCGCGGCCGCCTACACCTCGCTGATGGGCTACCGCAGCGCCACCGGCACCGTCCGGCTGGCCGCCGTCCCGGACGGGCCGGTCGCGCTGCCCTCCGACCCCGGCCCGGTGGCCGCCGCGGCGCCGGGGACGGCGTTCCGGCTGATGGCCGCCCGCGGCGCGGGGGATTGGGTGCCCTTCGGCCGGCTGCTGATGACCGCGCCGCGCGACGAGGTCGACCCGGACCTGCGCTTCGACGCCGTCCGCAACCCGCCGCCGGGCCTGCTGGCCGACGGGCCGATGGCCCGGTTCCGGGCGCCCGCGTACGCCGCCGCCCAGGAGGCCCGCCGGGGTCCTCCGGAGGAGTGACGCGGGCCACCCGGTGAGGTCGCACACGGTTGTGCGGCACCATCCTGGGTATCGGAACCGCCGGAGTTCATCGAGGAGCACCGCCCCTGCCGTCGCAGTGCTCGACCGCAGGAGGAGTGCGCACCCGAGTGATCCCCGCTCTGCCCCCGTCCGCCTCGCGTGCGCGGGTCCGCCTCGCGACGGTGCCGCACCGTGACCCCTACGTCGACGCGGTGCTGCCGGATACCGCCGTGCCGGTGGGACCCGACCACGACCCCAGCCCGTGGCTGGACCCGGCCTACCTGACCGCCTGGGCCGACCGCGTCGACGTCGTGCACGTGCACACCGGCTACGGGCACCTGCCCGAGGACGAGGTCGTCAGCTGGACCGAGGCGCTGCGCCGGACCGGGGTGCCCCTGGTGGTGACCGTCCACCAGCTGCGCGACCCGGCGCAGCCCACCCGCCACCGGCACGACGCGCACCTGGCCGCGCTGCTCGCGACGGCGGAGGTCGTGTTCACCCTCACGCCCGGCGCGGCCGACGAGATCGCCGACCGCTTCGGCCGGACCGCGATCGTGGTCGCGCACCCGTCGGTGGCCGCGGCCGACCCCGACACCGGCGCGGAGCGCGGCCTGGTCGGCCTGGCGCTGGGCACGCCCGGCACGGCGGTGCCCGACCCGGCGGCCATGGTGCGTGCCGCACTGTCGGGCGCGGTGTCCGGCGGCGGGCGGCTGCGGGTGTTCCTCGAGCCGGGCCAGGAGCTGCCCGGCGGGCGCGAGCTCGCCGGCGCCGAGGGACTGGAGGTGGTGGTCCGCGACCCGGCGCTGTGGGCGCGGCAGCTGCAGGAGCTGCACGTCGCCGTCCTGCCCGAGCGCTGCGGCACGCACTCGCGGGACCTGGAGGTCTGCCGCGACGTCGGCACGCGCGTCGTCGCCCCGAGCTGCGGCTGGTTCGCCGACCAGTGGTCCGACGTCGTCGTCTACGGCAACGACGAGGAGCACGGCTTCGACCCCGTGTCGCTGAACGCGGCGGTCGGCGCGGCGCTGACCCGGCCGATGCCCCGGCCGGCCGACCGCGCGTGGCGGGCGGAGCAGCGGGCGGCGGTGCGCGCCGTGCACGAGCAGGTCTACGAGCAGGTGCTCGCCGACCGCGCCGTCGGCGTCTAGGCCGGCCACTCCAGGTCGACCACCCACAGGCCCGGCAGCACCTCGCGCTCACCGGTCCCGCGGAAGCCGGCCTGCGCGTACAGCCGCCGCGCCGGGGTGTTGTCCCGCCCGGTGGAGACCGTGACCCGCCGTCCGGCCGCCCCGGCCAGCACGGCCGCGACGAGGGCGCGCCCGGTCCCGCGCCGCGCGTGCGCCGGGTCGACGACGAGCCGGTCGACGTCGACCTCGCCGTCGGTGGCGCGCAGGCCGAGGGCGCCCAGGACGGTCGCGCCGTCGCGGGCGACGAGCCAGTCGAGTCCGGCGCCGACCAGCGCGGGCAGGTCCTCGTGCAGGGCGGGGATGCGGTCGTCGCCGATCAGCCGCGCCTCGACGGCGTAGGCGGCGTGCTGCACCTCGAGCAGGCGGGCGGCGAGCGCGGGATCGGCGGCCGGGTCGGATCGCTCGACGACCACCGGCACCGTCCGGGGAGAGAGTGTGGGCAGGGGCGGGGTCGAACCGCCGACCTCTCGCTTTTCAGGCGAGCGCTCGTACCGACTGAGCTACCTGCCCCTCCCGGTGACGTTCCACCGGGGAAGCGACCCTGACGGGACTCGAACCCGCGACCTCCGCCGTGACAGGGCGGCGCGCTAACCAACTGCGCTACAGGGCCTTGCTGGTGGTGCTGGTACTGCTGGTGGTGCTGTGCCCCCAACGGGGTTCGAACCCGTGCTACCGCCTTGAAAGGGCGGCGTCCTGGACCGCTAGACGATGGGGGCTCGTTCGCCGGGGGCAGGGAGAACGATACATGGCCCCCGCGGGGGGTCCGACACCACCCCGGTCCGGGGGTGTCGGCGCGCCGTTGCGGGGGGAGGCGCGGCCGCGCTGCGACGCTCCCCGGGTGACCCGTCGTGCCCTGCTGCCCGTGTGCGCCGCGCTGTCGGCGGCCCTCCTCGTCGCCGGCTGCGGGGACGAGGAGGGCCCGGCCGCCTCGGCGACCTCGACCTCGACGTCGTCGGCGGCGCCCTCCCCGGCCCCCTCGCCCGCGACCTCCCCGGCGGCCGACGACGACGCGCCGGCGGCCACGCCCTCACCGGAGGAGCCGGAGGAGTCCGAGGGCGATGGCGGCGACGGCGGTGGCGACGGGTCCTCGTTCCCCGGCGACGCCTCCCCCGACACCGCGGCGGCGTCCGCGGGCGCGCAGGTGACCGTCACCGGCATCCGCACCGGCCGGCACGACGGCTTCGACCGGGTCGTCCTCGAGGCCGACGGCACCGGGACGCCGGGCTGGGACGTCCGCTGGGTGGATGCCGCGAGCTCGCAGGGCAGCGGCGAGCCGGTCGCGGTGGCGGGCGGTGCGGTCCTCCAGGTCGCGCTGACCGGCGCCGGCACCCCTTACGACACCGGGGTCGACGAGTACGCCGGCGGCCCGGTGGCCGGGCAGGGGACGGCGAACGTCACCGAGGTGGTGTTCGACGCGACCTTCGAGGGGACGACGGTCGCGTTCGTGGGCGCCCGCGCCGAGGCGCCGTTCCGCGTCTACCTGCTCCAGGACCCGGTGCGGGTCGTCGTCGAGGTCGCCGACGCGGGCTGAGCTCAGTTCAGGCTGGCGCGCAGCTCGACCGCGTCGCCGGTCACGCTGGTGCACTCCAGCTGCAGCGGCCCGGCGGCGACGCTCTCCCCCTGGCCGCAGGAGACGCTCGCGCCGCCCACGGAGATCGACGCCCGGCCGTCCTGCACGCCGCCGAGGGTGACCGTGGTGCCGAGGATCTCCACCTCGCTGCCCTCCCCGTCCAGCGTGACGGTGCACGACGAGCCGGAGCAGGAGAAGCCGTTCGAGGTGAACGAGCAGCCGGCCAGCGGGACGAGGGCGATCGCCCCGGCGAGGAGGCCGGCGGACAGGCGGGTGCGCGACGTCGTCGACATGGCGGCGAGCGTAGGACGGGAGGGTCAGCCGGTCGGGGAGGCCGGGGTCCCCTCGCCGGTCCCGTCGCCGGTCCCGTCGTCCGTGGCGCCGTCGGTGCCCTCCCCGGCCCCGTCCGCGGGGACCGGCTCCTCGGGCTCGGGGACGACGGTGCGCTCGATCGTCGCCTCGGTCTCGCCGAGGCCGCCCAGGGTGATGTCGTCGTAGGCGACCAGCGCCCCGGTGCCGGGGTCGAGGTAGAGGACCGTGCAGGTGAGCGGCGTGGGGCTCTCGCCCTGCAGGCCGCGCAGGCCGGCGCCGCCGGTGGAGCCCTGCACCATGAGCAGGGTGCCCTCCTCGAGGGTCTCCACCTCCCGCTCGTGGGTGTGCCCTGCGAGCACCACGGGGACGACGCCGTCCAGCGGCGGGGCCTGCTGCGGGTCGTGCACCATCGCGATCGCCGGCGGCGGGTCCTGCTCCCCGGCGAGCTCGGCGAGGTCCTCGCCGGTCTGCTCGAGCGACTCGGTGTCCCCGGTGGCGTCCTTGTCCGGCGTGAAGCGGGGATCGCGGGCGCCGATCACGGTGAGCCCGGCGACCGTCGTCGCGGAGTCGTCGAGCACGGTGGCGTTCGGCTGCGCGGCGACCAGCCCGGCGGTGATCGCGGAGTCGTGGTTGCCGCGGACGTAGACGTAGGGCACGCCGAGGCGGCCGATCGAGCCGATGAGCTGGTTCTCGGGCTCGCTGCCCCAGTCGGTGATGTCGCCGGTGTCGAGGACGGCGTCGACGTCGAACTGCTCGGCCACCTGCGCGACCAGGTCGAAGCCGGCCGGGTTGAGGTGGATGTCGGAGACGTGCAGCAGGGCGACGGTGTCGGCGGACCCGCCGGGGGCCGGGAGCGCCGACAGCGTCGAGTAGAGGGTGCCGACGTTGGCGACCAGGTCCTCGAGCGAGGCCCGGTAGGCGGTGAAGCGGGCGACGATGTCCTCGGCGCTGCCGATGAGGCTCGTCGCGTTGACCAGGAGCCCGGTGTAGGTGGGCTGCGAGAGGGCCTCGGGGCGCCAGGTGGCGGCGCCGAGGCCCGCGGTGCCGGCCAGCAGGACCACCGAGGCGCCGGCTGCGACCAGCGGCTCCCGCCACCGCCGGTAGACGACGAGCGAGCCGAGCGCCGCGCCGCCGACGCCGGCGAGCGCGGTGGTCCAGGCCAGCCGGGTGACGGCGGCCTGCAGGTCGGCGCTGACCCGGTCGACGAGGCTGTCGAGCCGCGCCGGGTCGCTGACCAGCGCCTGGATGCGGGTTTCGTCGACGCGGCGCAGCTGCAGGTCCAGGCCCAGCGGCCCGTCGTAGGCGTCCACCTCGAGGCTGCCCAGCGGGGGCACCTCGACCGTGGCGCCGCCGCCGGTCGGGGTGAGGGCGAGGCTCGCGTCGAAGGGGCCGATCGGGGCGTCGATGCGGCCCAGCAGCAGGATGCCCAGCAGGGCCCCGGCGGCGGCGACGGCGACCCGCAGCAGCCAGCGGCCGGCGGTGCGCCCGCGGCGGCGCCAGGGCCGCGGCGGGGTCGTCGTCGGCTCGTCCATCCGTCGAGGCTAGAGGCGCGGCGCCCCGGCCCGCTCCCGAGCAGGGAGGCGGACCGGGGCGGCCGGGCGGTCAGGCGACGAGCTTCGCGGTGACCTCGGCCAGCCGGCGGCCCTGGTAGCGGGCGGCGGCGAGCTCGGCCTCGGACGCGGTGGCCGACTTGCCGCCGGACGCCGTCGAGACGCCGTAGGGGTTGCCGCCGGCCTCGAACAGCAGCGGGTCGGTGTAGCCGGGCGGCACGATGACGGCGCCGAAGTGCGAGAAGACGTTGAAGAACGTCAGGATCGTCGACTCGTTGCCGCCGTGGACGTTCTGCGCGCTGGTGAACGCGGTGGCGCCCTTGTTGGCCAGCTTGCCGGTGAACCACAGGCCGCCGAGCTGGTCGATGAACTGCTTCATCTGCGAGGCCGGCGTGCCGAAGCGGGTCGGGCTGCCCAGCGCGTAGCCGTCGGCCCACTCCATGTCGGCCGGCGTGGCCTCCTGCACCTGGTCGGCGGTGGCGTCGACGTGGGCGCGCCACAGCGGGTTGGAGCTGATGGCCTCCTCGGGGGCGAGCTCCGGGACCCGGCGCAGGCGCACCTCGGCGCCGGCCTCCTCCGCGCCCTGGGCGAGCGCGGTGGCGAGCTGGTGCACGTTCCCGGTGGACGAGTAGTAGATGACGGCGATCTTCGCCACGGTTCCCTCGGCTCTCGTGTCTCGAACGGTGGTTGCGAGTTCAACCACCGTTCCCGAGTGTGCCCGTCGTCTCCGGCGCGTCAAACGCCGGGAAGGGGACGAACCGGTGTCGTCAGGCGGGACGGGGGCGGAACACCCAGCGCAGCGCGAGGAAGCGCAGGGTGCCGATGGTCGCCGTGACCAGGGCGATGACCAGGAACTCGGTGACGACGGACGGGTCGGTGGTCACCGAGTTGAACCAGCTCAGCGCGAGGCTGGTGGCGATCATCCCGGCGACGGCGAGCGCGCCGCCCTCCCACTGGGCGGTCAGGAAGCCCACGCGCTCACCGGCGTGGAAGCTGATCCGCCGGTGCATCTCGTTGGCCATGACCGACGACACGGCCGACCCCATGACGTTGGCCGGCACGTCGCCCAGGCCGTTGAGCAGCACGTACAGGAGTGCGTAGACGGCGCTGGAGAGCCCGCCGACGAGCACGAACCGGGAGAACTGGCCGAACCACCGGTCGGAGCGCATGCCCGCCGCGACGTCGCCGACGAGGTCGGCGACCGCCACGGGGCGGTGCAGCAACGACGGGCAGGTCACGAGGTCTCCTCGGGCTCGGCTGGGGGTAGTGCACAGGTTCCCCCTGACAGTTACCTGGGAGCCAGCGGAATACGCGCTGGCATTCCCCCGGGGCGGTGTGGATCGCGTCACCCGTGGCGCGTCCAGGCTGCTCCCAGGGAGGACGGTCACCGTGGGTGGCATGGACGCCCGACCCGCACTGACCACCGGCACCGTCGTCGCGCTGGCCGCGGTGGCCGCCCTGACGCTGCTGCCCGCGGGGAGCGGGGGCTCCGCGTGGGGCGCGCCCGCCGCCGAGCTGCGCTGGTACCTGACCGGCCTGGACTCCCGTGCCACCGTGGTACAGCTGCTCGGCAACCTGCTGCTGCTCGCGCCGCTCGCCGTCGTCGCGGTCCTGCGGTGGCCCGTGCTGCGCTCGCCGGCGGTGCTGGTCGCGGCGGCGCTCACGACGGGTGCCGTGATCGAGACGCTGCAGTGGGCGCTGCCGCTCGGCCGGGTCGTGTCGCCGGTGGACGCGCTGCTCAACGCCACGGGCGCCGTCGTCGCGGGCCTGCTCGTCACCGGCCTGACGTCCGCCGCGGACCGGCTTGCCGACCGTTCGACGGGGGTAGGGAGCCGCCCATGAGCCTGATGGGTTTCCTCGACCGCCTCGCGGACGTGAGCACCTTCGACAAGGTCATCGAGCCGGCGCGCTCGGCGGTCCAGGCCGTGCTCAAGCCCGGGGCGCTCAAGGACGCACTGCACGGCACGTGGCTCGGGCACCCGCTGCACCCGGTGCTCGTCCAGGTGCCGGTGGGCAGCTGGGCGTCGGCGGGGCTGCTCGACGCGATCCCGCCGCTGCGGCCCGCCGCGACCGTGCTCATCGGCACCGGCGTCGTCGTGTCGGTGCCCGCGGCGATGAGCGGTGCGGCCGACTGGTCGGAGCAGGAGGTCGGTGTCCGGCGGCTCGGCGCGCTGCACGCGGTGGCCAACACCGTGGCGCTCGGCTTCTACGTGGGCTCGCTGGTGGCCCGGGCGAAGGGGCGCGGGACGCTCGGCCGGGTGCTGTCCTACACCGGGCTGGGCCTGGCCACCGGCTCGGCGGCGGTCGGCGGGCACATGTCCTACGCGCAGTCCTCCGGGGCGTCCCACGCGGCGACGGCGGCCCGCGCGCTCACCTCCGACTGGATCGACCTCGGCCCGCTCGACGACCTGCCCGAGGGCCGCCCGGCGCTGCGCACCGCGCCCGGCAGCGGCGTGGCCGCCCCGCTGGCCGCCGTCCGCCGGGGCGCGCGGGTCGACGTCTTCGTCGGCGCCTGCTCGCACCTGGCCGGGCCGCTGTACGAGGGGAGCGTCGAGGAGGTCCGCGGGCACGCGTGCCTCGTCTGCCCGTGGCACGACTCGGCGTTCGACCTGGACAACGGCGAGCCCCGGCGCGGGCCGGCGGCCAACCCGCAGGAGAAGCTCGAGGTGCGGATGGAGGCCGGGCACGTGATGGCCCGGCTGCCCGCGCGGCACCAGTAGGGGCCCCGCGCGCCCTACCCTGCGCGCATGAGGCGGACGGCGGCCGCGCTGGCCCTCCTGCTGTGCGCCGGGTGCGGCGGCGCACCGACCGCCTCGTCGTCCGCGCCGTCGTCCGCGCCGTCGCCGTCGCTGTCGTCGGCCGTCCCGTCGTCCCCGGCTGCCCCGTCCTCGGGGCCGGCCGTGCCCCCCGTCGACGGGATCGAGGCCGAGGCCGTGGAGCTGCGCACCGACGCCGCGGTCGGCGGGCAGGTGCAGGTGCGGGTGACCGACACCGGTGCCGGGCCGTTCACCGTCACCGCGGTGGCGATCGACTCGCCGGGCTTCGCGCCGCTGCCCGACCGGCCGGTGGAGGCCGCCTTCGTCCCGGGCCGGGTCATCGACCTGCCGGCGCCCTACGGCGACGCCGTGTGCACCGCCGCCGTCGAGCCCGCGGCGGCCCGGCTGGCCGCCGTCCGCCCCGACGGCCGCAGCGAGGTGCTGCGGGTGCCGCTCGCGGCGGCGGACCTCGTGCGCATCCACGCCGACACGTGCGCGGCGCAGGCGGCGCTCGCCGTCGCCGGGCTGACCGTGACGGGGCTGACCCTCGACGGCGACGCCGTGACCGGGGCGCTCGCGCTCACCCGCGGCGGGGACGACGAGCGGGCGGTGACGCTGACCCGGCTGGACGGCAACGTGCTCTACGACGTCGCGGCGGACCTGCCGGCGACGCTGGGGGAGGGGGTGGACGAGCGCGAGGTCGGGCTGGAGTTCACCACCGCGCGCTGCGACCCCCACGCGCTGGCCGAGGTGAAGCAGCCGTACCTCTTCGTGCTCGGCGTTCAGGTGGACGGCGAGGACGAGGTGACCGTGGACCTGCCGCTGGACCAGGCGCAGCGCGACGTGCTGTTCGCGCTGACCGAGAGCGCCTGCTGACCCCCGACATGGGACCGGCCCGGCCGCGCCCGGGGGGAACGGGGCGGCCGGACCGGGGTCTGGCGTGCGGCCGCGCTGTCGGCGCCGCACTGGTGATGACCGTAGGTAGCCGACGGCAGTGGCGACGATCCCCTGAACGGGTGGACCCGCCCGTCCGGGTGGCGACGCCGGTCACGCAGGGTTCCGCGAGAGCGTCCGCGGGCACCCCGGGCGGGTGTTCCTCTTCTTCTCCAACCGGTTCGGCTGCCTGGGCTCGCTGCTCATCTCGGCGGTGCTGACGATCGTCGTCCTGCTGGTCCTCGACGTGCTGTGAGCGAGGAGCCGGACGACGCCGCGGTGCTGGCCGGTCTGGCGGCGGCACCTCCCGGGACCCGCGCCGAGCTGGCGGCGGCGGTCGCGGCGGTGGAGGAGGCCCCCGGACCGCTGGTGGAGTGGCGAGGCGGTGAGCGGCAGGCCGACGGCGCGATCACCGTGCCGTGGGCGCAGTACGCGCCGCTGGTGTCGGCGCTGCTGGGCGCGCTGGGCCGGGCGGGGGCGGTGCCGGTGTTCGACTGGATGCGCTGGGAGGGCACGCGCCGTCTGTCGTCGGCCGACGACGTGGCCGCGCCGCTGGCCGACGTCGCCCGCCTGGTGACGGCGATCCTGCGGGGTGAGCGGTTCTCCGAGGGGACGGTCGCCGCCGCGCTGGAGGACGGCCGGCTGCTCGCCGCGGCGCGGCGGGTCCGCGACGGCCGGTGACCGCCGGCGCGGTCTGGGAGACTCGGCGGTGCCGGGCCTCTAGCTCAACTGGCAGAGCAGCGGACTTTTAATCCGCGGGTTGTGGGTTCGATCCCCACGGGGCCCACCCATCGCCGTCCGGGCACCGCGCGTCCCCTGACCGGCGGACGCCGCGGCCGTCCATTTGCGGCGTGACCGGCCTCCCGTCAGGGTCGGCGGCGAGCGTCCGAGCCGGCCGGCGATCGACAGCTGGGGGGAGCTGCGTCGGACTCCGCTGCCGGAAGGGTGCCCGGATGGGTGCGAGGCGGGACGGGTCGTGGCAGAGCCGGTACGAGGCGGCCAGGGCGAAGGACGAGGCGGACAACGCCGCCTGGGTGCAGAGCCACTTCGGTGGGCCGGTCACCAGGACACTCGCGAAGCAGCTGCCCGGGTTTGTCTTCCTGGCGCTGGTCGGCCTGGTGACCCTGGGCTGGCAGGCCGCGGTGGTCAACGTCGTGCTGCTGCTCGTCGTCGTCCTCGGGTTCCGCGCCTGGGCCCGCCGCCACGGGGCGCGCGGGTGACCGAGGCGCTGTTGCTGGTGGCCCTCGGGGTGCTGGTCGTCGCCGTGATCGTGGCGAAGTACGCCCTGCTCACGCGGCTGGCGGACCGGAGGAGGCGCCGGCCGCCAGGTCGGTGACGGCCTCCTCGCCTGGCGCGTCACCGGTCCATGCCTCGCTCGACCTGCGGCCGCAGCCACTCCCAGTCGGCCTCGTCGTGGAGGGTGAAGCTGCCCGCGGAGGCGGTGGTCACCTGGACCAGCCACTGCCCGGCCTCGAGCCGGACGGCGACGTCGGCCTCGGGGACGGCCTCCCGTACGGCGACCGCGACTGCCTCTGCGGCCGTCCGTCCCCAGCCGGGATCCTGTCCGTCGCCCGTGTGCTGCCTGGACCGCAGGGCCAGCGCCCCAGCAGCACGTCGTCCCGCCTGAGCCAGCTCCGCGCGTCCCGGCGGGTCATCCGGCGGCCCTTGGCCAGGATCTCTCCGTCGGGAGTGCGCAGGACGAACTTTCCGCCTCCGGGCGGCCAGGGGTCGGCGCTCTCGGATGCCATGCCGGCAGGCTAGGGACGCCACAGGCTCCCCGCTGACACGCACGAGACGCCTCAGTCGGCGGGGCGGCGGTCCTGGGGCTGGGACGGCAGCAGTGCCGCCGACAGGCCGCTGACGCCACCCACCAGGAGAGCCGATGCGGCCGACGCGTCCAGCAGCCACCAGAAGCCGAGCCCGACCGCGGCGGCCATGAACAGGGAGATCGGCAGCCGGAGGGTAACGCCGCGCCAGTAGGGCTCCCGCTGCTCCACGCCCGGACCGTAGCGAGCCGGACGCCGTGCGGGGCATAGCCGGACGCACCACGCGCCCCCGGCCAGGAGGCCGGGGGCGCGTCGGAGGGCGCGGCGGTCAGCCGAGGACGGGGACCTCGGTCGCCGGGTCGCCGTCGGCCGCGGCGGCCAGGGCCGGGACGACCTCGTCGATCAGGTAGGGCAGCGACAGCGGGCTGCCGAAGCCGAGCGCCGCGGAGACGTCACCGGAGTAGGTGCCCAGCAGGACCGTGCGGCCCGAGGTGACGACGTCGAGCGCGGAGAACAGTGCGTCGGCGTCGGCGGCGGCCTGGTCGTAGCCGTTCACCGCGAGCACGTCGGCGTCGAGCAGGTCGAGCCGCTCCTGGCTGACGTCGGTGCTGGTCTCGGGCACGGTGAACCCCAGGTCGGTGAAGAACTGGGTGCGCAGGTCGTCGGCGCCGAGCAGGTAGTGGCCCGAGCCGACGCCGGTCAGGTCGACGGCGATCGAGCTGCCGGCGAAGTCGGGGTTCTCCTCGACCGCCGTCTCGAACCGGCCCTCGACGTCGTCGACGAGCGCCTGGGCCTCCTCCTCGCGGCCGAGCGCCTGGCCGATGAGCAGCGTCTGCTCCTGCCACGGGGTGGCGCCGTCGGCGTACTCGTCGGTCTGCGCCAGCGTCGGGGCGATGCCCGAGAGCTGCTCGTACACGGCCTCGTCCATGAACGAGTAGACGCCGACGATCAGGTCGGGCTCGAGCGCGGCCACGGCCTCGACGTCGATCTCCTCGCCGCCCACGGTCGGGATCTCCTCGTCGGGGAGCTGCTCCTGCGCCCACGGGCGGGACGGGGCGTCGTAGTCGCCGAGCAGCTCGCGCTCGCCGACCGGTGTGACGCCCAGCGCCAGCACGAAGTCCTGGTCGTTGAAGCCGACGGTGACCACCCGCTGCGGCTCCTCGGGGATCTCCGTGGTGCCGAACTTGTTCTCGATCGTGACCGGGAACGCGCCCGAGGACGCCGCCGAGGACGACGAGCCGGCGTCGGCGGCGGGCTCCTCCTCCGAGCCGCAGGCCGTCAGCCCGCCGGTCAGGGCCAGGACGGCGAGGGGGACGGCGAGACGGGACGGGCGCGAGACACCCGGACGCGGAGACACCCGGGCAGGTTAGCCTGCCCTAACCGCCAGGTGATCACGGGGCGTGCGTGAGCCACGCCACCAGGCGGCCCCGTGACCAGCACCGACCCACCGTCTCCACGCGCAGGCGCCCCCCGTCGGACACCGCCACGGCCAGCAGGCTGTGCCCGGAGGCGGGCCGGTCGCCGAGCGTCGGCACCGACGGCGCCACGCCGACGCCCTCCGCCGACACCCACGCCAGCGCCCGCCCGGCCACCGCCTCCTCGAGGCGCCGCAGGAACGCGACACGGCGCGCGGGCGCCAGGCGGGACAGCGCCCACGTCGTCGTCACCACGGGGAGGGCGCCCGCCGGGACCCGCGCCAGCGCCTCCGGCAGCGCGTCCACCGGGTCCCCGGGCACCGGCTCCGGTGGGGTGGCGGCCGACAGGGCCACCTCCGCGGCCAGCCGCGCCGCCCGCTCGGGGTCGTCCACCGGCACGGACGCCAGCAGCCACGCGACGTCGTCGGGGTCGGTCACGTCGAGCGGCGCGCGGTCGACGCCGACCCGGGCGACGACCGGCGGGATCGTGGTCGCCGGCACCGGCCGGCCGCCCACGACCTCGGCGGTCACCTGCACCGGCGACGACGGGTCGCCGAGGACGGGGCCGTCGTCGAAACGGACCCCCACCCGGTCGACGGCGGTGTTCAGCGCGGCCGGGCGGCCGACGTCGACCAGCCCGACGGCGTCCGCGCCGGCCCGCCGCGCCGCCTCCGCGACCAGCGGGTACAGGACGGCGTACCGGCCGGTCTCGTCACGGACCGCCCGCCGGGGCACCGCGTCAGGCGCCCACGTAGGCGGCCAGGTGCTGCCCGGTGAGCGTGGAGCGGGCGGCGACGAGGTCGGCCGGGGTGCCCTCGAAGACCACCCGGCCGCCGTCGTGGCCCGCGCCGGGGCCGAGGTCGATGATCCAGTCGGCGTGCGCCATGACCGCCTGGTGGTGCTCGATGACGATCACCGACCGCCCGGAGTCGACCAGCCGGTCGAGCAGGCCGAGCAGCTGCTCGACGTCGGCCAGGTGCAGGCCGGTGGTGGGCTCGTCGAGCACGTAGACCTCGCCCTTGCCGGCCATGTTGGTGGCCAGCTTGATCCGCTGCCGCTCGCCGCCGGACAGCGTCGTCAGCGGCTGCCCGAGGGTGAGGTAGCCCAGCCCGACGTCGGACAGGTGGGTGAGCAGCGCGTGCGCCGCCGGCGTGCGCGCCTCCCCGGTGCCGAAGAACTCCAGCGCCTCGGCGACCGACATGGCGAGGACCTCGCTGATGTCGCGCCCGCCGAGCTCGTACTCGAGCACCTCGTCCATGAACCGCCGCCCCTCGCAGACCTCGCACGGGGTGGCGACGCCGGCCATCATCGCCAGGTCGGTGTAGACGACGCCCGCGCCGTTGCAGGTGGGACAGGCGCCGGCGGAGTTCGGGCTGAACAGGGCGGGCTTGACGCCGTTGGCCTTGGCGAACGCCTTGCGGATCGGGTCGAGCAGGCCGGTGTAGGTGGCCGGGTTGCTGCGCCGCGAGCCGCGGATGGCGCCCTGGTCGACGGTGACGACGCCCTCCCGCCCGGACACCGAGCCGTGGACCAGCGAGCTCTTGCCCGAGCCCGCCACCCCGGTGACGACGACGAGCACGCCGAGCGGGACGTCGACGTCGACGCCCCGCAGGTTGTGGGTGGCCGCGCCGCGGACGGCCAGCGCGCCGGTGGGCGTGCGCACGGCGGGCTTGAGCGCGGCGCGGTCGTCGAGGTGCCGGCCGGTGAGGGTGCCGCTGGCCCGCAGCCCCTCGACGGTGCCCTCGTAGACGACCTCGCCGCCCGCGGTGCCGGCGCGCGGGCCGAGGTCGACGACGTGGTCGGCGATCGCGATGGCCTCGGGCTTGTGCTCGACGACGAGCACCGTGTTGCCCTTGTCGCGCAGCTGGAGCAGCAGCTCGTTCATCCGCGCGATGTCGTGCGGGTGCAGGCCGATCGTCGGCTCGTCGAAGACGTAGGTGACGTCGGTGAGCGAGGAGCCGAGGTGGCGGATCATCTTGGTGCGCTGCGCCTCGCCGCCCGACAGCGTCCCGGAGGGCCGGTCGAGGGACAGGTAGCCCAGCCCGATCTCGACGAACGAGTCGAGGGTGTGTCGCAGCGAGGCCAGCAGCGGCGCGACCGAGGGCTCGTCGAGCTCGCGCACCCAGGCGGCGAGGTCGCTGATCTGCATGGCGCAGACGTCGGCGATGGACAGCCCGCGGATCTTCGACGACCGGGCGGTCTCGCTCAGCCGGGTGCCGTCGCACTCGGGGCAGGCGGTGAAGGTGACCGCCCGCTCGACGAAGGCGCGCACGTGCGGCTGCATCGCCTCGACGTCCTTGGACAGCATCGACTTCTGGATCCTGGGGACCACGCCCTCGTAGGTGAGGTTGACGCCCTCGACCTTGATCTTCGTCGGCTCGCCGTGGAGCAGCGTGTCCAGCTGCTCCGCGGTGAACTCCCCGACCGGCACGTCCATCGGCAGCCCGGCGCCGGCGAAGAGGCGCCCGTACCAGCCGTCCATGCTGTAGCCGGGCACCTTCAGGGCGCCGTCCTGCAGCGACTTCTCCGCGTCGTAGATCGCCGTCAGGTCGATGTCGTTGACCCGGCCCATGCCCTCGCAGCGCGGGCACATGCCGCCGGTGATGCTGAACTCGCGGCGCTCCTTGACCTCGCGCCCGCCCTTCTCGAACGCCACCGCGCCGGCGCCGCTGATGGAGGCGACGTTGAAGGAGAACGCCTGCGGCCCGCCGACGTGCGGCTGCCCGAGGCGGCTGAACAGGATGCGCAGCATCGCGTTGGCGTCGGTGGCGGTGCCCACCGTGGAGCGCGGGTTGGCGCCCATCCGCTCCTGGTCGACGATGATCGCCGTCGTCAGGCCGTCGAGGACGTCGACGTCGGGGCGCGCGAGCGTGGGCATGAAGCCCTGCACGAAGGCGCTGTAGGTCTCGTTGATCAGCCGCTGGGACTCCGCGGCGATCGTGCCGAACACCAGCGAGCTCTTCCCCGACCCGGAGACTCCGGTGAAGACGGTGAGCCGGCGCTTGGGCAACTCGACGCTGACGTCCTTGAGGTTGTTCTCGCGGGCGCCGTGCACCCGGATGAGGTCGTGGCTGTCCGCGGCGTGCGGTGCGCTCGGGCGGGCGTCGGGCGTGGCCGTGCTCATCGCAGTCTCCATCCGAGGTCGCGGGGTCGCAGCCGCTGTCTACCGGACGGGGACGACGGGACGGGAGCCCGCCGCCCGTCCGGCTGACGCGCGGCCGCTCAGGCGACGGCCTGGATGCGGACCATGTTCCCGGCGGGGTCGCGGAAGGCGCAGTCGCGGACGCCGTAGGGCTGCTCGGTGGGCTCCTGCACCACCTCGGCGCCGGTGGCCTGGATCCGGTCGAAGGTGCCGTCGAGGTCCTTCGTCGCGAGGACCAGCGAGGCGTAGGTGCCCTTGGCCATCATCTCGGCGATGACCCGGCGCTCCTCGTCGGTGACGCCGGGGTCGGCGGCCGGCGGGTGCAGGACCAGCGAGGTGGCGGCCTCGTCGGCGGGGCCGACGGTGATCCAGCGCATGCCGGCGTAGCCGACGTCGTTGCGCACCTCGAAGCCGAGCGCGTCCCGGTAGAACGCGAGCGAGGCCTCCGGGTCGTCGTGGGGGAGGAAGGCGTGGTGGATGGTGAGGTCCATGCGGATCACGCTAGGGACGCCGCCCCCGCCGGTGCTTCTCGATTCCTGACCGGTCGGGTCGCCGCCCTGACCACGCACGACGGCATGTCCGCCGTGCGCGCCGCCTCCCGCCGGTAGGTGCTCGGCGGCACGCCGACGAGCTCGGTGAAGCGGGTGCTGAAGGTGCCGAGGGACGAGCAGCCGACGGCGAAGCAGACCTCGGTGACGGTGAGGTCGCCGCGGCGCAGCAGGGCCATCGCGCGCTCGATGCGCCGCGTCATCAGGTACGAGTACGGCGACTCGCCGTAGGCCCGCCGGAACGCGCGGCTCAGGTGGCCGGCCGACAGGTGCACGCCCCGGGCCAGCGCCTCGACGTCGAGCGGCTGGGCGTACTCCCGGTCGATCCGGTCCCGTACCCGGCGCAGCCGCGCGAGGTCGCGCAGGTGCTCGCGGTCGTCCGGCGGCCTCGTCACGGGCCGGATGGTGCCACCGGAGCGCCCGCGGGGACAGCCCCGTGGACCGTGGTGCATCGACCGACGGCGTGTACCGATTGACTTTCGATAGGCAATGCACGACGGTCGATGCATGCCGCCTCTGTCCCGCGTGGTGCTACCGCTGCGCGTCCTGCTCGTCCTGGTGCTCGCCACCCTCCTCGCCGCGCAGGTGGCGGGCCTGCCCTGGGCGGTGGCGCAGCTGCCCGACGACGGGCTGCGCGGCCCGCTGCTGGCCGCCGGCGTGCTGGTGCTCGCGTGCGCGGAGGCCGTCGTCGTCTGCACCTGGCGGCTGCTGGCCCTCGTGGCCGGCGACCGGGTGTTCAGCGCGCAGGCCCGGCCCTGGGTCGACGCCGTCGTCCGGCTGGTCGCCGCCGCGGAGGTGCTGCTGCTGGCCGCCACCGCGTACGCGGCCGCGGCCGGCGCGCCGCCGGGGCTGCCCGCCGCGCTGCTCGGGCTGGCGGTGGTCGGCGCGGCGGTCGGGCTGCTCGTCGTCGTGCTGCGGGCCCTGCTGCGGCACGCGACGACGCTGCACGACGACCTCGAGGCGGTCATCTGATGGCGATCGTCGTCCGGATCGACGTGGAGCTGGCCCGCCGCAAGATGAGCGTGGGGGAGTTCGCCGAGCGCGTCGGCCTCACCCCGGCCAACGTCGCCGTCCTCAAGAACGGCCGGGCCAAGGCGGTGCGCTTCAGCACCCTCGAGGCGATGTGCCGCGTGCTGGACTGCCAGCCCGGCGACCTGCTCGAGTGGGTGCCCGACGAGCAGGACGCGCCGGCCGCCGTGCAGGAGGCCCGCCGGTGAGCGCGGTCGCGGGCGCCGGCGCCGTCGCGGACGTCGTCGTGGTCGGGGCGGGCCTGGCCGGTCTGCACGCCGCCACGCTGCTCGCCCGTGGCGGGCACGACGTGCTGCTCGCCGACCGGCGGCCGCGGCTGGCCGGGGCGGTCCGCACCACCGGGATCTTCGTGCGCCGGACCCTCGACGACTTCGAGCTGCCGCCCGGGCACCTGGGGCCGCCGATCCGCCGCGTCGCCCTCTACCCGCCGGGCCTGCGCCGACCGGTGACGCTCGACAGCGACCGCGACGAGTACCGCGTGGGCGACATGGGACCGCTGTACGAGGCCGCCGCGCGCGCCGCCGTCGCGTCCGGCGTCCGGCTGGTCCTCGGCGCCCGCTACGAGGGCCGCGCCGACGACGGCGCCGTCCTGCTCACCGGCCCCGGCGGGCCGCTGCGGGTGCGCACGCGGTTCCTCGTCGGTGCCGACGGCGCCCGCTCCCGGGTGGCCCGCGACCTCTGCCTGGACCGCAACACCGAGCTGCTCACCGGCGCCGAGGAGGTGTACGCCGTCCCCGACACCGGCCGCACGCCCACGTTCCACTGCGTCCTCGACCCCACCCTGGCGCCGGGCTACCTGGCCTGGGTGGTCGACGACGGCCGGCACGCCCACGTCGGCGTCGCCGGGTACGCGCACCGCTTCCCGTCCGGGCTGCGCGCCGCCCTCGAGCGGTTCGCCGCCGCCGCGCCCGGGCTGCCCGGACCCCGGCCGGAGGCGGTCGAGCGGCGCGGCGGCCCCATCCCCGTCGGCGGCCTGCTGCGCCGGATCGCCTGCCCGGAGGGGCTGCTCGTGGGCGACGCCGCCGGCGCGGTCTCCCCGCTCACCGCCGGCGGCCTCGACCCGTGCCTGCGGCTGTCGGCGCACGCCGCCGAGGTCCTCGACGACGCGCTGCGCACCGGCCGGCGCGATGCGCTCGCCGCCTACGACGGCGCCGCGCTGCGCGCCTCGTTCCGCGGCCGCCTGCTCCTGAGGCGGGGCCTCGCGGCGGTGCGCACGCCCGCCGTCGCCGAGGCCGGGTTCGCGCTGCTGCGCACCCCGCCCGGCCGGGCCGCCGCGCGCCGCGTCCTGTTCGGCGACCGGTCCTTCCCCGACCCCACCCCCGTCCGCCGGGCGGCGGACGCCGTGCCCGCCTGAGCGGTCAGCCCTCCGGCAGGGAGAACTGCGCGCGGCGGGCGGCCGGGACCAGGTCGACGTAGTCGGGGTGCCGCTCGATCCAGCGGCGGACGAACGGGCAGAACGGCAGCACCGGGACGCCCTCGGCGCGCGCGGCGTCGAGGGCGCCGCGGGCCAGCACCGACCCCAGCCCGCGGCCCTCGAAAGCCGGGTCGACGACGGTGTGGGTGAAGGCCAGGGACGACGCCGTCCGCCGGTACTCGGCGAACCCGGCGACGGCGCCGTCCACCCGCACCTCGAAGCGGCTCGCCCCGGGCACGTCCACGACCTGCGGCTCGGGATCGCTCATGCCGTGATCCTGGCGCAGGGAGCGCTCAGGCGGGGACGGTCCTGCGGTCGGCGGCCGGGCCGAGCAGCACCGGCAGCGTGTCGTGCCCGCGCAGGATGATCGTGCGGCGCCGTCGGCCCGGCCCGGCGGGGGCGAGGTCGGGGAACCGCTCGAACAGCGCCCGCAGTGCCACCTCGCCCTCCATCCGGGCGAGCGCGGCGCCCAGGCAGTAGTGGATGCCGCTGGAGAACGCGACGTGGTCGCGGGCGTTGGCGCGGGTGACGTCGAAGACGTGCGGGTCGTCGAAGACGCGCGGGTCGCGGTTGGCCGCGGCCAGCACCAGGATCACCAGGTCGCCGGCCCGGACCGGCACGCCGGCGACGGCGGTGTCGCGCAGCGCCCGCCGGCCGGTCCGCTGCACGGGGGACTCCACGCGCAGCACCTCGTCGACGGCGTTGGGCCACAGCGCCGGGTCCTCGGCCAGCAGCCGCCGCTGGTCCGGGGCGGCGAACAGCCGGTCGGCGCCGTTGCCGATGAGGTTCACCGTCGTCTCGAAGCCGGCGCCGAACACCAGCAGCGCGGTGGCCAGCAGCTCCTGCTCGGTGAGCCCGCTGCCGTCGTCGTCGGCGGTGGTGACCAGGGCCGAGAGCAGGTCGTCGCCGGGGGAGCGGCGCAGCTGCCGCAGGTGCCCGCGGAACCAGGCGTCGAGCTCGTCGAGGCTGCGCTCCACGCTGCGGTGGGTGCGCCAGTCCAGGCCCATGTCGAGGCTCGGGGTGGCCGCGTCGCCCCAGGCGAGGAACCGTTCGCGCATCGCGACCGGGACGCCGAGCACCTCGGAGATGACGGTGACCGGCAGCAGGCTGGCGTAGCGCGCCACGAGGTCGGTGCGCCCGCCCGTCGCGGCGGCGTCGCGCTCGAGGTCGTCGAGCAGCTCCTCGGCGATCAGACGGGTGCGCTCGCGCAGCCGCGCCACGGCCCGCGCGCTGAACGCCCGGGTGACCAGGCGCCGGTAGCGGGTGTGCTCGGGCGGGTCGACGGCGAGCATCGACGGCGGGTCGATCGGGCCCACGCTCGCCCGCGGACCCGCCACGCGCAGCGCGGTGCGCAGGAGCGGCGGCAGACCCTCGGTGCGCGAGCCGCCGATCTGCCCGAAGTCGGCGCTGCGCAGCACCTCGGTGCACACGTCGTGGTGGACGCTGACCTTGGAGAACGCGCCGCCCACCAGCGGGGCGGCGGTCCGCAGTCGCTCGTAGTGGGCGAACGGGTCCTCCCGGACGGCCGGGTCGCGCAGCACCTCGGCGTCGGGGTTGCCCGCCCGGGCGCGGGCCCGGATCGCCAGCCGCATCACCCCGTGCGTCGCAGCCCACCGGACCGCGCTGCGTGCCGTCGACCCCGCCGTCGTCCGCGCCGCCATCCCCGCCGCCTCCCTCGCGTCCGGCCACCGGTACGGCCGGGTACCTCATCCTGCGCAGCCGCCGGGGCGCCGTCCACCCGTCCCGCACGGGACGCGCCGGGGACTCCGGCCGGCACCGGGTGACCGACCGGGTTCGGCAACTCCCCACGCCCGGGGGAGCGCGGAACGGTCGACATGTGGGCGGTTGGGGAGGCGGGTCACCGGCTGTGGTAGCGGCCTTGACAACGATCCGGGAACGCCGCGTCCCGCAGGGGTGCAACGGGGCGTGGCGCGCGCCGCGCGGCCCTACCTTTCCCCCATCCGCACCGCCTCCCCACGCGGTCGCGGGTGCCGTCGCACTTCCCCTCGACGGCCCCATGGACGGGACGAACGGTGGACACGGTGGTTCTGCGCAGCAGTGAGGTCCGGCTCGACGGCGAGGCGCGTCTGGGCTGGTGGTTGGTGAGCGAGGACGGGCTCGGGCCCGGCCGGCTGGTGGACGGGCCCTTCCCCGACCGCGCCGGCGCGGCCTGGGCGGCGGCCGGGCACGCGGTGGACGAGGGCAGCAGCCTGCGCCCGGTCTACGGCCTGCGCCGGCCCGACGGCGGGCTGCACCGCCGCCCGTCGCCGCAGGAGCTGGCGTGGCTGGCGCACCTCGGTGACCAGCTCGACCGGCTGCCCGAGGACTGGGACGCCACCCTCGGCGAGGAGGACCCGCTGGCCACCCTCGTCGTCGAGGTCGCCGCGGCGCTCACCGAGGCCGGCCTCCCGCTGTGGGACGCCACCGGCGCCGGTGCGGCGCTGGGCGGCGCGTGCCTGAGCGCCGAGCCCGCTCTCGACGGCGTCGTCGTCGGCTGGCGGCAGCACGACCGGATGAGCGTCGAGCAGGTGCACGGCCTGGTCGCCGACATCTCCATCCAGGCGGTCATGAACCGCGCGCTGGCCGACGTGCTGTGGCTGCGCGGTCTCGAGGTCACCCCGCTCGGCGAGGACGCCGGCGGCCACGTGGTCCGCTACGCCGACTAGGACCCCGCCCCGTTCCACCCTCCAGGGACGCCGTCGATCTCGACGGCGTCCCTGTGGCGTTCCCGGGGGACCGCCGGTGTGCCGTGGCAGGCTGCCGCGCATGCCGCAGGCCTCCTTCCCAGACGGCGGGCTCCACGAGGAGCGCCACCGCGACGGGTCCCTGCGCGCCCGCGGCCCCGTCGTCGGCGGGCAGCCGCACGGGTACTGGGAGTGGTTCCGGCTCGACGGCACGCTGATGCGCTCGGGCACCTTCGACGACGGCCGGCAGAGCGGCGAGTGGACGACGTACGACCGCTCCGGCGCGCCGTACAGGACGACGACGTTCGGCTGACCGGGCCGACACGCCGCGCGCCGGGACCCCGTCCGGGGTGACCGACCGCCCGGCGGGCGCCCCCACGCGGGGGAGCCGACGGCGAGTCGACATGACGTCGGCCGCAGCGGCCGGTCACCGGCCCCTGACCTGCACGGACACAACGATCGCGTGACGGCGGCGCCGCGGGTGCGCCGAACGGGGCCACTCCGGGGGCCCCGGGCCCGATGCTCGTCGCGTCCCCGGCACCTTCCCCGGCCGGGACGTCAGTCCGGGAGGAACCCCACCGTGAGCGCGCCCGCCCCGCCGGCCCCCCGCCGGTCCCTGCTCTCCCCGGCTACGGCCGACGACGGGCTGAGCATCGCCGACCTCGTCGACCTGCTCGGCCTCGGGTCGCCGGCCGACCTCGCCGACGAGACGGCCGACGAGACGGCCGACGAGCCGGCCGACGAGCCTGCCGACGAGCCGGCCGGTCCCCGCGACGAGCCCGCCGGCCGCGAGCCGGTCGACGCCGTCGCCCTCGTCCGTGGATGGGTCCGCCGCGCCGCCGACTGGGGTGCCGGCCCGCAGCGTTCCTGGTGCGCGTGGTGAACGACCCGGTCCTCCTCTGGCCGCTGGTCGCGGTCCTGGGCTTCCTCGCGGCGGCCGGCCTGGTCGTCGCCCTCGGCCGGGCCTCGACCGCGCAGTACGAGTTCGAGCGCAACCTGGCGCGCGCCGGGCAGCAGCGCCCCGCCGACGTCCCGGCCCCGGCCGGCGGGAACGCGGCCGGTCCCGCGGGTCCGGCCGGTCCCGCCCGCGGGGAGCCCGGCGGCCCCGGGGGCTCCGGCGGCGAGGGCGCCCGCGCCCGCGTCGACGCCCCGCTGCCCGGCGCCGGCGCGGTCGAGGTGGCTCCGCAGGCCCGCACCGCCGTCGGGCTGGCCACCCACCCGGCCGGCCGCCGGCTCGCCGACGCCGGCGCGCCGACCGCCTGGTGGCTGGTCGACGTCGACGGCGACCGCTCCGCCCCGGCCGCGCTGGCCGGCCCGTTCGCCGACCGCGTCGAGGCCGACTGGGCGGCGGTGGCCAACGGCCTGGACGCCGACGCCCGCGCCGTCCACGGCGTGCTGCGTCCCGACGGCACCGTCTCCCGCCGGCCCTCGGCCCAGGACCGCGCCTGGCTCGCCGAGCTCGGCGAGCAGCTCGACCGCCTCCCCGAGGACTGGGACGAGCTGCTCACCGACGAGGACGCGCTCACCACGCTGGTCGTGGAGGTCACCGCCGCGCTCGTGGAGGCCGGCCTGCCGCTGCACGACTGCTCCGGCGCCGACACGGGGGAGACCCCGTCGGGCGGCGTGTGCCTGACCCCGGAGCCGCTGCACGGCGGGATCCTGGTCAGCTGGCGCCAGCACGACCGGATGAGCCTGCAGCAGGTGCGCGGCGCCGCCCTGGACACCGCCGTCCAGCGGACGATGAACGGCACGCTCGGCACCCTGCTGGTGCAGTTCGGCTTCGTCGTCGAGGAGTTCGCCGAGGCCGGCTGCCACCTGGTCACCGCCATCCGGACCCACCCCTCGGGGGGGTAGCGGGGGCGCTGCGGGTCGAGAACGGCCGGAACCCGGCCGTTCTCGACCCCATGGCAGGGAAGTCGACGACGCACCCCCGACGGCGGGGGATCGCGCTGTGGTGCCACCTCACCGCGCTGGTCGCGGTCCCGCTCCTCGGCGTGGGCGTCCTGACGACGCTCATCGCCGGCGCGCGGTCGGACGAGGTGGCGAGTGCGGTACGGGCCGAGGACGCGGTCCGCGCCGTGGCCCAGCTCGACGCGATCCGGGCCGCCGTGGAGCAGGAGATCCTCCCGGCGCTGGCGCTCACCGTCATCGACGAC
This sequence comes from Geodermatophilus sp. SYSU D01119, assembly GCF_054049975.1. Taxonomy (NCBI): domain Bacteria; kingdom Bacillati; phylum Actinomycetota; class Actinomycetes; order Geodermatophilales; family Geodermatophilaceae; genus Geodermatophilus; species Geodermatophilus sp. SYSU D01119. The sequence continues at coordinate 50,014 of NZ_JBJGYL010000008.1, read as the reverse complement.
CCGGCCGCCGCCGAGCAGCTCGGCGTCCAGCCGTGGCTGCTGGGCGGGGTCCGCACCACCGCCCTCGACGCCATCGACGCGCGCCGCCGGATCACCGACACGGCGCTGCAGGCGGTGCCCGACGGCACGTTCGGCTCCGGGGTGGCCGGACGGGTCACCGAGGCGCTGGCCTGGCTGCGCGCCCGCAGCGACAGCGGTGCCGAGCGGCTCGAGTCGATCTACCTCGGCTACCTGGACGTCTCCAACGAGGTGATGACCGCCGAGCGCGCCGCCGCGTCGGCCGCCGTCTCGGAGGGCGTGCCCGCCCGGACGGTGCGCGCCGTCCAGGACGTGCAGACCGTCGCCCAGCTCGCCCAGGACGCCAGCCGGCAGATGCCGCTCTACCTCGGGTCCCTGTTCGCCGCCGACAACGCGATGATCGGCTCCCGCCTCGCGTGGGAGACCGGCTGGCTGTCCTACACCGACGCCAAGCGCCAGATGGACGAGCTGTCCCAGCCCTCGCTGCGCACCGCGTGGGAGGAGGTGCAGCGGTCGGACCTGATGCAGGAGATGGACCGGCTGCTCACCCCCACGGACAGCCCGGAGGTCCTCGTCTCCGACATCACCCGCACGACCGACGTGTTCTTCCGCAGCGGCGACCGCGACGCGCTCCTCGGTGAGCTGGTCGACACCGCCGTCGCCAGCGCGCTGACCCTCGCCGAGGCCGACCGGGACGAGGCCGGCGACGACCTGCGCACCACGCTCGTCCTCGGCCTGGGCCTGCTGGCGCTGTCGGGTCTGGGCGCCTGGTGGCTGGGCCGCACCATCGCCCGCTCCCTCGGCCTGCTCGCCGGGCAGGCGACGCAGATCAGCCAGGGCGAGCTCGTGGAGGTCGAGGTGGCCGGGCCCCGCGAGGTGCGCACCGTGTCCGCCGCGCTCGGGGACGCCGTCGCCGGACTCCGCCGCATCCAGGACCAGGCGCAGGCGGTGGCGCGCGGTGACCTCGACGACGCGCTGCTGCACCAGTCGCTGCCCGGCCCGCTCGGCGAGGTCGTGCACGCCTCCATCCAGCAGATCGTCTCGTCGGTGCGCCAGCGCGAGGAGCTGCAGTTCGCCCTCGCCCACCGCGCCACCCACGATCCGCTCACCGAGCTGCCGAACCGCGCGCAGGCCCTGACGCTGGTCACCTCCGCGCTGCACCGCGCCCGCCGCTCGGGGGAGACGACCGGGCTGCTGTTCGTCGACCTCGACGGGTTCAAGGGGGTCAACGACGGCCACGGCCACGCCGCCGGCGACACCGTGCTGCGGGAGGTCGCGGCGCGGATGAGGGCCCGGGTGCGGCCCGGCGACGTCGTCTGCCGGCTGGGCGGGGACGAGTTCGTCGTGCTCGTGGAGCCGGCCGGCACCGAGCGCGACCTCGTGGAGCTCGCCGAGCGGCTGATCGCCGCCGTCAGCGAGCCCATCGACCTGGGGGGCACCCCGGTCGCCATCGGCGCCAGCATCGGCATCGCGGTCAGCCGCGACGGCGGCGCCGACGCCGACGTCCTGTTCGCCGAGGCCGACACCGCTGCCTACCGCGCCAAGCAGCGCGGCCGCGGGCGCGCGGAGCTCTTCGACGACGCGCTGCGCCGGCAGCTCGCCGAGCGCGCCGAGACCGAGGCCGCGATCACCGCGGCGCTCACCGACGGCGGCATGCGGCTGCACTACCAGCCGGTCGTGGACGTCGCGGGGCAGCGGCTGCACGGCTTCGAGGCGCTGGTGCGCTGGGAGCGCGACGGCCGGATGGTGCCGCCGGACGAGTTCGTCCCGGTGGCCGAGGCCAGCCGGCTCATCTGCGACGTCGACCGCTGGGTGCTGCACGAGGCCACCCGGCAGCTCGCCGCCTGGCGCGCCGCGTCGCCGCCGCCTGCGGGGGAGCCCGAGCCGACGATGGCGGTCAACGTGTCCGGCCGGCACCTGACCGACCGGCGGGTCGTGGCCGACGTCGCCGACGCGCTCGCCGCCTCGGGGCTGCCGGCGCACCTGCTGGTCCTCGAGGTCACCGAGACCGTGCTCGTGGACGACCCGGTGGCGATGACCCACCTCGCGGAGCTGCGGGCGCTCGGGGTCTCGATCGCGATCGACGACTTCGGCACCGGCTACACCTCGATCGGGCAGCTGCGGCACATGCCGGTGCACACCCTGAAGATCGACCGGAGTTTCGTCACCTCGCCCGACCCGGGCCAGCAGGAGCTGGTGGCGCTGGTCATCCGCGCCGCGCACACCTTCGGGCTGACCGTGGTCGCCGAGGGCGTGGAGGAGCCGGCGCAGCTCGAGCGGCTGCGAGAGCAGGGCTGCGACCACGCGCAGGGCTACCTGTTCCACCGCCCGCTGCCGGTGGGCGAGGCCGGCGCGCTGCTGCGGAGCGAGCCGACCGCCGTGCCCGCCCCCCTGCCCGCCACCGTGCCTGCCGCCGTGCCCGCCTGACGTCGCGCGGCGGGTTGACCCGGGCCGTCCCGGCAGGAGAGCCTCCTGCCGCCGGCCCGGACGCAGGCACCGGCCCGACCGGAGGTGTCCCGTGCGCATGGGTCCCGGGCGCTCCGCCCGTGCCGCCGGTCTGCTGCTCGCCGCGGCGGCGGCGCTCACCGGCTGCACGGGCGTCGTCGTCGGCACCGCGTCCCCGCCCGGCGGCGGGCTGCGCACCGACGCCACCGACGCCGACGTGCCCGTGCGGCTGGCCGAGCCCGGCGGCGAGACCGACCGCATCGCCCGCAACGCCATCGCCGACGTCCTCGCCTACTGGGAGGAGACCTACCCGCAGGTCTACGGCGGGTCGTTCGGCGAGGTCGAGGGCGGCTTCTGGTCGATCGACCCCGAGGAGACCGACGCCGCCGACCTGCCCGACGGCGACTGCTTCGCCGAGGACGTGGCCGAGCTCGCGGAGAACGCCTACTACTGCGGAGGCGCCGACGTCGTCGTCTACGACCGCGCGTGGCTGGAGGACCTCGCCGGCGACTACGGGCCGTTCATGATCGCCGAGGTGATGGCGCACGAGATCGCACACGCCGTCCAGGCCCACGCGGGGCTCGACGACCCGTCGATCATCGCCGAGACCCAGGCGGAGTGCTTCGCCGGCGGGTGGACGCGCTGGGTGGTGGAGGGGCGGTCGCGGCACTTCACCGTGCAGCCGAAGGAGCTCGACCCCTACCTGCTCGGCTACCTGTACTTCGGCGACGCGGTCGGCTCCTCGCCCGACGCCGAGGACGCGCACGGCTCGCTGTTCGACCAGCTCTCGGCGTTCCAGGAGGGCTACGCCGACGGGCCGCAGGCCTGCGCGGCGTTCGACGGGACGCGGCTGTTCACCGAGCAGGAGGCCGACCCCTCCGACGGCAGCGGCGACCTGCCCTACGAGCAGATCGTGGACACCACCGACGACGTCCTCGACGCCTTCTGGCGCCAGGCGCTGACGGCGGGCTTCCCGGGCACCGCGGCGCTGGGCGGGGCGCTGTCCGAGCCCGACGTCCGCGCCGCCGACGGTGAGGGCATGGTGTGCGGCGGCGGGGGTGCCGAGCTCGACCTGCAGTTCTGCCCGGAGGACGGGTCGGTCCGCTACGACGCCGCCGGACTGCTCGAGCCGGCCTACGACGAGGTCGGCGACTTCGCCGTCACCACGCTGATCGGCCTGCCGTACGCGCTGTCGGTGCGCGAGCAGCGCGGCCTGCCCGTCACTGGCACCGACGCCGTCACCAGCGCCGTGTGCGCCACCGGCTGGCTCGCCCGGGAGATGTACCTCGGGGAGATCGACGCGGCGCAGCTGTCCATCTCACCGGGCGACGTCGACGAGGCCGCCGTCGTGCTGCTGCAGTACGCGACCGACCCCGCCGTCGTGCCCGACTCCGGGCTCTCCGGCTTCCAGCTCGTCGACTCCTTCCGCCAGGGCTTCGTCGACGGCGGCGGCAGCTGCGGTCTCTGACCCGGCGGGCTCAGGGCGCGTCGAGGAAGGCGTCGACGACGGGGGCGAGCTCGTCGGCCTCGGTGACCAGCGCCAGGTGCCCGCCGGAGTAGAGGTGCAGCCGGGCCCGGGGGATCCCGCGGGCCAGGATGCGGGCGTTGACCGTCGGGATGATCGGGTCGTCGTCGCCGCAGAGGACCAGGGTCGGCTGCCGGATGAGCGAGAGGAACGGCAGGCTGCTCCAGCCCGCGCTCGCGGCCAGCTGGTAGTAGTAGCCGCGCTGCGGGCCCAGCCGGGTCTCGGCGTGCAGGGCCCGCGCCGCCCGGGCGGGGTCGGTGCGCACCGAGCCGCCGTAGATCGTCCCCGCGATCCGCTCGGCGTAGGCCGGGTCGCGGTGCCGCCGGGGCGTGAGCATGTGCGAGAGCACCCGCGGTGACGCCGGCACCATGAGCGACCCGGTGCCCGTGGCGGCCAGCACCAGCCGCCGGCAGCGCCGCCGGTGCTGCACCGCGAAGTGCTGCGCCAGCCCGCCGCCCCACGACAGGCCCAGCACGTCGACCGGCCCCTCGTGGCCCAGCCGCCGCAGCAGCCCGGACACCACCGGCGTCAGCGTGGCCAGCACGTAGGGCACGACGGGCGCGGGTGAGCCGCCGACCCCGGGGACGTCGAAGCGGACGACGGTGCGCCGCGGGTCGAGCGCGTCGACGAACGGCTGCAGCACCTCCAGGCTCGCCCCGATGCCGTTCATGAGCACCAACGGCGGCGCGGTCCCGTCGCCGCGCCGCTCGGCCACCCGCAGCGTGCGCCCGCCGGCGGTCAGCGTGCGCACGACCTCACTTGTCGAAGACATAGGTCCCCGGTGCGTCCCCGAGCACGGGCAGCTCCGCGCTGCCGAGCTCCTGCGGTGCCGGCACCTCCTCGCCGGACCGCTCGCCCAGCCAGGCGGTGAAGTCCGGCCACCAGGAGCCCTTCTCCTCGTGCGCGGAGGCGAGCCACTCCTCCGGGTCCGCCGGCGTCTGCGGCGCCACCCGGAACGACGCCTTGCGGTTGCCCGGCGGGTTGACCAGCGAGGCGATGTGGCCGCTGGTGGACAGCACGAACCGGCTGTCCCCGCCGAGCAGCTGGGTGGTGCGGTAGCAGGACTGCCAGGGGCACAGGTGGTCGGCGATCCCGGCGGTGACGTAGGCGTCGACGTCGACCGTGGACAGGTCGACCGGCGTGCCGAGCATCGTCGTCGCGCCGGGCGTCGTCAGCCGGTTGCCGACGGCGACCTCGATGAAGTCGCGGTGCAGGGCCGCGCTCATCCGCGTGGTGTCGGCGTTCCAGTAGAGGATGTCGAAGGCCGGCGGCGGGTTGCCCTGCAGGTAGTTGTTGACCCAGTAGTTCCACACCAGGTCGTTGGGCCGCAGCCAGGCGAACACCTCGGCGAGCATCGCGCCGTCCAGGTAGCCCTTCTTCCGCGACTTCTCCGTCGCCTCCTTGACGGCCTCCGGGTCCATGAGCGCGCCGACCGTCCCGGCCTTGGCCCAGTCCAGGACGGTGACGGCGAAGCTCGCGGCGGCCACCCGGTCGAGGCGGTCGGTGGCGGCCAGGTGCGCCAGCACCATCGCGAGGATGATCCCGCCGCTGCAGAAGCCCTGGAAGGAGACCCGCTCGCTGCCGGTGATCCGCGCGGCGGCGTCCATGGCGTCGAGGACCGCCTGCCCGTAGGTGTCCAGCCCCCAGTCGGCGTGCCGCTCGTCGGGGTTGCGCCAGCTGATCATGAAGACCTGCTGGCCCGCGGCCACGTAGTTCTCCACGATGCTGCGGCCGGGCGCGAGGTCGGTGACGTAGTACTTGTTGATCGTCGGCGGGACGACCACCAGCGGCACGGCGCGCACCGTCTCCGTCGTCGGCCGGTACTGGATGAGCTCGAAGACCTCGGTGCGCAGCACCACCGCGCCCGGGGTGACCGCGAGGTCCTCCCCCACGGTGAACGCGTCGGGCTCGACCATCGAGGGCACCCGTGGCGGGGAGAGGACGTCGCTGACGAACCGGCGGGCCCCCGTGACGACGTTGCGCCCGCCGGTGTCGATGGCCGCCTTGAGCGCCAGCGGGTTGAGGAACGGCACGTTGCTCGGGGCCAGGGCGTCGACGACGTTGGTCAGCGCGAAGCGGATCCGCTCGTCGTCCTGCCAGCCGAGGTCGACGTCGTCGACGATCCCGGCGGCCGCCCGGGCCGCGGCGATGTGCGCCTGCATGGTGCGGCGCAGGAAGGGGTTGCCGGTCCAGGCGGGGTCGGCGAAGCGGCGGTCCTTCGGCGAGGGCGCCACCTCGGAGCGGCCGACGGCGATCCGGCCCAGCTCCCGGACCAGCTCCCCGCCGCGGCCGGTGACGGCCTCGGGCTTCCGGACCAGCGCCGCGCCGAGCGCCCCCAGGGTGCGCACCGGCGGGACCATGCGCCGCAGCGGCCCGCGGGCGGCGTCGACGAGGACCATGTCGAGGCCCATGACGGCCTCGCCGGCCTGCTCCTCGGCGCTGCCGTCGGCGGCGGCGGCAGGGCGGGGACGGGGGGTGTCGCGGTCGGTGCGCGGCGCGGTGCTGGTCATCCGGACTCCCGGTGGTCGTCGGATCCTGTGACCCGCTTCACTCAAGCACAGACGCCGGGGTCCGGCACCGTCACGCGATCGCGCTCCTGCCCGTGACCGCCCGGCCCACGATCAGGCTGTTCACCTCGCGGGTGCCCTCGTAGGAGTAGATGGCCTCGGCGTCGGCGACGAACCGGCCCACGTGGTTCTCCAGCAGGATCCCGTTGCCGCCCATGAGCTCGCGGGCCCAGCCGACGGTCTCCCGCATGCGCATGGTGCTGTAGCCCTTGGCCATCGAGGCGTGCTCGTCGCGGAGCATCCCGCAGTCCTGCAGCTGGGAGGCGCGGGCGCACAACGCCGCCGAGGCGGTGATGTTGCCGAGCATCCGGAACAGCAGGTCCTGCACCAGCTGGAACGAGGTGATCGGCCGGCCGAACTGCTCGCGCTCCATCGCGTAGCGCAGCGCGTGCTCGTAGGCGCCGCGCGAGCAGCCCACCGCCGACCACGCCACGCTCACCCGGGTCGCGCGCAGCACGTTCGCGGTGTCGCGGAAGGAGTTGGCGTTCTGCAGCCGGTTCTCCTCCGGCACGCGGACGCCCTCGAGCGTGATGTGGGCGTTCTGCACGGCGCGCAGCGCGATCTTGTCCTCGAGGTCGACGGCGGAGAACCCCGGCGTCGGCGTCTCGACCACGAAGCCGAGCACCCGGTCGGTCTCGACGTCGCGGGCCCAGATGACGACGAGGTCGGCGAAGCTGCCGTTGCCGATCCACTTCTTCTGCCCGTCGAGCACCCACTCGCCGCCCTCGCGGCGGGCCGTCGTCTGGATGCCGCGGGCGACGTCGGAGCCGTGCTCGGGCTCGGTCAGGCCGAAGGCGCCGATCAGCTCCATCCGCGCCATCGCGGGCAGCCAGCGCTCCTTCTGCTCCTCGGACGCGCACAGGTGCAGCGTCCCCATCGCCAGGCCGCCGTGGACGCCGATGAACGTGGCCACCGACGGGTCGCCCCGGCCGAGCTCCATCGCCACCATGCCGTCGAACAGCGAGGAGCGGCCGGGGGAGCCGTACCCGGAGTACTGGGCGCCGGCGATGCCGAGCTCGGCGAGGCCGGGGATCAGCTGGCGGGGGAACTGCGCCCGGGTCCAGTACTCGTTGATGATCGGCTCGACCTGCTCGTCCATGAACGCGCGGACGCGGTGCAGCGTCGCCCGGTCCTGGTCGTCGAGCAGCGCCTCGAGGTCGTAGAAGTCCGACGTGACGGGTGGCCGGTCGGCCATGGGTGCCTCCTGGCGACAGCGGGACCGCGGCGTCCCGTGGGCCCGCCCTACCCGCGGCCGGGCTGGGCAACCCGGGCCGTCGTCCCGGTCGCGGCGGGATCGCGGCCGGCGGCATGGGGACCGCCCGCACCGGGCAGGAGCGGACGGTTCCGTCCGCACTCCCCCAGGAGGGCCCCGTGCCCCGTTCCATCGCCGACCAGACCGAGGCCGAGCTCGGTGGTCCCGGCAGCGTGCTGGTGCGCCAGCGCAAGGACCACGTCGAGCTCGACCGGCTGCTGCACGAGCTCGACGGCGCCACCGGCCGGCACCAGGAGGAGGTGCTCACCCGCATCGACCGGCTGGTGTTCAGCCACGCCTTCGCCGAGGAGACCGTTCTCTGGCCGGTGGTCCGCCGGGTGCTGCCCGACGGCGACGAGATCACCCGCCGGGTCGAGATCGAGCACCAGGAGGTCAACGAGCTCGTCGCCGCGCTGGAGGAGGGCGGTCCCGGCTCCCCGGAGCGGCCGGCACGGCTCGCCCGGTTGGTGCAGGTGCTGCAGGAGGACGTCCGGGACGAGGAGGACGTGATGTTCCCCCGGCTGCAGGAGCGCCTCGACGTCGCCGAGCTGCGTCGCCTGGGCCGCCGCTGGGACCTCGTGCGCCGCATCTCGCCGACCCGGCCGCACCCGACGGTGTCCCGCCGCCCGCCCGGCAACGCGCTCTCCGGCCTGCCGCTGTCCCTGGTCGACCGCAGCCGCGACGCCGTCGACGCCGTCGTCCGCCGGGTGCCCGAGCGGTTCGCGCCCGCGGGCGAGGCCGTCAGCCGCGGCCTGGCCGCGGTGGCAGCGGTCATCGAGCGCACCCCGCCGGCCCGCCGCGGGGACGGGCCGCCCACCGCCCGCTGACGCGCACACGGCAGAGGCCCCCTCCCCGGCCAGGGAGGGGGCCTCTGCCACCTACTGGAACGGCCCGCCTGCACGACCCCGCCACGAGCCTGCGAGTGGTGGGGCCAGGGGGTCCTTCTAGTTGGTGTTGCGGTCCTTCGGCTCGGCGCGGGCGTCGAGCTGGATCTCCTTCTCGGCCGCCGGGACGCCCTCCTTCATCTCCTTCGTCCGCTCCATCTCGGCGTCGAACTCGATGCCGAACAGCAGCGCCAGGTTGATGAGCCAGAACCAGATGAGGAAGACGACGACGCCGGCCAGCGTGCCGTAGGTCTTGTTGTAGCTGCCGAAGTTGCCCACGTAGAACGCGAACGCCGCCGAGGCCACGACCGCGACGAGGATCGCCACGCCGGCACCCGGGCTGACCCACTTGAAGCCGCGCAGCTTCACGTTCGGCGTCGAGTAGTAGAGGACGGCGATCATCAGCGCCAGGATCACGAGGATCACGGGCCACTTGACGACGTTCCACACGGTCAGGGCGGTGTCACCCAGGCCGATGGCCGAGCCGACGGCCTCGACGACCGGGCCGCTGAGCACCAGCATGAGGACGATCGTGGCGGCGAACAGGATGCCGATCAGCGTGACCAGCAGCTGCAGCGGCTTGAGCTTCCAGATCTTGCGACCCTCGGGCGTCTCGTAGACGACGTTGGCGGCCCGGGTGAAGGCGCCGACGTAGCCCGACGCCGACCAGACCGCGCCGGCCAGACCGATGACGAGGCCGATCCCGGCGGCGCTCTGGTTGCCGGCGACCTGCTCGATGACCGGTCCCAGGGTGTTGGCCGCCTGCCCGGGCAGGACCGTGGTGAGCGCGTTGGTCAGCTGCTCGGGCGTCGTCAGCAGGCCGACGATCGACACCAGCGCGATGATCGCCGGGAACAGCGCCTGGATGCCGTAGTAGGTCAGCGCGGCGGCCCAGTCGGTGAGGTTGTCCTCGCTGAACTCCTTGAGCGTCCGCTTGATCGTGCCCATGGTCGTGGGCGTGCGCTCGTGGCCCTTGGGGGCGCTGTCGAAGCGCGTGGAGTTGACCTTGTCGTCGTGCGGCGCGGGGTCGCCGGCGGTGTTGCCGGAGAAGCGCGTCGGCTTCGACGACTCGGTGCTCGCGGCGCGTGAGCCGTGGGGTCGGGCCATCGTGGTCCTCCGGGACAGGGTGCGGGCGGATCAGGGTGATCGATTCCCCGGACGGTCCCGTTCCATGCACCCGGGTGATCACCCGGCGTGTCCGCTCAGCGGATGCCCGACACCGGCGACCACTCCCCGGCCCGCGCGCAGGCCCGCTCGACGTCGGCGAGCTCGTCGGGCCCCGCCGGTCCCCGCCGGCGGGCCTGCACCATGCCGGCCACGCTCACCAGGGCGACCGCCGCGGCCGCGCCGGCGCCCAGCAGCGACACGACCGTGAAGGCGGAGGCGCGGGGGAAGCCGGTGGCCGGGTCGAGACCGGCGCCGAGCAGCGCGACGGTGAGCGTGCTGCCCACCGCCTGGCCCACCGCGCGGGCGATGGAGTTGACCGCGTTGGCCACGCCCGTCTCGCTGCGGCGGACCGCCGAGACCACCAGCGAGGGCAGCGCCGCGTAGGCGACCGTCACCCACGCCTGCGACAGCAGCCCGGCCACGACCACCCACGCCGGCTCCGCGCGGCCCAGGGCGAGCACGAGGAAGCCGGCCAGCCCGGTGACCGAGCCGGTGAGCAGCGTGGGCAGCGCGCCGATCCGGTCGACCACGCGCCCGGCCAGCGGGGCGAGCGCGATGCCCAGCACGCCGCCGGGCAGCAGGTAGACGACGGCGGCCTCGAGCACCGGTGCGCCGAAGCCGTAGCCGGCGGCCGCGGGCGGGGTCTGCACGTACTGCATGACCACGAGGAAGGAGACGAACAGCCCGACGCCGGTGGCCAGGCCCGCGAGGTTCGGGACGAGCATCCGCGGGTCGGCCAGCAGCGCCGGGCGGACCAGCGGCTCGGCGCGGCGGCGCTGCAGCAGCACCCAGCCGGTGAGCACGACGAGTGCACCGGCGGCGCAGCCGAGCGTGAGCGGCGACGTCCATCCCCAGCCGTTGCCCTGCGAGACCGGCAGCAGCAGGAGCACCAGGCCGGCGCCGAGGACGACCGCCCCGGCCCAGTCGACCCGCCCGGTGGCCGTCGCCGGGCGGCGGGGCAGCACGAGGGCGGCCAGCGCCAGCGAGACGAGCGCGACGCCGAGGCCGATCCAGAAGGGCCGGTGGTAGTCGCCGCCGTCGCCGGTGAGCAGCCCGGCGGCCACCAGCCCGACCACGCCGCCCACGCCGAGCGTGCTGCTGACGATCGACATCGCCACGCTCAGCCGCTCCGGCGGCAGCTCGCGGCGCAGCAGGCTGATCGAGAGGGGGAACAGGCCGTAGGAGGAGCCCTGCAGCACCCGGGCGACGATGAGCAGCGGCAGCGAGCGGGTGATGATCGCGAGCAGCGTGCCGACGGCGACCGCGGCCAGGATGCCGAGCACGACCGGGCGCTCGCCGTGGATGTCGCCGAGCCGGCCGAGGACCGGCGTGAGCACGGCGGCGGCCAACAGGTTCGCCGTCAGCACCCAGCTCGCGGCGGCGGCCGAGACGCCGAGTTGCTCGCCGATCGGGCCGAGCACCGGGACCACGAGGCTCTGCAGCAACGACAGGGTCGTGACACCCAGTGACAGGGTCAGGACGAGGAGCGCGGGACGCGTCGGGCGGGCGCTGGAGGCCGTGCCCCGTCGTCGGGCCTGCGCGCCTGCGGACACGTCCCGATGACACCATGCGTGCGCCCTCGGCACCGGCCGGGCTCCTCGCGGGCCCGGCTGTGCTTCCGATCACAGTCCGTCAGGTGAACATCACGTGCCGACGATTGAGAGGGCGGTCGGCTGGGGACACAGTCCTCAGACGACGAGCCGCTGGGCACGGTCCCGGCGGCGCGAGACGAGATGAGCAAGGGGTAGTTCGAGATGGTTCTGTGGCCCGCTGTCGCCCTCGTCGGTTTCCTGGTCCTCACCGGCCTGGTCATCGTGATGGGCGCCTCGACGACCGCACGGTACGAGCAGGAGCAGCGGGCGGCCCGCGCGGCCACGCCCGCGCCCGCCGGTGCCGAGGCCGTGGGGGTCGCACGGGCCGCCTGAGCGTGATGCCCACTGACGCCCCGCGCGACGACCCGCGCCCCGCCGCTCCTCTCCGGAGCCGCGGGGCGCGAGTGCGTCCGGGTGCCTACAGGTGCGTCTCCGGGGTGTCGAGCACCGTGCGGTCCAGCGACTCCAGCAGGTCCAGCCAGGTGTGCACCTTCGGCAGCTCCCAGCGCTGGAAGTACCGCGCCGCGGCGCGCTTGCCCTCGTGGAAGTCGCTGGTCTCGTCCCGGGTGGCCAGCGCCTGCTCCAGCCACAGCCACGCGACGACGGTGTGCCCGGCGGCGTCGAGGTAGGCGCTCGCGTTGGCCAGGGCCAGCGCGGGGTCGCCCGTGCCCCACAGCGTGCCGGTGACCTCGACCAGGCGGCGGACCGCGGTGTCGACGTCGGCGGCCAGGTCGGCGAAGGGGGTGCCGGCCGCCCGTGCCGTCGTCGCCCCGATCGTCTCGGCCAGCAGCCGCAGCCCGGCGCCGCCGTGCATCGTCACCTTGCGGCCGAGCAGGTCGAGGGCCTGGATGCCGTTGGTGCCCTCGTGGATCGGGTTGAGCCGGTTGTCCCGGTAGAACTGCTCGACCGGGTAGTCGCGGGTGTAGCCGTAGCCGCCGTGCACCTGGATGGCGAGGTCGTCGGCGACCGGGCCCCACTGCGACGGCCAGGCCTTGGCGATCGGCGTCAGGGTGTCCAGCAGGAGGTGCGCGCGCTCGCGCTCCTCCTGCGTCTCCGCCGTCCGCTCCTCGTCGACCAGCCGGGCGCAGTAGAGGCCCAGCGCCAGCCCGCCCTGGGCGTAGCTCTTCGCGGCGAGCAGCATCCGGCGGACGTCGGGGTGGTCGACCAGCCGCACCATCGGCGAGGAGGCGTCCCGGTTGCTCGCCGGGCGCCCCTGGGTGCGGGTGCGCGCGTACTCCAGGGCGTGCAGGTAGCCGGTGTAGCCGAGGACCGTGGCGCCCATCCCGACGCCGATCCGGGCCTCGTTCATCATGTGGAACATGTAGGACAGGCCCTTGTGGGGCTCGCCCACGAGGTACCCGACGGCGCCGGCGCGGCCGCCCGGGGTGTGCACGCCCTCGCCGAAGTTGAGCAGCGTGTTCGTCGTCCCGCGGTAGCCCATCTTGTGGTTGAGCCCGGCCAGGACGACGTCGTTGCGCTCGCCGATCCCGCCGTCCTCCCGCACGAGGTACTTCGGGACGACGAACAGCGAGATGCCCTTCACGCCGGGCGGGCCGCCGGGGATCTTCGCCAGCACCAGGTGGACGATGTTCTCGGTCAGCTCGTGGTCGCCGGCCGAGATCCACATCTTGTTGCCGGTGAGCCGGTACGTGCCGTCGTCCTGGGGCTCGGCGCGGGTGGTGATGTCGGCGAGCGACGACCCGGCCTGCGGCTCGGACAGCGCCATGGTGCCGAACCAGCGGCCCTCGAGCATCGGCCGGACGTAGGTGTCCTTCTGCTCCTGCGAGCCGTGCGCCAGCAGCAGGCGCGCGTTGCCCATGGTCAGGAACGGGTAGCTCGACGTACCGACGTTGGCCGCCTTGAACCACGCGAACGCGGCCTGCCCGACGGTCTGCGGCAGCTGCATGCCGCCGTACTCCTCGTCGAAGGTGCCGGCCATGATCCCGGACTCGCGGAAGACGTCGAGCGCCCTGCCGACCTCGGGGATCATCTCCACCCGGCCGTCGACGAACCGGGGCTCGTTCTCGTCGGCCTTCCGGTTGTGCGGCGCGAAGTGCTCCGTGGCGATCTGCTCGGCGAGCTCCATCACCGCGTCGAACGTCTCGCGGGAGTGCTCGGCGTACCGGGGGCGCTTGGTGAGCGTCTCGACCTCCAGCCACTCGTGCAGGAGGAACTCCAGGTCGCGGCGGGACAGGATGAGCGAGGACACGACGGCCTCCACGGACGACGGCGGCGGGAGAGGCGGGCGCGCGGCCCGACCGGCTCACGATAGGCCGGGCGCCGGGCCGGGTAGCCAGCGCCGCATGGACATCGACCAGCTGATCGGCCGGGCCACCGGCCTGGCGAGCGGGGCCGGCGCCGCGCTGCTCAGGCAGTTGCAGCACGTGCGGGTCCCCGGCGCCGGCCAGGCCTCGGCCACCGACGACCCGGCGGTCGCCGCCCGGAGGTGGCGGGCGGTCACCGTGCTGCGGGAGCCCGGGGAGGTGTCGGCCGCGCTGCCCGCGCCGCTGGCCGCGCTCGGCGACCGTGTCGAGGTGCGCACGACGCCCGCGCCGGGCGACCGGGGGACCGAGCTGGCGGCCCGCTTCCGCGGCACCCCGACCGAGGACGAGGTCGGCGAGCTGCGCGCCGCGCTGCGCGAGTCGAAGGCGCTGCTGGAGGTCGGCGAGGTGCTGCGGATGGAGCCGCAGCCCCACGGGAGGCGCGCGGCCACCCCGCAGGGTGCCGCGCTCGAGGGCGCCGCGCAGGCCGCGCCGAAGGAGGGCGTGCTGTGAGGGCCGCGACCTGGACCGGCGTCAACGAGGTCTCGGTGGAGACCGTCCCCGACCCGACGATCCTCAACGACCGCGACGTGGTCCTCAAGGTCTCCCGGACGACGACGTGCGGCTCCGACCTGCACCTGCTCGGCGGCTACATCCCGGCGATGCGGGTGGGCGACGTGCTGGGCCACGAGTTCATGGGCGAGGTCGTGGAGGTGGGCCCCGGCGTGCGGGACCGCCGGGTGGGCGACCGCGTCGTCGTCAACTCCTTCATCGCCTGCGGGCACTGCTGGTACTGCCGGCAGGAGCTCTACTCGCTGTGCGACAACGGCAACCCGAACCCCGGGATCACCGAGGGGCTGTGGGGGCAGAGCCCGGGCGGGTGCTTCGGCTACTCGCACGCGATGGGCGGCTTCGCCGGGTCCCACGCGGAGTACATCCGGGTGCCGTTCGCCGACGTCGGCACCTTCCTCGTGCCCGAGGAGGTCAGCGACGACCGCGCGCTGTTCGCCTCCGACGCCGTCTCCACCGGCTGGATGGGCGCCGACCTGGCCGGCACGGAGCCGGGCGACACCGTCGCCGTGTGGGGCGCCGGCGGGGTGGGCCAGATGGCGGCGCGCGCGGCGATGCTGCTCGGCGCCGAGCAGGTGTACGTCATCGACCGGCTGCCCGAGCGGCTCGAGCAGGTGCGGCGGCACGTGGGCGCCGAGGTGATCGACTACTCGACCACCGACGTGATGGCCGAGCTGCGCGAGCGCACCGGCGGGCGCGGTCCCGACGTCTGCATCGAGGCCGTGGGCATGGAGGCGCACAGCACCGGCGTGCAGGGGGCCTACGACCAGCTCAAGCAGCAGTTGCGGCTGCAGACCGACCGGCCGTCGGCGGTGCGCGAGGCGATCATGGCCTGCCGCAAGGGCGGGAGCGTGTTCGTGCTCGGCGTCTTCGCGGGGCCGGTGGACAAGTTCCCGCTGGGCGCCGCGATGAACAAGGGCCTGACGCTGCGCGGGGCGCAGGTGCACGGCCAGCGCTACATGCCGCGGATCCTCGAGCACATGGCCCGCGGCGAGCTGACCACCGAGCACCTGGCCACGCACGTCATGCCGCTGGAGGACGCCCCGCGCGGGTACCGCATGTTCAAGGACAAGGAGGACGGCTGCGTGCGCGCGGTCTTCCTGCCGCACGGCTGACCCCCGCGGCCGAGCCGGGCCCCGGACGCCCGGCGCCCGGTCGAGATCCGGCTCGTTGCCGCTCGCGGCGGCGTGTCGGTGCGTGTCTGCGGCAACGAGCCGATGATCGACCCGGAGTCCCCCTGCCGATCATCGGCTGCGTGCACGGGACACGGCGCGACACGCCGCGCGGGCGTGCACGCGTCCGGTGATCAACGGTGCGGCCCGCCCCCGAGACGGCGAGAGGCCCCTCCCCGCGAGCTCGCGGGGAGGGGCCTCTCGTCGTCGTGCGGAGGGCTCAGCCGGCGTGGCGCCCGGTGGTCTCCGCGTCGCCCGGCCGGCCGACGGGCGGGGCGGTCGACGTCGGCGCGGACGCCCCGGCCGACTGCACGGCCTGCTCGGCACCGTCGTGGTCGGCCGCGTGGCCGCCGGCGGTCTGCTCGCCGGCCTGCCGCGCCTGGATGCCGGACTTGTTCGACAGCGCCAGCTGCGGCAGGAACAGGAACACGAAGAACCCGACGGCCACCACGCACGCGGCGATGAGGAACACCAGGTCGATCGAGTTCGAGAACCCGGTCTTGAACGGTGCCGCGAGGAACGACGGCAGGGTCTGGATGAACGAGGTGTCCTGCAGCGCGTCGCCGCCCGTGGGCAGCTGGCCGCCCTGGAGGGCCTGCGCCACGCGCGGGTCGCCGGCCGCCGCCGAGGTCAGCGAGTCGCCGATGTCCTGCGGCAGTCGGCTGAACAGCACCGACAGGAAGACGGCGGTGCCGATCGTGCCGCCCATCTGCCGGAAGAACGTCACCGACGAGGTGGCCACGCCCATCTCCCGCGGCGACACGGCGTTCTGCACCGCGAGGATCGCCGGCTGGAAGTTGAAGCCGAGGCCGAGACCCAGCAGGACCATGAACGGCACGAGGGTCCACACCGAGGTGTCGGCGTCGACGACGAACGACATGGCCAGCAGCGCGCCGGTCATCAGGGCGATGCCCACGAGCGGGAAGACCTTGTACCTGCCGGTCCTCGAGATCGCGATGCCCGAGCTCATCGCGCCGGTCATGATGCCGGCGACCAGCGGGATCATCTGCAGGCCGGCGACCGTGGCGCTGGAGCCGTGCACGATCTGCAGGTACTGGGGCAGGAGCAGCAGCCCGCCGAACATGCCGGCGCCCATGACGACGCTGCCGACGCCGACCACCGAGAAGCTGCGGTTGCGGAACAGGCGCAGCGGCAGCAGCGCGTCGTCGCCGTAGGCCCGCTCGGCCAGGACGAAGAGCACGAAGCCGACGGCGCCGATGACGTAGCAGGCCACCGAGCGGCCCGAGGTCCAGCCCCAGATGCGGCCCTGCTCGGCGACGACCAGCAGCGGCACGAGGAACGTGATCAGCGCCAGCGCGCCCGGCCAGTCGATGCGGTGCTCGCGGCGCTCGTGCGGCAGGTGCAGCACCCGGAACACGGCGGCGAAGGCGAGCACGCCCAGCGGGACGTTGACGTAGAAGATCCAGCGCCAGCCGTCGATGGCCAGCAGCGAGCCCTGGCCCGCGAAGAAGCCACCGATGACCGGGCCGAGCACGCTCGAGGTGCCGAAGACGGCCATGAAGTAACCCTGGTACCGCGAGCGCTCCCGCGGCGGGACGATGTCGCCGATGATCGCCAGCGCGAGCGACATCAGGCCACCCGCGCCGATGCCCTGGACCGCGCGGAACGCGGCCAGCTCGTACATCGACGTCGCCATGCCGCACAGCACCGAGCCGACGACGAACACGGCGATGGCGAACAGGTAGAAGGGCCGCCGGCCGTAGATGTCGGAGAGCTTGCCGTAGAGCGGCGTGGCGATCGTCGAGGTGATGAGGAACGCCGTCGTCGCCCAGGCCTGCAGGTCGTAGCCCTGCAGGTCGTCGGCGATGGTGCGGATGGCGGTGGACACGACCGTCTGGTCGAGGGCCGCGAGGAACATCGCGACCATCAGCCCGACGAGGATCGTGACGATCTGGCGGTGGGTGAACGCGCCGGAGGAGTCCGGTGCTGCCGCCGCGGCGCGGGCGCCGCTACGCCCGCCGGAGGGGCGGGCGGTGGTCTGGCTCATGGCTTCTCTCTCGGGACGGGGAGTGCGGAGGGGGACGGCAGCGCTGCCGTGAGGTCGTCGAGCAGGCGTCCGAAGAGCCCGGTGAGGGCGGCGAGGTCGTCGTCGGACCAGCCGGCGAGCATCGCCTCCAGCTGCGTGGCGCGCTCCTGCGCGAGCCGCTCGACGGCGTCGCGGCCGGCGTCGGTGGCGACCAGCCGGGTGGCGCGGCCGTCGGTCTCGTCGGCCACGCGCTGCACGAGGCCCTGCTCGACGAGCGAGGCGACGTGCCGACTGACCGTGGAGGGGTCGGCGTGCACCAGCTCGGCGAGGGCGCTCTGGCGGAGCGGGCCGATGCGGGTCAGCGGGAAGAGCAGGACCAGCGCGGCGCGCTCCCGGCCGTCGCCTGCGGCCTGCTGGCTCTTGAACGCGTGCACCAGCCGCATGAAGCGCGGCATCTGCTCCGACAGGAGCCGGACCTCGGCGGAGCGGGTGCTCGCCGGGGGCGAGGCGGGGGAGGGCACAGGAGGACTCCGGAACGGAGGGACGGGTGCATGTACCGTACAAACCGTTGCGCCGTACATGCAACCAGTTGTGTCGTGCATGCAGTGTGAGCCGTGCGACTCCGGTACCCCGCGGTGCCGGAGGAGGAACAGCCACCGGCCCGCGGGCGTTGTCCCCCTCGGCCCGGACGCCGACGGCGCGGGCCCCTCCGGTGCGATCCTGGGCGCGACCCCCGCCCGCACCGGGCCCTCTCTCGATGGATGGAGCCGAGCACCGCCGTG
Source organism: Geodermatophilus sp. SYSU D01119 (assembly GCF_054049975.1). Classification (NCBI taxonomy): domain Bacteria; kingdom Bacillati; phylum Actinomycetota; class Actinomycetes; order Geodermatophilales; family Geodermatophilaceae; genus Geodermatophilus; species Geodermatophilus sp. SYSU D01119. The sequence continues at coordinate 31,792 of NZ_JBJGYL010000008.1, read as the reverse complement.
ACCGCGACCCTCCCGGACCTCCGGTCCCGGCTGGCCGCGCTGACCCTCGAGGACGAGCACCGGCTCGGCCGCCGCCTGGAGGGGCTGCGCCGCACCCGCGACGCCGCCGCCCGCGACCGCGCCCTCGAGAAGATCGCCGCCGACGTCGCCGCCGCCGAGGAGCGCATCGCCCGCCGCCGCGCGGCCGTCCCCGCGGTCACCTATCCCGAGGGCCTGCCGGTCAGTGCCCGGCGCGACGACATCGCCGCCGCCCTCCGGGACTCCCAGGTCGTCGTCGTCGCGGGCGAGACCGGCTCGGGCAAGACCACCCAGCTGCCCAAGATCGCCCTCGAGCTGGGCCGCGGGGTGCGCGGCCGCATCGGACACACCCAGCCGCGGCGGATCGCCGCCCGCACGGTGGCCGAGCGGATCGCCGAGGAGCTGGAGACCCCGCTCGGCGGCGCGGTCGGGTGGAAGGTGCGCTTCACCGACCAGGTCGGCGACTCCACCCTGGTCAAGCTCATGACCGACGGCGTCCTGCTCGCCGAGATCGCGCACGACCGGCTGCTGCGCCAGTACGACACGATCATCGTCGACGAGGCGCACGAGCGGAGCCTCACCATCGACTTCCTGCTGGGCTACCTCGCCCAGCTGCTGCCCCGCCGGCCCGACCTCAAGGTCGTCATCACCTCGGCCACCATCGACGTGGAGCGGATCGCCAAGCACTTCGGTCTCGACGGCGCCGACGTGCCCGTCGTCGAGGTCAGCGGCCGCACCTACCCGGTCGAGGTGCGCTACCGGCCCGTCGTCGACCCCGACGACCCGGACGCCGACCCCGACCGCGACCAGGTCACCGCCATCGGCGACGCCGTCGAGGAGCTGGCGCACGAGGGCCCGGGCGACGTCCTGGTCTTCCTCGCCGGCGAGCGCGAGATCCGCGACGCCGCCGACGTCCTCACCGAGCGCTTCCCCGGCACCGAGGTGCTGCCGCTCTACTCCCGGCTGTCCGCCGCCGACCAGCACCGGGTCTTCCAGCCGCACACCGGCCGCCGCATCGTGCTGGCCACCAACGTCGCCGAGACGTCGCTGACCGTGCCGGGCATCCGCTACGTCGTCGACCCGGGTACCGCGCGCATCTCCCGCTACAGCGCGCGGACCAAGGTGCAGCGGCTGCCCATCGAGCCGATCAGCCAGGCCTCGGCCCGGCAGCGCTCCGGGCGCTGCGGCCGCGTCGCCGACGGCATCGCCATCCGGCTCTACACGGAGGAGGACTTCGAGAGCCGGCCGGAGTACACCGACCCGGAGATCCTGCGCACCAGCCTCGCCTCGGTGCTGCTGCAGATGGCCGCGCTCGACCTCGGCGCGGTGGAGGACTTCCCGTTCGTCGACCCGCCGGACCGCCGCGCCGTCACCGACGGCCGCGCCCTGCTCGAGGAGCTCGGGGCCCTGCAGGACGGGCGGCTCACCGACACCGGCCGCGCCCTCGCCCAGCTTCCCCTGGACCCGCGCCTGGGCCGCATGGTGGTCGAGGCCGACCGCCGCGGCGTGCTCGAGGAGGTCCTCGTCATCGCGGCGGGCCTGACCATCCAGGACCCGCGCGAGCGTCCCGCCGAGCACCAGCAGGCCGCCGACCAGATGCACGCGCGCTTCGCCGACGAGCACTCCGACTTCCTCGCGCTGCTCAACCTGTGGCGGTACCTCGCCGAGCAGCAGGACGCCCTGTCCGGCAGCCAGTTCCGCCGCACGGTCAAGCGCGAGTTCCTGCACTACGTGCGCATCCGCGAGTGGCAGGACCTGCACGGCCAGCTGCGCAGCACCGCCCGCCGCCTCGGGATGACCGTCGGCGACCTCGCCGCCGAGCCCGACGAGCGCGGCGTGCACACCGCGCTGCTCGCCGGGCTGCTGTCCCAGGTCGGCCTCCAGCTGGAGGACAAGCGCAAGGACGGCGACCGGCGGCGCGGCGGCCGCGAGTACCTCGGCGCCCGCGGCGCCCGGTTCGTCATCGCGCCCGGCACGCCGCTGGCGAGGAAGCCGCCGCGCTGGGTGGTGGCCGCCGAGCTGGTCGAGACCAGCCGGCTGTTCGCCCGCACGGTGGCGCGCGTCGACCCCGAGGACGTCGAGCGGCTGGCCGGCCACCTGGTCTCCCGCGAGTACTCAGAGCCGCGGTGGGACGCCCGGCGCGGCTCCGTCGTCGCCACCGAGCGGGTCACCCTCTACGGCATCCCGCTCGTCGTCGGCCGCCGCGTGCAGTACGGCTCCATCGACCCGGTCGTCTCCCGCGAGCTGTTCATCCGGCACGCCCTCGTGCAGGGCGAGTGGACGACGCACCACCGGTTCTGGGCCGACAACCAGCGGGCGCTGGAGCGCGTGGCCGAACTGGAGGAGCGTGCCCGGCGGCGCGACATCCGGGTCGACGACGAGACGGTCTTCGAGCTCTACGACGCGCGCATCCCGGCCGACGTCGTCTCCACCCGGCACTTCGACCGCTGGTGGAAGCAGGCGCGGCAGCGGACGCCGGACCTGCTCACCTTCACGCCGGAGATGCTCACCAACGCGGCCGCCGCGGGACAGGTGCGCGTCGAGGACTTCCCGGACGAGGTGCCGCTCACCCAGGGGCTGACCCTGCCGCTGTCCTACGCCTTCGCGCCCGGGGCGCCGGAGGACGGCGTCACCGTCGACGTCCCGCTCGCCGTCCTCGACTCCGTCGTACAGCAGACGTCGGGGGAGTCGCTGGCCTTCACCGTCCCCGGCCTGCGGGAGGAGCTGGTGACGGCGCTGCTCCGCACGCTGCCCAAGCAGCTCCGCCGGGCGCTGGTCCCCATCCCCGACCGGGTGCGCGAGGTCCTGCCGCGCATCGCCCCCACCGAGCCGCTGCTGCCGGCGCTGGAGCGCGAGCTGCGCCGCTCGGCGGCCGTCGTCGTCCCGCCCGGCGCCTGGCAGCCGGCGCAGGTCCCCGGCCACCTGCGCGCCACCTTCCGCGTGGTCGACGACCGGCAGCGGGCGCTGGCCACCGGCAAGGACCTGCAGGCGCTGCGCCGCGAGGTCGCCCCGCAGGCGCGCGCCAGCCTGGCCGCGGCCGCCTCCGACGTGGAGCGCACCGGCCTCACGGCCTGGACCATCGGCGAGCTCCCGCGCACCGTCGAGGTGCGCCGCGGCGGGCACGTGGTCACCGCCTACCCGGCGCTGGTCGACGAGGGCGCCACGGTCGGCGTGCGCGTCGTCTCCACCGAGGCCGAGGCCGCGCGCCTGTCCTGGCGCGGCGCCCGCCGGCTGCTGGTGCTCGTCGCGGGCTCGCCCACCCGGCAGGTGGTCAAGGGGCTGTCCCCCAAGAGCCGCCTGGCCCTGCAGTTCAACCCCGACGGCGAGATCCCCGCGCTGGTCGACGACTGCGTCGACGCCGCCGCCGACGAGCTGGTCGCCGCCGCGGGCGGGCCCCCGCGCGACGAGGCCGCGTTCACCGCGCTCGTGGCGACGGCGAAGCAGCAGCTGCTGCCGCTCGCCCAGGACGCCGTCCGGCGGGTCGAGGCCGTGCTCATCCAGGCCCGCGAGGTCGCCGTCGCGATCGGCGCGGCGCCCGGCCGGCGGGTGCCCGAGGCGGCCGTCGCCGACCTGCGCCGGCAGATGGGCGGCCTGCTGCACCGCGGCTTCGTCGCCGACGCCGGCCGGCGGCGGCTGCCCGACCTGGTCCGCTACCTGAAGGCCATGGCGTACCGGCTGGAGAAGCTGCCGGCCAACGCGGTGCGCGACGCGCTGTGGATGGACCAGGTCGCCGCGGTGACCGCCGAGTACGAGCAGCTGCGCCGCGAGGTGCCGCCCACCGGCGCTCCCGACGACCCGGTCACCCGGATCCGGTGGATGGTCGAGGAGCTGCGCGTCGGGCTCTTCGCGCAGCAGATCGGCACGCCCCGCCCGGTGTCGGAGCAGCGGCTCTACAAGGCGATCGACGCGCTCACCGCGTAGGACCGCCCGGTACTCAGGCCGGGGGCACGGCGTCCGGGTCCGGCGGGGAGTCCGGCGCCGGCTCCCGCAGCAGGGCGGAGATGCGCTGCCGCGTGACGCCGAACAGCGCGGCGATGCGGTTGATGCTCACCTGCTCGTCCTGGAGGGCGCGGGCCTGCGCGCGGCGCCAGGTCGAACCCGCGCCCGCGAGGGCCGACAGCACCGTCGTGATCCGCTCCACGACCAGCGGCCGGGCCTCGGCGCTGACGATGTCGAGCCAGGCCCGGCCGGTGCGGCGCTCGGCCAGCAGCAGCTCGGCGCGCTCGCGCGCGCCCTGCAGCTCGACGGCGCAGCGGTCGATCTCGCGCACCAGGTCCTGCAGCGCGGCCAGCGCGGTGTCCCGCTCGCGCCCGTCGTCCCGCGGTCCGGCCTGCTCCGGCTCCGCCCGGAGCTGCTGCGGTCCTGCCACGGTCGTCCTCCCGCGTCCCTCCGGCGGTCTGCCCCACCGGAACCGGTTGCACACTACCTTGTTCAACGGCTGTTGCGTGCAACGGGGGTGACACGCAACGGTCGTTGCACTTCGGATGAGGAACTGGGATGGTCGGCCACGATCCGATCGTGCACCGCCGAGTCGGCCGTGCCCCGGCTGCCAGGGAGACCCCGATGTCGACGCTCACCGCCCGGGTGGACCTGCCACCGTCCCCCCGGAGCGTCCCCGTGGCGCGCCACCTCGCGCGGGAGGTGATGCGCGCCTGGCGGGCGCCGCAGGACACGGGCGACGTCGAGCTGCTGGTCACCGAGCTCGTGGCCAACGTCGTCGACCACGTCGGCGGGGAGGCCGTGCTGTCGCTGGAGCTCGAGTACTCCGACGGCTGGCTGCGGATCGCCGTCACCGACGGCAGCGGGATCCGCCCCGTGGTGGGGGAGCTGCGGGGCGACCAGCCGCGCGGGCGCGGCATGCAGATCGTCCAGGCCATCGCCGACGACTGGGGCGTCGAGGACGTCGGCGACGGCAAACGGGTCTGGTTCGTCCTCGACTCCCGCTCCGCCGGCTGAGACCGACCCTGCGTTTGCCCCGGCGCCTCCCCGGGGAGGGCTGGGGAGACCGATGCCGCCCGACGGAGGAGACGGAATGAGCGAGCCGACCAGCCACACCGAGGCAGCCGGCGAGGGCCTGTCCGACGAGGAGATGGTGGAGACCGTCGCCGACCAGACCGACAGCGCCTCCGGCCACGCCTACAAGGCCGGCAAGGACTGGGACGGCGACGCGAGCCAGACCCCGGAGCCGCCGGACGCCGACCGGTAGGTCCTGCGACACTGCCTCCCGCCTGGCGAGCGCCGGGCGGGAGGTGCCCATGACGACCACGTCCCCGCGCACGGCCCCGGCCCCGCTGGCCGAACCGCCGCGGTCGCCGCTGCTGCGCCCGGTGCGCACCGCGGCCCGCTACGCCGTGCGGCACGGCCTCCCGGCGGTGTACCTCGCCCGGGCCGCCCGCCGCGGCGATCCCCTCGCCCGGCTGCTGCGCGACCCGGGCGCCCGCGAGGACCCGCACGCCCTCTACGAGCGGCTGCGCGACCGCGGGCCGGTCACCTCGAGCGCGCTCGGCCCGGTGACCACCTCGCACGCCGTGGCCGCCGCCGTCCTGCGCTCCGACGCCGCGGGCGTGGGCTGGGACCGCTCGCAGGCGCCCGCGCTCATCCGCTGGGCGCTGCGCGTGGGCGACGAGCTCGACGCCACCGGCGTGGCCGAGCCGCCGTCCATGCTGGTCACCGACCCGCCCGACCACACCCGCTTCCGCCGCCTCGTCGGCCGTGCGTTCACCCCGCGCGCCACGCTCGCCTCCGAGCCCATGGTCCGGCGCACCGCCGAGGCGCTGCTCGACGACCTCGCCGGCCGCGACGGCGTCGTCGACCTCGTCGGCGCCTACGCCGCCCAGCTGCCGGTGCTCGTCATCGCCGACCTGCTCGCCGTCCCCACCGACCGCCGCGAGGACTTCCTGCGCTGGGGCGCCGCGGCCGCCGCCACCCTCGACGCCGGCCTGTCCCCGCGCCGCTACCTCGCCGCCGAGCGCGGGCTGCGCGCCATGCACGCCTTCCTGCGCGGGCACTTCGCCCGGCTGCGCGCCGACCCCGGCGACGACCTGGTCAGCCGCCTGGTCACGCTGGAGGGGGACGAGGCGCTGAGCGAGCGCGAGCTGCACGCCACCGTGATGCTACTGCTCGGCGCCGGCTTCGAGACCACGGTCAACCTGCTCGGCAACGCCGTCGTCCTGCTCGACGCCCACCGCGACCAGTGGGACGCCCTGCGGGAGGACCCCGCCGGCTGGGACGGCGCCGTCGAGGAGGTGCTGCGCGCCGACAGCCCCGTGCAGCTCACCGGCCGCACGGTCACGCGGGACGCCGGGTTCGCCGGCGTCCCGCTGCGGGCCGGCACGCGCGTCACCGTGCTGCTCGGCGCGGCCAACCGCGACCCCGAGGTGTTCGCCGACCCCGCGCGCTTCGACGTCACCCGCCGCAACGCCCGCGACCACCTGGCCTTCTCCGGCGGCGTCCACTACTGCCTGGGCGCCGGGCTGGCCCGCCTGGAGGGCGTGGTGGGCCTGCGGGTGCTCAGCGAGCGGTTCCCGCGGCTGCGGGTGGCCGGGACGCCGGTGCGCCGCGACCTGCGGACGCTGCGCGGCTTCGAGAGCCTGCCGGTCGCCCTGCGCTGAGCCGGCGTCAGTGGGGGACGAGCATCCCGGCGCCGACCGTGGCGTTGGTGGCCTCGTCGACCAGGATGAACCGGCCGGTGGCGCGGTTGTGCGTGTAGTCGTCGACGAACAGCGGCTGGGTGGTGCGCAGCCGCACGCGCCCGATGTCGTTGAGGCCGAGCTCGCCGGCCTCCTCCTCGTGGTCGAGGGTGTTGACGTCGAGCCGGTGCACGACCTCCTTGACCATCGCGCGCACCGAGCGGGTGGTGTGCTTGACCGCCAGGCGCTGCCGCGGGCGCAGCGGCTCCTCGGCCATCCAGCAGACCAGCGCGTCGAGGTCCTGGGTCACCTCCGGGCCGGCGTCGGTGCCACCGTCGGGGCCGCAGATCATGTCCCCGCGGGAGACGTCGAGGTCGTCGGCGAGGCGCACGGTCACCGACATCGGCGGGACGGCGACGTCGACCGGGCCGCGCGGGCCGTCGATCCCGGCGACCGTCGTCGTCCGGCCCGACGGCAGCACCCGCACCTCGTCGCCGGGGCGCAGCACGCCGCTGGCCACCGTGCCGGCGTAGCCGCGGTAGTCGTGGAAGGCGTCGGACTGCGGGCGGATGACGTACTGCACGGGGAACCGGACGTCGGTCAGGTTGGCGTCGCCCGCCACCTCCACCGACTCGAGGTGCTCGAGCAGCGACGGCCCGTCGTACCAGGGGGCGGCGTCGGACCGGGTGACGACGTTGTCGCCGCGCAGCGCCGAGACCGGGATGACGGTCAGGTCGGGCACGTGCAGGCGCGCGGCGAAGGCGCGGAACTCGTCGCGGATGGCCTCGAAGACCTCCTGCGACCAGTCGACGAGGTCCATCTTGTTCACCGCGACCACCAGGTGCGGCACCCGCAGCAGCGCGGCGAGGTAGGCGTGCCGGCGGCTCTGCTCGAGGATCCCCTTGCGGGCGTCGACCAGCACGATCGCGAGGTCGGCGGTGGACGCGCCGGTGACCATGTTGCGCGTGTACTGCACGTGGCCCGGGGTGTCGGCCAGGACGAACGTGCGCCGCGGGGTGCTGAAGTACCGGTAGGCGACGTCGATGGTGATGCCCTGCTCGCGCTCGGCGCGCAGGCCGTCGGTGAGCAGCGCGAGGTCGACGTAGTCACCGCGGCTGGCGCGCTCGATCGCCGCGTACTGGTCCTCGAAGACGGCCTTGCTGTCGAACAGCAGGCGGCCGATGAGCGTGCTCTTGCCGTCGTCGACCGAGCCGGCCGTGGCGATGCGGGCGATGTCCCGGCGGGCCGTCGCGATCTCTGCCGCCTGCTCGGCGGCAGCGGAGTGGACGTCGACGGCGGGCAGGTCGGACATGGCCCCCATCGTCCCAGCCGCGACACGGGGCGCCGCGAGCGGGGACGCTGGTGTGGGCGGCGCCACAGGGCGCCCACCGGGAGGAGGCGGGGTGGGCGGTCTGGTGTTCCTGGTGCCGGTCCTGCTGGTCGTCGTCGCCGGCTACGCCGTGGGCTACGTCGCGGCCGAGGCGCTCGGCGTGGGCGCGCCGGAGGCGGTCGGCTGGCCGGCGGGCTTCCTGCTGCTGGCCGTCACCGTCGTCGTCCTGCTGCGGTACCGGCGCCGCCGGGGGAGGGCTAGAAGTAGCCCTCCTTCTTCCGGTCCTCCATCGCGGCGTCGCTGACCTTGTCGTCGCCGCGGGTGGCGCCGCGCTCGGTCAGCCGGGTCACCGCGATCTCGGCGATGACCTCCTCGACCGTCGTCGCCCGGGACCGCACCGCCGCTGTGAGGTTGGCGTCACCGACGGTCCGGTAGCGGACGGTCTCGCGGAACACGTGCTCGCCCTCGCGCGGCCGGACGAACTCGTTGACGGCGTAGAGCATCCCCTGGCGCTCGACGACCTGGCGCTCCTGCGCCAGGTACAGCGGCGGGATGGCGATGCCCTCCTGGGCGATGTACTGCCAGATGTCGAGCTCGGTCCAGTTCGACAGCGGGAACACCCGGATCGACTCGCCCAGGTGGATCCGGCCGTTGTAGAGGTCCCAGAGCTCGGGCCGCTGGTTCTTCGGGTCCCACTGGCCGAACTCGTCGCGGAAGCTGAACACCCGCTCCTTGGCGCGCGCCTTGTCCTCGTCGCGGCGGGCCCCGCCGAACAGCGCGGTGAACCCGTGCTCCTCGACCGCCTCGAGCAGCACCGGCGTCTGGATGCGGTTGCGCGAGCCGTTGGGCTCCTCGCGCACCAGCCCGCGGGCCATCGCGTCGGGCACCGAGGCGACGACCAGCTCGACGCCCAGCTCGGCCACCCGCTTGTCGCGGAACTCGAGCACGTCGGGGAAGTTCAGCCCGGTGTCGACGTGCATCACCGGGAACGGGATGCGCGCCGGCGCGAACGCCTTGCGGGCGAGCTCCAGCATGACGATGGAGTCCTTGCCGCCGGAGAACAGCAGTACCGGGCGTTCGAGCTCGGCGGCCACCTCGCGGATGACGTGGATCGACTCGGCCTCGAGCGTCTCCAGCTGGGTGAGCCGGGTGGGTGCTGCGGTCACGTGCTCGCGCTCCGGGGGTGGGGGACGACGGTCGTGGTCCAGCACCAACCGCACCGGTCCACCGGGGATTCCCGGCCTCCAGTGTCCGCCATCGGGTCAGCGGCCCGGGGAGGACCCCGTGGCGACGGCGGCCAGCAGCCGCCCGGCCAGCTCCGGCCGGCACACCAGCAGGTCGGGCAGCGACGGGTCGGGCTCGTTGTAGCGCAGCGGCGACCCGTCCAGCCGCAGGGCGGTCAGGCCCGCGGCCAGGGCGACGGCGACCGGCGCGGCGGAGTCCCACTGGTACATGCCGCCGGCGTGCACGTAGGCGTCGACCTCGCCGCGCACCACCGCGGTGACCTTGTAGCCGGCTGACCCCATCGGCACGAGCTCGCCGCCGACCGCGGCCGCCGCTGCGTCCGCCTGCGCAGGCGGGCGGGTGCGGCTCACCGCGATCCGGGGCGCCCGCGCGACCGCGGCGGGGAGGGCCGGTGCCGGGTCGGTGACGAGCACCTCGCCGACGGCGGGCAGTGCCACGGCCGCGGCGGTGAGCGTCCCGGTCATCCACAGCGCCACGTGGACGGCGAAGTCGGACCGGCCCGTCTCGCCGTACTCCCGCGTGCCGTCGAGCGGGTCGACGATCCACACCCGTCCGGCCTCGAGGCGGCTGCGGTCGTCGGCCGCCTCCTCGCTGAACACGACGTCGTCGGGCCGGTGCGCCGCGAGGACCCCCGCGATGGCCTCCTGCGCGGCGGCGTCCCCGGCGTCGCCGAGGGCCCGGCCGGTCAGCCCGCCGGCCCGCAGGCCCACGAGCACGTCCGCGGCGGCCCGGGCGGCGGCCGCGGCGACCTCGACGTCCCTCACCGGGCACCGTCCCGGACGGGCGCGGTCGCGTCGGTGGGCCGCGACGGCGGCGCGTGCCGGCCCGACGCGTCGGTGACCTGCGCGAAGTAGGCCTCGCGCAGGTCCTCCCGCGGCAGCACGAACACCGCCCGGGCCTCGACCAGCGGCCGGCCGGGCTCGGCGGCGAGGGCGATGGTGCCGGTCACCACCGACTTGCGGCCGCCGTGCTCGGTCACCCGCCCGCGGCAGACGACGGGGGTGTCCAGGGGGACCGGGCGGCGGTAGTCCAGCTCCAGGCGGGCGGTCATGCCCCACAGGCCTGCGCGGATGGTGGCCGCGCCGAGCACCTGGTCCATGACCAGCCCGCTCGCGCCGCCGTGCAGGTACCCGGGCGGGCCCTCGTAGGCCAGGCCGAAGGACACCTCGCCGACGACGCCGCCGGGCTCCTCGCGCAGCACCAGCGGCGGCGCCAGCGCGCTGCCGGTCCCGCTGACCATGTTGTAGACGCGGCGGAACGCCACCGGGTCGTCGAGCGCTGGGAGCTGCCCGGGCGGGCGGACCGCGGCGGCGAGCCGGCCGGCCAGCGCGCGCGCCTCCGCCGCGACCGCGTGCAGCTCGCCGGCCGGGACGGTGGTGCGCACGGAGGCGTCGACCAGCCCGCGCAGCGCGTCGCCCAGGTCGGCGACCGCGGCGGTCAGCGCGGGGTCGGAGGAGCTGCCCTCGGCGTCAGGAGTCACCCGCGGACGGTACTTCCGCGCCCGCCGGTACCTGCCCGGGGACCCCGCCGGCGTCGGGCCCGGACCGCGGCAGGCGGACGGTGAACGCCGCGCCCCGGCCGGGCGCGGTGTCCAGCGAGACGTCCCCGCCGTGCGCGGCCACCAGCGACGCGACGATGGACAGGCCGAGGCCCGTGCCGCCGGCGACCCGGCTGCGGGAGGCGTCGGCCCGGTAGAAGCGCTCGAACGCCCGCGCGGCGTCCTCCGGCGCCATGCCCGGGCCCTCGTCGGCCACCCGGAGCACCACCCGGTCCCCGCCGTCGCTGGTGTCCTCGCCGAGGGAGACGGTGACCGGCGCCGTCGGCGGGGTGTGCACCAGCGCGTTGGTGACCAGGTTGCCCACCACCTGCCGCAGCCGCGCCTCGTCGCCGAGCACCACGGGCACCTCGGTGAGCGAGTCGTCGAGGCGCAGCGAGACGGGCCGCTCGGGCTGCAGCACCCGCGCGTCGTGGACGGCGTCGCCCGCGACCTCGGCCAGGTCGACCGGGGTGAGCGACAGCGGGCGCTGCTGGTCGAGGCGGGCGAGCTGCAGCAGGTCCTCGACGAGGACACCCATCCGCGCGCCCTCGCTCTCGATGCGCGCCATCAGCCGCGCGGTCTCCTCGGGACTGCCGACGGCGCCCTGCCGGTAGAGCTCGGCGAAGCCGCGGATCGACGTCAGCGGGGTGCGCAGCTCGTGGCTGGCGTCGGCGACGAACCGGCGCATCCGCTCCTCCGACGCCCGGGCCTGCTCCTCCGAGCGCTGCTGGGCGCGGAAGGCGCTCTCGATGCGGGCGAGCATGCCGTTGAGCGCCTGGGACAGCCGGCCGACCTCGGTGCGGCCGTCGCCCTCGGGCACCCGCTGGGACAGGTCGCCGGCGGCGATCGCCTGCGCGGTGCGCTCCACCGCGGCCAGCGGGCGCAGGCTGCTGCGCACCAGGGCGTACCCGGCGACGCCGAGCGCCGCGAGCACGACCAGGCCGACGACGACCTCGATGGCCACGAGCCGGGCGATCACCCGGTCGTCGCGGTCGAGGTCCCCGCCGGCGACGAGGACCAGGCCGCCGGGCAGCTCCACCGCGGTCACCCGCCAGTAGGTGTCGCGGTCCGCGGAGGCCACCGTGTGCGCGTCGCGGCCGCCGGGGCCGGGGCGGTCCCGGCCGGCGTCCGCGGTGATCTCGGCGACCGTGTCGGCGTCGAGGTCGGGCAGGTCGTCGTCGGACAGGGGGCCGGAGAGCACCACCGGGCGCCGGTCGCCGGGGACGAGGCAGGCCTGGTAGTCGCCGGGGGTGACGTAGCGCTGCCGCCCACCGAACAGGCAGGCGGTGACGTAGTTCTCCTGGTCGACCGACTGGCGCAGCGTGCTCTCCAGCTGCTGGTCGAGCTGGTCGACGAGGTAGCGCTTGAGCAGCGACGTGGCCGCCAGGCCGGTGGCGACCAGCGCGACGGTGACCAGCACGAGCAGCAGCGCCACCAGCGTGATCCGCAGCGGGACACGCGGCAGGGCGGGACCGCCGCGGGCCGCGGGCGGGGCGCCGGCGGGAGTGGTCACGAACCGCGCGGCAGGCGCAGCGTGTAGCCGACGCCGCGGATGGTGTGCAGCAGGCGGGGCTCGGTGGTGTCGACCTTGCGCCGCAGGTAGGAGATGTAGGACTCGACGACGTTCGCCTCGCCGTTGAAGTCGTAGTTCCACACGTGGTCGAGGATCTGCGCCTTCGACAGCACGCGCCCGGCGTTGGCCATCAGGTAGCGCAGCAGCTTGAACTCCGTGGGCGAGAGGCTGACCACCTCGCCGGCCTTCACGACCTCGTGCGACTCCTCGTCGAGCTCGATGTCGGCGAACGACAGCCGGGGGCTCTCGGCGGCGCGCTGCTGGCCGGTGCTGCGGCGCAGGACGGCCCGGATGCGGGCGAGCACCTCGTCGAGGCTGAAGGGCTTGGTGACGTAGTCGTCGCCGCCGAGGGTCAGCCCGGAGACCTTGTCCTCCGCGGCGTCGCGCGCGGTGAGGAACAGCACCGGGGTGTGCCGGCCGCTCTCCCGCAGCCGCCGGACGACGCCGAAGCCGTCGAGCCCGGGCATCATCACGTCGAGCACCAGCAGGTCCGGCCGGAAGGACGAGGCCAGCGCGAGCGCCTGCTGCCCGTCGGCCGCCGTCGCCACCTCGAAGCCCGCGTAGCGCAGGCTGGCCGAGAGCAGCTCGCGGATGTTCGGCTCGTCGTCGACCACCAGGAGGCGGGCCTCCGGGCCGGTGGCGCGAGCACTGCGGGTCCCCGTCACGACATCTCCCGTCGGACGCCTGGCTACCGTCGTCATGGCACCCACGGTGCGGGGTGCGGCTGCGGCTCCACTGGACGGTACCTGTGAGCTGCCTGTACGTCGGCGGTCAGCCGGCGGGGGCCATCGCCCGGCCTCGCCGCCAGTAGCCGATCGCGTGGTGCTGGGCGCGGGACAGGCCCCAGCGCCCGCGCAGGTCGGCCCGCACGGCCCGGACGGCGGCGGACTCGGCGGCCACCCAGGCGAACAGGTCGTCCCCGGCCGGCCGCTCGAGGGCGGCGACGGCGTCGGCGAGCAGCGTGCCCTCCCCGGGCGGGGTGTCGCCGCGGTGCAGCCAGCGCAGCTCGACGCCGGCCGGCGCGGCCAGTGGCTGCTCCTCCGCGGGGCCCGCGACCTCCAGCAGCGCGGTGCCGGTGGTGTCCGGCGCGGCCGCGGCGAGGATCCGGCTGATCGCCGGCAGCGCCGTCTCGTCGCCGGCCAGCAGCAGCGTGCCCGCGGGCCGGTCGCCCAGCGCCCCGCTGCCGGCCACGCCGAGCAGGGCACCGGGCGCCGCGGCGGCGGCCCACGACGCCGCCGGGCCGTCGCCGTGCAGCACGAAGTCGATCTCCACCTCGCCGCGCTGCGGGTCCTGCCGGCGGGCGGTGTAGCTGCGCAGGCTCACGCCGTGCGCACCGACCGGCCAGACCACGCGCCCGTCGCGGGCCACCGACGGCCAGCGCGGGTCGGGGTCGCCCACCCGCGGCACCAGCAGGTTGACGGTCGGCCCGGCCGCGGCGACGGCGTCCGGCGTCCCGGACAGGACCACCCGCCGGACCGACGGCGTCACATCGGCGACGGAGGTGACGGTGAGGACGTCGACGCTGCGGGGATCGCCGGGCTCGGACACGCAGCGAGCGTAGGGACCGGGGGCCGATGCGGGCCGACCCGGCCGACCCCGGGGGAATGAGGTCGACCGGGCCGGCGATCGAGGACGGGAGGACCTCACGTTCCGTCACTGCCGCTCGACCGTCAGCAGCGGGTTCGTGTCGGTGACCCCCGTCGACGTGAACGCTACGTGACCGTGGCGTCCGTGGCACTGCCCGATCGGGTGGACCTCACCGCCGCCGGGGTGATCTGGGTCGCTCGGGGACCGGGCCGGGCCGGATGTGTGCCCCCGGGACGGGCCGGGCACCGGGGGAGGACCACTCGGGACGACGGAGGACGGGGCATGGCCGACGACTTCACGAAGGGTGACCACGTCACCTGGAACAGCCACGGCAGCAAGGCCGAGGGCGAGGTCACCAAGAAGATCACGAAGGAGACCGAGGCCGGCGGCCGGAAGGTCAAGGCCAGCCCCGACGAGCCGCAGTACGAGGTCAAGAGCGACAAGAGCGGCGGCACGGCGGTCCACAAGCCGTCCGCGCTCGACAAGAAGTAGGAGAAGCCGTGAGCGAGATGGACGACCGATTCGCCGGGGTGTCGTCGCGCAGCGACAAGCACAACCCGCGCCTCGACGAGGAGATCGAGCACGAGATCCAGGGGATGCTCAAGGCCGGGCGCGCCACCCGGTCCGAGGAGTTCCGCGAGGTGGAGCCGGTGGCCGAGGGTGAGCCGGACCCCGCCGGCAGCCCGAACAGCACGCTGATCGGCGGCGTGCCGGTCGGCATGACCGAGGACGCCGTGGTGGCGCGGGCCGAGCTCGCGCGCTGGCTCGTCCGGGCCGACTTCCCGGCCGACGGCCCCGCGCTGGTCGAGGCCGCGCAGGACCACCGCGCCCCCGACGCCGTCGTCGCCGAGCTGCAGCGGCTGCCCGAGGGCGAGACCTACGAGCGCATCGGCGACGTCGCCCGGGCGCTGGGGTACCCGACCGAGACCTGACCGGCCCCGCGGTCGAGGAGGCTCAGGAGCCGGTGCGCTCCTGGGCCTCCTCGCCGTTGTCGGCCTCGTCGGCGATCTCCTCGCGGCCACGCCGGCGGAACAGCTTCGAGCCGGGGAAGCCCTTCACCACCTCGCGGATGTCCTGCATGGTGTCGAGCAGGTCGTGCACGTCGGTGCCGACGTCGCCGAGCCCCTCGAGCACCGGGATCACGCCCTCGTCGAGGTGGGTGACGAGCGAGGGCAGCCGGTCGACCAGCTGCACCAGCGCCTCGACCTCGTGCGGGTCCAGCGTCTCGGCCAGCCGGCGCACCGACGGCGTCAGGCGGGCCAGCGGCTCCTCGTAGCCGCCCAGCAGTGGGTCGATCCGGCCCACGAGCCCCTCGGCGCGCTCCACGGCCCCCTGCGCGCCCTCGATCGCCCGGCCGACCGCGCCGATGGACTCGTCCGCGCGCTGCTGGGTGGCGCCGACGGCGGAGATCGCCTCGTCCGCCTTCCGCTGGGTCTGCTCGACCGCGGAGATGGCGGCGTCGGCCTTCTGTTGGGTCTGCTCGACCGCGGAGATGGCGGCGTCGGCCTTCTGCTGGGTTCGCTCGACCGCGCCGATGGCGGCGTCGGCCTTCTGCTGTGTCTGCTCGACGGCGCCGATGGCGGCGTCGGCCTTCTGCTGTGTCTGCTCGACGGCGCCGATGGCGGCGTCGGCCTTCTGCTGTGTCTGCTCGACCGCGGAGATGGCGGCGTCGGCCCTCTGCTGGGTGGCGCTGACGGCGGAGATGGCGGCGTCGGCCCTCTGCTGGGTGGCGCCGACGGCGGAGATGGCCTCGTCGGCCCTCTGCTGGGTCTCCTCGACCGCGGAGATGGCGGCGTCCGCCCGCTTCTGCGTGCCGCCGACCGCCTCGATCGCGGCATCCGCGCGCTCGCGCGTGCTCCCGACCGCCTCGATCGCCCGGTCCGCGGCGGCGATCGTCCCGCCGGCGTGCTCCACCAGGCCCTCCGCCCGGCCGACCACGCGGTCCGCCCGGTCGAGCAGGTCCTCGAGCCGGTCCACCGCCGCCGCGATCCGCGGGACCAGCGCGAGGGCCTCGGCGACGCCGTCGCGCAGGCTCTCGACGGCGGAGAAGACGTCGGACGGGCCGGGGATCGAGGGGAGCCGCACGCGCCGACGCTACGTCCGGGGGAGGTGGGGCGCCCGGTCGGCGAGTGCTGGAACCCCCGCACGGGTAGGGCGGGACGCGTCCCGGGTTCCGCCCGCTCCCGCGCGTCGGCCCGCGATACGGCCCGCGGGCCGTATCGTCGAGTGCTGCCGCGTGTGCGGGGAGCTACCGCGGACGACGGACACGGAACGACGACGATGGGATGTCGACACCGGTGGGCGACGAGCGGGGGCGGGACGACCGGGCCGACGGCCGTGGGACCGGCGCGCCCGGCCCGATCACCGTCGAGCAGCTGATCGCCCGGTCCGGCAACGCCACCGGCCGCCGCGCCGCGCGCCGCACCGGTGAGGTGCCCATCCCGCTCGAGCCCGGCGAATCGCTGCCGCCGCACCGCGGGCCCCGCCCGCCCGTGCCGCCGTCGGTCGACCGGGCCGCGCCCCCGCCGTCCGCCACCCCGCCGGCCGCCCCGCCCCGGACCCCCGCACAGCCCGCCGACGAGACGCCGCGCCGCGGCCTGCCCCCGGTGCCCGGCGGCGTCCAGCGCTCCCAGCCGGTGCCGCCGCTGCCGGGGCCCGTGCACCGGTCCGGGCCGGTCCCGCCGCTGCCCGGCGCCCAGCCGTCGGCGCCGGTCCCGCCGCTGCCCGGCGCCGCCCACCGCTCGCAGCCGGTCCCCCCGCTGCCGGGCGCGGTGCACCGCTCCGCGCCCGTGCCGCCGCTGCCGGGGACGCCGGGCGCCCGGCCGTCGGCGCCGCTGTTCCCCCCGCTGGGGCCGCCCACCGGCTCCACCCGCCGGCCGGCCCCGCTGCCGCCCATCCCGGGCATCGACGTGCCGGCCGTGTCCGGCGCCGGCAGCACGCGGCGCCCGTCGCCGCCCAAGCCGCCGCGCAGCCCCGCCCGCCGCCGGATCCGCCGGGCGGTCATCGGGGCCGGGGCGCTGGTCGGCGTCGTCGCCGCCTACCACCTGGGCCTGTACTCCTACGTCGACCAGAGCATCTCCCGTGTCGCCGCGCTGGCCCCCCAGGGCCCGGAGGTCATCGCCGCGCAGCTGCAGGAGGGCGCGACCACCTACCTCGTCGTCGGCACCGGCCTGCCCGGCACCGAGGGCGCGGCCTCGGTCACCACCCTGCTGGTGCACGTCTCCGCCGACGGGCAGCGGGCGGCGCTGGTCAGCGTCCCGCCGACCGCACTCGTCGACACCCCGACCTGCCGGACCGACGACGGCGAGGTCCGCGAGGCGGTCTCCGAGGCCTTCGCCACCTCGCTGCTCGACGGCGGGCCCGCCTGCATGGTGCGCGCCGTGCAGCAGCTGTCCGGCCTGCGGGTCGACCACTACCTGGGCCTCGACCTCGGCCGGCTGCCCGCGCTCGTCGACGCCGTCGGCGGCGTGAGCGTGTGCCTGCCCACCGCCGACACCGACGCGTCCTCCGCCGCGCCCCTCCCGGCCGGCACCACCGAGCTCGACGGCGAGCGGGCCACCGGCTACCTCACGCCGGGGGAGGCCGGCTCCGACGTCACCGGGGCCGCCGCGGCCCAGCGGACCCAGCTGCTGCTCTCGGCGACGCTGCGCACCGCGGTCAGCGCCGGCACCCTGCTCGACACCCCGGAGCTCACCCGGTTCCTCACCCGGGCCGCCGGCGCGCTGACCCTCGACGAGCACACGACACTCGGCGACCTGCGCACACTGGCCTCCGCGCTCGGCGACCTCGAGGGCGACGCCGTCCAGCGCGCCGCCCTGCCGGTGTCGCAGGTCGGTTACGTGCCGGCCGGCACCGACCAGGCCTACGTGCTGCTCGACGGCACCGGCGTCCGCTCGCTGTTCGACGGCGTCATCGAGGACACCCGGGTGCCCGAGGAGCTCGCCGCCCCCGCGGTCGCCGCGGCCACCGCGGCCGCGCCCGACCCCGCCGCCGCGGCCGCCCCGGCGCCCGAGCCGTCGGCCGCCGCCCCCGCCCCGCAGGCACTCACCGTGGCCCCCTCCGGCGTGACCGTCGACGTGCTCAACGGCACCGCCACCAGCGGGCTGGCGTCCACGGTCGCCGACCTGCTGCGCGCCCAGGGCTTCACCGTCGGCCAGGTCGGCAACGAGACCGGCGTCGTCAACGAGACCGTCGTGCGGCACGGCCCCGGCGTCGTCGAGCAGGCCCGCACCGTGGCCGCCGCGGTGCCCGGTGCGGTGCTGCAGCCCAGCGACGCCATCGGCGACACCGTGCAGCTGGTCCTCGGCCCCGGCTACACCGGCGTCGTCCCGGTGCAGGTGCCCGCGCCCGTGCCCGTCGTCGCCGAGGCCCCGGCGGCGGACACCCCGGTTCCCGCCGACGCGACCACCCCCGGCCCCGACCCGGCGACGACCACCGGCCCGGTCAGCTGCGGCTGACCCGACCCGGACCCGGCTCGACCGACGACGAGGCCCCCGCGAGCAGCTGCTCGCGGGGGCCTCGTCGTGTGCTGCGGTCAGCTCACCCGAAGCGGCCCGAGATGTAGTCCTCGGTGGCCTTCTGGTCGGGGTTGCTGAAGATCTTCTCGGTGGGGTTGAACTCGATGAGCCGGCCGGGCTGGCCCACCCCGTTGAGGTTGAAGAAGCCGGTGGACGTGCTCACCCGCGCCGCCTGCTGCATGTTGTGCGTGACGATCACGATGGTGAAGCGGTCCTTGAGCTCGGCCATGAGGTCCTCGATCGCCAGGGTGGAGATCGGGTCCAGGGCGGAGCACGGCTCGTCCATGAGCAGCACGTCGGGCTCGACGGCGATCGCGCGGGCGATGCACAGCCGCTGCTGCTGACCACCCGACAGGCCCGAGCCGGGACGGTCGAGCCGGTCCTTGACCTCGTTCCAGAGGTTCGCGCCGCGCAGGGCGCGCTCCACCAGGTCGTCGGTCTCGGCCTTCTTCATCCTCTTGTTGTTGAGCCGGTTGCCGGCGATGACGTTGTCGTAG
The DNA here is from genome assembly GCF_054049975.1 of Geodermatophilus sp. SYSU D01119. Classification (NCBI taxonomy): domain Bacteria; kingdom Bacillati; phylum Actinomycetota; class Actinomycetes; order Geodermatophilales; family Geodermatophilaceae; genus Geodermatophilus; species Geodermatophilus sp. SYSU D01119. Next base: position 12,859 of record NZ_JBJGYL010000008.1, on the reverse strand, counting down.
ATCGACATCGTCGGGAACGGGTTGGGTCGCTGGAAGACCATGCCGATCTGCCGGCGGACGTCGACCGGGTCGGTGTCGGCGCCGTAGAGGTCGACGCCGTCCATCACGACCTTGCCCTCGACGCGCGCGCCCGGGATGACCTCGTGCATGCGGTTGAGCGAGCGCAGGAAGGTGGACTTGCCACAGCCCGACGGGCCGATCAGCGCCGTGATGCTGCGGGGCTCGATCGAGACGTTGACGCCCTCCACGGCCAGGAAGTTGCCGTAGTAGATGTTGAGGTCGGAGACCTCGATGCGCTTGGCCACGGGGAGATCCTCCGGGTCGGGTCCGGTCAGCGACCGGTCTTGGGGGCGAAGAAACGGCTGATCAGGCGGGCCACGACGTTGAGGACCATGACCAGGATGATGAGGACGAGCGCCGCCGTCCAGGCCCGGTCGAGGAACGCCTGGGTGTCGGTGCCCGGCTGCGTGAGCTGGTAGTAGGCGAACACCGGGAGCGTCGCCATCCGTCCGTCGAACGGGTTCAGGTTGGTGCCCGTGATGAGGCCCACGGTGATGAGCAGCGGCGCGGTCTCACCGATGACGCGCGCGATGGCGAGGGTGATGCCGGTGCCCAGGCCCGCGACGGCGGTCGGCAGGACCACCTTGACGATCGTCCGCCACTTCGGCACGCCCAGGGCGTAGCTCGCCTCGCGCAGCTCGTTCGGGACGAGCTTGAGGACCTCCTCGCAGGAGCGCACGACCACCGGGATCATCAGCACCGACAGCGCCGCGGAGCCCATGAGGCCCAGCCGGACGTCGTTGCCGAACAGCAGCGAGAACAGCGCGAAGGCGAACAGGCCGGCGACGATCGACGGGATGCCGGTCATGACGTCGACGAAGAAGGTGATGGCCTTCTTGAGCCGGCCGGTGCCGTACTCGACCAGGTAGATCGCGGTGAGCAGGCCGATCGGCACCGAGATGACCGCGGTGACCGCGGTGATGATCACCGTGCCGAGGATGGCGTGGTACGCGCCGCCGCCCTCGCCCACGACCCGGAACATCGAGTTGGAGAAGAACTGGGCGTCGAAGCGGGCCAGGCCCTTGTCGAGGACCGTGTAGACCAGCGACACCAGCGGGATCATCGCGATGCCGAAGGCCGTGGTGACCAGCGCCGTGACCAGCCGGTCGGTGGCCTTCCGCGTGCCCTCGACGGCCCGCGAGCCGGCGTAGACGAAGACGGTGCCCAGGACGACGCCGTAGATGACGGCGAGGGCGACGCTGAAGCCGGTGAGGGCCGACAGCAGGGCGCCGACGGCGAGGCCGGCGACGTAGAGACCGAGGCCGGCGTACCGGGGGAGCTTGCGGTGCGGGCGGATCGGGCCGGAGGGCTCCTCGGCGACCCGGACGGGGGACTGGGTCGAGGTGCTCATCAGTTGGCTCCGGAGAAGTCGGCGCGCCGGTTGACGATCCAGCGGGCGATCATGTTGACCGCCAGGGTGATGACGAACAGCACCAGACCGCTGGCGATGAGGGTGTTGATGCCCAGGCCGGTGGCCTCGGGGAACCGCAGGGCGATGTTCGACGCGATCGTCGAGGGGTTCGAGCTGCTGATCAGGTTCAGCGTGGCGCCGGCGCCGCCGGAGAGCACGATGGCCACCGCCATCGTCTCGCCGAGCGCGCGGCCGAGGCCCAGCATGGCGCCGGCGATGACGCCGGACTTGCCGTAGGGCAGCACGGCCATCTTGATCATCTCCCACCGCGTGGCGCCGAGGGCGAGGGCTGCCTCGCGGTGCAGCGCCGGCGCCTGGCCGAAGACCTCGCGGGCGATGGCCGAGATGATCGGCAGGATCATGACGGCGAGCACCAGGCCCACGGTCAGCATCGTGCGGCCGCTGGTCGAGGCGGGGCCGGCGAAGATCGGCAGCCAGCCCAGGTTGTCCGCCGCCCACACGTGGAACGGCACGAGCGCCGGGGCGAGGACCGCGAGACCCCAGAACCCGTAGACGACGCTGGGGATCGCGGCGAGCAGGTCGATCACGTAGCCCAGGCCGGCCGCGATGCGGCGGGGCGCGTAGTAGGTGACGAACAGCGCGATGCCGACCGCCAGCGGGGTGGCGACGAGGAGGGCGAGGACGGCACCGAGCAGGGTCCCGAGGATCAGCGGCGCGATGTAGGACGCGAGGCCCTCGCCGCCGGGGATGTCCTCCGCGGGCGCGGTGAGGGCGGGGATCGCCTCGCTGATGAGGAAGGCGGCCACGCCGGCCAGTACCAGCAGGATGAAGATGCCGGAGCCCTTGGCGCTGCCGGCGAAGATGCGGTCACCCGCCCGTCGCACCGTGCGCTGCTTCGTGGGGGGTGGGGTGGGGGCCTTCGTGGCGGTCACCGCTGCTCCGGGTGGTCGGTCGGGGTGGTGCGGGGGTGGTGCGGGGCGCCCGTCGCCGGGCGGGGTGGTGGCCCGGGGCGTCGGTCGACGCCCCGGGCCACCGGGAGTGTGCCGCGTCAGCCCGCGGCGGTGATGGCGTCGACCGCGCCCTGGGCCTGCTCGCGCAGCGTGTCGGAGATCGGCGCGTTGCCGGCGTTGTCGGCGGCGACCTGCTGGCCGTCCTCGCTGATCACGTAGGACATGAAGGCCTTGACGTTGTCGGCGGTGGACTGGTCGTCGTACTCGACGCAGCCGATGTGGTAGCTGACCAGCACGATCGGGTACTCGCCCGAGCCCTCGGTCTGGCGGTTGACCTCGATGGCGAAGTCGTACTCGCCGCGGCCCTCGACGGCCGGGGAGTTCTCGACGACGGCGGCGGCGGCCTCGGCCGACGGGGCCACGAAGTCCGAGCCGACGCCGACGTTGGCGACACCGAGCTCGCCGGCGCGGCTGGCGTCGGCGTAGGTCACGGCACCGGCCGTGCTCTCGACGACGCCCACGACGCCGGAGGTGCCGTTGGCGGCCTCGCCACCGGGCAGCGGCCACACGCCGTCGGGCTCGGCGGTCCACACGTCACCGGCGGCCTGGAACAGGTAGTCGGTGAAGTTGTCCGTGGTGCCCGAGTCGTCCGCGCGGTGCACGGGGGTGATCGCGGTGTCGGGGAGCTCGGCGTCCGGGTTCGCCTCGGCGATCGCCGGGTCGTTCCAGGTGGTGATCTGGCCGGTGAAGATCCGGGCGATCACGTCGGGGGAGAGGTTGAGCTCCTCGACGCCCTCGAGGTTGAAGATCACCGCGATCGGCGAGATGTAGTTCGGCAGCTCGAAGACCTCGCCGCCGCCGCAGCGCTCCTGCGCGGCGGTCAGCTCCTCCTCGTCCAGGGCGGCGTCGGAGCCGGCGAAGTCGGCGCGGCCGTCGATGAACTGCTCGCGGCCCGCGCCGGAGCCGGCCGGGTCGTAGCTGAAGCTGACGTCGGGGTACTCGCCCTCGAAGCCGGCCTGCCAGGCCTCCATGGCGGCCTGCTGGCTGCTGGCGCCGGCGCCGACGAGGTCGCCGCTGAGCTCGGCAGCGCTCGAGCCGCTGCCGCCGTCGCTGCCGCCCGAGGAGCCCTCGGACTCGTTCGCGGCGCCACACGCGGCGAGCGCGAGGGTGCTGGCCAGCGCCGTGCTGAGGACGGCGGCGCGCGACCTGGTGCTGAGCTTCAACTCTGTGCCTTTCGGAGAGGGGACCCGGACCTCGTTGCCGGGCAGAGCGGGACCAACGCCGAGGAAGGTAGGCAGCCCAGGTGGCCGGTCCCGGGTCGCTCGGTGAACGCGCGGTGAACGCCCGCGGGACCTTTCCCGACCGGGTGAGAACGACGTCACGTCCAGCAGGTGAACGCGTGCGTTTCGGGTGGCGGCCGACACTCCCCGTGCGGCAGAAAGGGGCGTTTGCGTCCGGTCCGGCGCCCCCGCGGTCAGCGGGAGAGGCGCCAGGAGACGTCGACGGCGAACCGCGTGAACCCGCTGCGCTCGTACAGCGCGACCGCGGGCACGTTGTCCTCCTCGACGTAGAGGAGCACCTGCCCCAGGCCGGTGCGGCGCAGGTGCGCGAGACCCAGGGCGGTCAGTGCTCGGCCGAGCCCGAGCCCCTGGGCGTCGGGGTCGATGCCGAGGACGTAGACCTCGCCGGCCGGGTCGGGGCCGGCGTCTCCGGGCGGGTGGACCTTGGTCCAGTGCGAGCCGAGCAGGGCGCCGTCGCCGGCCGGGTCGCCCCGCCAGGCGAGCAGGAAGCCGGCCGGGTCGAACCACGGCTCGGCCTCGCGCAGCCGGAGGTCGGCGTCGGTCCACGAGCCCTGCTCGGGGTGGGTGGCGAACGCCCGGGCGTTGACCCGCAGCCACGCCGCCTCGTCACGGCCGGGCCGGAAGGCCTCGACGTGCACGCCGTCGGGCAGCGGCGCCGTGACGTCGAGGTCGGCGTCGGTGAGCGCGCGGCGCATCTGCAGGAGCACCCGGGCCCGGGTGTAGCCGCGGGCGCCGGCCAGGGCGGCGGCGGCCGGCAGGTCGCCGTGCGCCCAGACGCGCAGCGGCCGGCCGGCGGCGAGCTCCTCGAGCCGGGTCAGCAGCGCGCGCCCGGTGCCGCGGCCCCGGGCGGCGGGGGCGACGACGAGCTCCGCCTCGGCGTCCCCGGTGGACCCGGGCCCGCCGAGCTCCAGGCGGGCGTAGCCCACCGGCACGCCGTCGGCGTCGGTGGCGAGCACGTCGCGCCCGCCGGGCGGGCCGCCGTGCTGCAGCCGCAGCTCGCCCTCCTCCGACAGCGGGCGCACGCCGTCGGCGGCGGCCGCGTCCTTGAGCAGGGCGAGGACGGCGGCGGTCTCCGCGGGCGCGAGGCCCGCGGAGTCCCGGAGGACGGGGGTGCTCAGAGCAGCGGCGCCGTGCTGCGCGAGGCGTCGGCCTCGGCCTCGGCGCGCGCGGCGGCGGCCGTGGCGTCGGCGACCTGCTGGTCGAGCTTGTAGCCGACGTTGCGCACGGTGCCGATCAGCGCCTCGTGCTCGGTGCCCAGCTTGGCGCGCAGCCGGCGGACGTGGACGTCGACGGTGCGGGTGCCGCCGAAGTAGTCGTAGCCCCAGATCTCCTGCAGCAACTGGGCGCGGGAGAACACGCGGCCCGGGTGTTGGGCGAGGTACTTGAGGAGCTCGAACTCCTTGTAGGTGAGGTCCAGCGGGCGGCCGCGCAGCTTGGCCGAGTAGCTGTGCTCGTCGATGACCAGCTCGCCGGCCTGGGTGACCCCGCCGTCGGCGCCGTCGGCGGGCGTGGCGGCCGCCATCCGGCGGGCGGTGGCCCACTTGAGCCGGGCGTCGACCTCGGCGGGGCCGGCGGTGTCGAGCAGGACGTCGTCGACGCCCCAGTCGGCCGACAGCGCGACCAGGCCGCCCTCGGAGAGGACGGCGACCAGCGCCGAGGCCACCCCGGTGGAGGACAGCAGGCTGCACAGCGTGCGGGCTTGGATGAGGTCGTGGCGGGCGTCGACGAGGACCACGTCGCCGGAGTCGCCGTCGAGCAGGCTCGACAGCTCGGGCGCCACCACGCGCACCTGGTGGCCGAGCAGGCCCAGGGCGGGCAGCACCTCGGTCGTCGCCTGGCGCGCCGCGGTCATGAGCACGAGTCGCATGTCGTCTCCTCGGGGAGGGCGTCGACGGCGCTGTCGAACCGAGACCGCAGGATAGCCGACGGCCGGCCGCCTCCCTGTGAGGTCGCCGACACGCGGGCGCGGGCGGCTCGCCGACGGGCCGTCCGGTCGGGATCTGCGACGATCGGGGTCCAGCGGGCGCCGGCGGACGCACCCGCCGTCCGCGGGCAGGAGGCGACGTGACCACCGCGCTGCAGACCCCCGCCGCCACGCGCGGGCGGCACGTGTCCGCGGCCGTCGCCGTCGCCCTCGCCGCCGCCGCGCTGGCCTGGGCGCCCGAGGCGGGCGGGGAGACCGCGCGGCTCGGCGTGGTCCTGGTGCTGCAGGTCGCGCTGGTCGCCGCCTGGGTGCTCGCCGTGGCCCCGGCGGGCGCCCGCGGTGCCGCCGCGCTGGCCGTCGCGGCCGCCGTCGCCGCCGACCTGCTCGCCGTGTCCGCCGACCCCACCGGGGGCCCCGGGCCGGGGGTGCTGCTCGTCGTGGCCGGGCCCGCCCTCGTCGTGGCCGTCGTCCACCAGATGCTGCGCCGCCCGCCGCGGGCCGACGTCGTGGGCTCGCTCGGCACCGTGGCGCTGCTGGTCGCCGCGGTCTGCGCGCTGGCGCTGCTCCTGCTCCCCGAGGTGGCCGGCGACCCGGCGTCCCCGGCGACCTCGCCGCTGCTCGTCCTCGGCGCGGCCCTCGCGGCGGGGCACCTGGCCGACGCCGTCCTGCCCCGTCCCGCGGTCGCCGACGGGGTCCCGCGCGGCGGCCTGGGCGTGCTCGCCGCCCTCGCCGCGGCGGTGGCCGTCGCGCTGGCCGAGAGCGGCACGGCCGAGACCGTCGACGTGCTCGCCGGCCTCACCACCGGACTGGTGCTCGGCCTCGTCGCCGCCCTCGCCGGGATGACGTCGTCGTTCGCGCTGGCCGACGCCGGCACCGGCCGGCGGGTGCCCGCGCCCGCCGCCGCCGGCGTCGAGGCGCTGCTGCCGCTGGCCGTCTGCGCGCCGGCCCTGCTGGCGCTCGCCGTCGTCTGAGCCCGTGCGCACCCTCCTCGGGCTGCTCGCGCTGCTGGCCGCGCTGCTCCTCGTCGTCGGACTGGTGGCCGACCCGGTCGCGGAGGGCGTCGCCGAGGACCGGGTGGCGCAGGCCCTGCGCGACGGCGGCGGCCTGGCCGGCATCCCGGAGGTCGACGTCACCGGCTGGCCGTTCCTCACCCAGGCGGTGTCGGGGACCTACGACGACGTGCGGATCTCCCTGACCGCCGAGGACCTCGGCCAGCCCGCCGGCACCCGCGCCGACGTCGTGCTGCGCGGGGTGCACGTGCCGCTGTCGGACGTGCTGTCCGGCTCGGTGCAGCAGGTGCCCGTCGACCGGGTCGACGGCACCGCGACGCTGTCCTACGCGCTGCTGTCGGCCCAGCTCGGCGCGGACACCGTGGTCGAGCGGGCCGGCGACGCGCTGCGGGTCACCCGCACCGTCGAGGTGCTCGGCTACACGCTGCCGCTGACCGCCACCGGCACCGTGTCGCTCGACGGGCAGGACGTCGTCGTCGACGTCGCCGACGCGTCGGCGGCCGGCGTCGACGTGCCCGGCCTCGTGGTCGACCGGGCGGTGGACCTGCTCGACCTGCGCTACCCCGTCGCGCTGCCCTTCGGGCTGCGGCTGACCGGTGTCCGCCCGGCCGACGACGGCGTCGTCGTCACCGCCGAGGCCACCGACGCGGTGTTCACCACGCAGTGACGGAATGCCGCCCGCCGCGGCCGGGTTGCTGCCGGGGATGAGCGGGACCGGACCGGCCGTGCTGGCCGCCGCGCTGGTGCTGACCGCGGCCGCGGCCTGGTGGCTGCGGGCGCGCGACGGCGCGGTGCGGACGCCCACCGCGCGGGAGCAGGCGCAGGAGGAGGACGGCGTGCGGGGACCGGCGGCGGTGCTCGGGGACCTGGGGGTCCGGCCGGACGAGGCCGACCTGACCGTCGTGCAGTTCTCGACGGCGTTCTGCGGCCCGTGCCGCACCACCCGGGCCCGGCTGCAGCACCTGCAGGCCACCCGGCCGGGCCTGGCCTACGTGCACGTCGACGCCGAGAGCCACCTCGACGCCGTCCGCGAGCTCGACGTCCGGCGCACCCCCACGCTGTTCTACCTCGACCGCGCGGGCACGCTGCTCGGCCGCAGCAGCGGCGCCCCGCGCCCCGAGGAGCTCACCGCCCTGGTCGACGCCCACACGGGCCCCCGGGCGTGATCGGCTACCCTCGCCGCATGGGCACCCTGCTGACCTCGCGCCGCACAGTGGACCTGTGCCGCGTCGGCAGCTGCCTGTGTCGCGCCTCCTGAGGGCGGCACCGCTCCGCCCAGACGTGCCCTGACCGCCGTCCGGAGAGCCCATCCCATGTCCCAGAGCACCACGCGCACGGTCGACGTGCGCGGGCCCCGCGCCGCCGCGTGGGTCACCAGCGCCGTGCTCGCCGTCGTCCTGCTGACCGCGAGCGGCTGGCTCGCCGCCGCCCAGGCCGTCGTCTTCGCCGTCGGTGCCGCCGCCGGCCTGCGGTACGCGCCCTACGCGGTGCTCTACCGCACCCTGCTCGCCCCGCGGCTGGGCCCGGTGCGCGAGCGCGAGCCCGAGGCGCCGGTGCGCTTCGCCCAGCTCGTCGGGTTCGTCCCCGCCGCCGTCGGCGCGGCGGGCTACCTGCTCGGTGCGCCGGTCCTCGGCGCCGTCGCCACCGGCCTCGCGCTGGTGGCGGCCCTGCTCAACGCGGCCACCGGCTCCTGCCTCGGCTGCGAGCTGTACCTGACCGTGCGCCGGGTCGTCCCGGCGCGCACCGCCTGACCCGACCGCACACCCACCACAGGGAGGAAGACCCCCCATGAGCCGCACCGACGTGCTCGTCAGCGTCGACTGGGTCCAGGAGCACCTGGGCCAGCCCGGCATCGTCCTCGTCGAGGTCGACGAGGACACCAGCGCCTACGACGGCGGCCACATCGAGGGCGCCGTCAAGCTGGACTGGAAGAAGGACCTCCAGGACCCGCTGCGCCGCGACCACCTCGACAAGACCGCGTTCGAGACCCTGCTGTCCTCGCGCGGCATCGGCAACGACGACACCGTCGTCCTCTACGGCGGCAACAACAACTGGTTCGCCGCCTACGCCTACTGGTACTTCAAGATCTACGGCCACCGGGACGTCAAGCTCATGGACGGCGGCCGCAAGAAGTGGGAGCTGGACGGCCGCCCGCTGTCCAAGGACGCCGTCGAGCGCCCGGCCACCCAGTACCAGGCCTCCGAGCCCGACCTGTCGATCCGCGCCTTCCGCGACGAGGTCGTGGCCTCCATCGGCTCGAAGAACCTCGTCGACGTGCGCTCGCCCGACGAGTTCTCCGGCAAGATCCTCGCCCCCGCCCACCTGCCGCAGGAGCAGTCGCAGCGGGCCGGCCACGTGCCCACCGCGATCAACATCCCGTGGAGCAAGGCGGCCAACGAGGACGGCACGTTCAAGAGCGACGAGGAGCTCGCGAAGCTCTACGCCGAGCAGGGCTTCGACGACAGCCGCCCGACCATCGCCTACTGCCGCATCGGCGAGCGCTCGAGCCACACCTGGTTCGTGCTGCGCGAGCTGCTCGGCAAGCAGGACGTCAAGAACTACGACGGCAGCTGGGTCGAGTACGGCTCGCTGGTCGGCGTGCCGATCGAGAAGTGAGCTGACATGTGCGGAGCCCCGAAGCAGGGCGGTGCCCTCGCGGGCATCGACCTCGACACCCAGACGGTGATCCAGGGCCAGGTGTGGCACGACGGCGCTCCCGTGGCCGGTGCCTACGTCCGGCTGCTGGACGCCACCGACGAGTTCACCGCCGAGGTGGTGACCAGCCCCGAGGGCGAGTTCCGGTTCTTCGCCGCCCCCGGCACCTGGAAGCTGCGCTCGCTGGCCCCCGTCGGCCGCGGTGAGCGCGTCGTCGAGGCCGAGGTCGGACTGACCGAGACGACCGTCGTCCTCGACTGAGGGAGGACCCCTCGCCCCCCACGGCTCGCCGCGGGCCCCTGCGAGGGGGCCGTTGCGGCACGTCACCAGCGCCCCTCCCGGCTCCGGCCGGGAGGGGCGCTGTCACGTCGCGGGGTGGTCCGGCGGCAGCCGGTTCGGCCCGGCCTCCGGCGGCCGCGGCCGGTCCTCCGGGTAGGCGCGGACGGCGACCAGCGCGACGTCGTCGGCGCCGGCCTCCGGCACCATCCGCGCCAGCAGCGTGTCGCACAGCTGCTCGAGCGGCGTCGTCCCGAGGTCGCGCAACGCCTCGCGCAGCGCGGCCAGCCCGCTGTCGAGGTCGGAGCCGCGGCGCTCGACCAGCCCGTCGGTGACCAGCAGCAGCGTGTGCCCGTCGGGCAGCTCGGCGGTGTGCTCGCCGCGGCGGGCGTCGGGGTCGACGCCGAGCATCAGGTCGGCGCGGGTCTCCAGCAGCGTCGTCGTGCCGTCGGGGGCGAGCAGCACCGGCGGCAGGTGGCCGGCGTTGCTCCACCGCAGCACCCGGGTGCCGGCCACGGGCACGTCGGGGTGCCGCTCCACGCGGGCCAGCAGGACCGTCGCCAGGGTGCTGACGGCGAGACCGCGGGCGACGTGCTCGAGGCGGGCCAGCGTGGCCGCGGGGGAGCGGTCGCCGTCGTAGGCCAGCGCCCGCAGCAGCCCGCGGACCTGGCCCATCGCTGCGGCCGCGGAGCTGTCGTGGCCGACGACGTCGCCGATGACCAGCACGGTCGCGCCGTCGGGCTGCAGGAAGGCGTCGTACCAGTCCCCGCCCACGCGGGCCCCGACCGCGGCCGGCCGGTAGCGGACCGCCACGTGCAGGTGGTCCGGCTCCGGCGGCGGGGTGAGCAGGGCCCGCTGCAGGCGGTCGGACAGCATCCGGTCGGCGGCGTTCTGCGCGGTCAGCCGGCGCAGCTCCTCGGCCTGCCGGCGGGCGGCCAGCCGGTCGGTGAGGTCGCGGAAGGAGACGACGACGCCGCTGACCTCGCCGTCCTCCACCATCGGCACGGCGATCAGCTCCACCGGCACCGGGGTGCCGTCGGCGCGCCAGAACACCTCGTCGTCGGCCGAGACCGTCCGGCCGGTGGTGAGCGCCTGCCACACCGGGCACTCGTGCCGGGGGTAGGGCCGGCCGTCGGGCCGCGTGCCGTGCACGAGGGCGTGCTGGTCGTGGCCGAGCTGCTCGGCGGCGGTCCGGCCGGTGATGCGCTCGGCCGACGGGTTGACGAACTCCACGCGGCCGGCCCGGTCGAGGCCGTAGATGCCGTCGGCGACGGTGGCGAGCACCCGCTCGTGGCGGGCCGCCGTCCGGGCCAGCTCGGCCTCCACCCGGTGCAGGCCGCCGTGGCCCGCGTGTCCTCGGCTGTCGATCGCCCCGTCCTCCTCGGTCCCGCTGGTGTCACACCACCCTGCCCCACGGGCTCACCCGCGGCGCGCGCGCACCGTCCAGGCCAGGGCCAGGAGCACGGCGGCCGCGGACGCCGCGGGTGAGCCCGCGAAGGCGGCGGCGACCGCGGCCGACCGGGGGTCCGGCCCCCCGGCCGCCCGCACCATCCCGGCGGCAGCCGCCGTGAGCGCCACCACCGCCCACGGCGCCCACCACCACCGCGCGGTCGGCAGGGCGTCCCGCGGCGGCGTCCGCCGCCACCACCGTCCGGTCCATGCCGCGAGGACCAGTGCCCCGGCGAGCCCACTCACGTCCTGCGCCCAGGCCGTCCCGGGCATGCCGGCGCAGGTGCGCCCGAGGGCCGGCACCAACTCGGTGCCGAGACGGCCGGGGTGGGTGAACTCGTCCCACAGCACGTGGGTGGCCGCCCCGAGGGCCAGCGCGGTGAGAACCCGCGCCGGCGCGCGCAGCCGGCGCCGCAACCCTGGCGCCGCGGAGCCGGGCAGCCGGGCTGCGAGCTCCGCGGGTGCCCAGGCGAGGGCCGGGCGGGCGAGCAGCCCGTGCCAGATCACCCAGAGCACCGCGCCCAGCAGCACGTCGGTGCTGACCACGGCGAGCGCGGTGTGCGTGCGCAGGCCGGGCGTCGAGGGCAGGTGGAGCGGCACGTCGGGCGCCAGGCTCCCGGCCACCAGTGCCGAGGCCGGCAGCCCGGTCCGCAGGAACGGCAGCACCGCGGCAGGGTGGCTCCCGGTGAACGGCACGGCTGCCGTCGTCCCCGGCGCGGCGGGTCCGGCGGCCGGGCCGTCCCCGGCGCGCCTACCGTGGCGCCGTGGTCGCCGCGTGGGTCCTCGTCGCGCTCGCCGCGCTGCTGGCGCTCGGCTGCGCGGTCGCCGTCCGGCGGCTGGCCCGGCCCGGGGACCGCCCGCGCCGGGAGCGTCACGCCGCCGCCCGTGCCGCTGCGGGGGCGGCCGTCCCCCCGCCGGGCCGCGGGGCGCGCGGCCGCTGACTACCGTGGCGGGCATGCCTCCGCGGGACGCCGGCCGGTGACCGGCCCGACCGAACTGCCCGTCGCCGACACCGTCGACGTCCGCTCCGGACCGGAGGTGGCGCACGGGCTCCTGTCGGTGCTGCCGCTGCTCGGCGAGTGGCACGGCGAGGGCGTCCTGGCAGGCGGGGACGTCGGCGACCGGCGCTTCGGCCAGTGGATCCGCTTCGCCCACGACGGCCGCGACTTCCTCGCCTACGAGGCCCGGGCCTGGCTGATCGCCGACGACGGCTCCGTCGCCGGCCCCGCCACCCGCGAGTCGGGCTTCTGGCGGCCGCGCGGCGAGGACGACGTCGAGCTGCTGGTCGCGAGCCCCGACGGGCTGATCGAGCTCTACGTCGGGGCCGCGCGCACCACCACGAGCTGGGAGCTGACCAGCGACGTCGTGGCGCGCACCCCGGACGCGCCGGACACCACGCGCGCCGTGCGGCTGTACGGGATCGTCGACGGCGCGCTCATGTACGCCATCGACCGGGCCGGCGCCGACACCGACCTGCGGCCCACCATGTCCGCGCGGCTGGAGCGCCTCCGGTGACCGCCCGGGGGAGCACGCCCCGGCAGGTGGCCGACCGCTACGTCGACGCCGTCTGCGACCTCGACCCGATCGTCGCGACCTCGCTGGGCACCCGGCCCGGCGACGACCGGCTGCCCGACCCGAGCCCCGCCGGGATCGAGGCCGAGGCCGAGCTGACCCGCCGCACGCTGGCCGAGCTCGACGCCGTCCTCGCCGCCGACCCCGCGCTGGACGCCGACCCGGTCGAGCGCCGGTGCGCCCGGCTGCGGGGGGGGGGGGGGGGGGGGGGGGGGGGCGGGGGCCGCCGCGCCGGGGGCGGCGCGGGGGGGTGGAGCTGGTTCATCCAGGTGGAGGAAATCCTTACATAA
>NZ_JBJGYL010000007.1:0-204029 GCF_054049975.1 Geodermatophilus sp. SYSU D01119 | reverse complement strand
GGCCCCTCGACCGTCAGGAGACCGCCGTGCCGACCGTGCCCCTCGCCGTGACCGGATCGACCGGGCAGCTGGGCGGGCGGGTCGCGCGCCGGCTCGCCGACGCCGGGGTCGAGGAGCGGCTGCTCGTCCGTGACGTCGGCCGCGCGCCCCGGCGGGCCGGCCCGGCGCCCCGATGTTCGTCCCCCCGGTGCGTCCGGCCCCCCGCCGGGGCCCCCCCCGGGGGGCCACACGCGGCGCACCGAGGCCGCCGCGCCCCGGGTCAGCCGGTCGCGCGGCGCGCGCGGTAGGCGGCTGCGTGCGACCGGTTGGCGCAGGCGGTGCCGCAGAAGCGCCGGCCGGCGTTCTTGGTGAGGTCGACGAGGACGTCGTCGCAGCCCGAGGCCGCGCAGCGGCGCAGCCGGTCGAGGGCGCCCGAGCGGACGACGTCGGCGATGGCCAGCGCCGCCTCCACGCCCATGCGGTCGGCCACCGTGGCGGTCGGCTCGGTGGCGTGCAGGTGGTAGGGCCACCCGTCGTGGCGGACCAGTTGTGGCAGCGCGTGCCCCTCGCGCAGCAGCCGGTTGACCACGTCGACGACGTCGTCCTCGCCGGCGGTCCAGGTCCCGGCGAGGACCGTGCGCAGCCGGTGCACGGCGGCGAGCTCCGCGTCGTCGCCGGCGCGGCTGCCGGTGAACTGCCACTCGTCCAGGAACGCGGCCAGCGCGGGAGGGTCGGGCAGGCGCTCGGTGCCGTCCGCGGAGGTGTTCACCAGCGCGGCCGCGGCGGCGAGCGCCACCTCCGTGTCATGAGCGAAGAGCATGTCGGTCCTGACTACGCTACGGTCTCGGAGTCAGGAGTGTACGGATGTTCGCTCCTGACGGGAGGAGGTCGTCGTGCCCGGACGCCGGACCGGATCGGTCGGACTGCTGCTGGCGCTGCTCTCGGCGGCCGCCTTCGGCACGAGCGGGGTGTTCGCCACCGCGCTCATGGACGCCGGCTGGAGCGCCGGGGCGGCGGTGACCGCGCGCCTGGGCATCGCCGCGCTCGTGATGACCGGGCCGGCCGTCCTCCAGTTGCGCGGCCGGTGGCACCTGCTGCGCGCCGACGTCCTCGGCGTCCTGCGCTACGGCGCGCTCGCCGTGGCGCTGCCGCAGCTGGCCTACTTCCTCGCCGTCGGCCGGCTGTCGGTGGGGGTGGCGCTGCTGCTGGAGTACTCCGCGGTCGTCGTCGTGGTGCTGTGGACGTGGGCCCTGCACGGCCAGCGGCCCTCCGCGCTGACCGGGGCCGGGGTCGTCGTCGCGCTCGCCGGCCTCGTGCTCGTGCTCGACGTCGTCTCCGGCGCCCGGCTCGACCTCGTCGGCGTCCTCTGGGGGCTGGTCGCCGCCTGCGGCCTCGCCGCCTACTTCCTCCTCTCCGCCCGCACCGAGGGAGCGCTGCCGCCGCTGGTCAGCGCGTGGGCGGGGCTCGCCGTCGGCGTGCTGGTGGTCGGCGCGGCCGCGCTGGCCGGCGTCGTGCCGTGGCGGACGTCGTCCGCCCGGGTGGAGCTGGCCGGGTGGTCCACGAGCTGGCTGGTGCCCGTGCTCGGGCTGTCCCTGGTGGCGGCCGCCTTCGCCTACGTCACGGGGATCGCCGCCGTCCGCCGGCTCGGGTCGCGGGTGGCGTCCTTCGTCGGGCTGAGCGAGGTGCTGTTCGCCGTGGCGGCCGCCTGGCTGGCGCTGGGCCAGCAGCCCGGGGCGGTGCAGCTCGTCGGCGGCGTCGTCGTGCTGGCCGGGATCGTGCTCGTGCGGGTGGGGGAGCGGCCGCCCGCGGCGCCGGCCCCCTCCCCGGACCCGGTCCCCGCGACCCGGGAGGCCCCCGCCGCGCCGTAGCCGGGTGGCCGGGAGCACAGCGCCGCCGCCCGCCGGTGATCGACACTGTCGGGATGCCGAGCCCCGTGCCCCCCGCCCTGTCGGTGGTCGTCCTGCCCGACCGGCACCCGGTGCGGGCCTTCCTCGACGACGTCCGCGCGGCGGAGTCCGCGGGCGCACGGACGGTGTGGACCTACGACCACCTCACCTGGCCGCTGCTGGCACACCGCCCGTGGTACGGCGCGGTGCCGCTGCTCGCGGCCGCGGCCGCCGCCACCACCCGGGCGCGGCTGGGCACCCTGGTCGCCTCGCCGAACTTCCGGCACCCCGTGCCCTTCGCCAAGGAGCTGGTGACCCTCGACCAGCTGGCCGGCGGCCGGCTCGACGTCGGGGTCGGCGTCGGCACCGAGGGGCACGACGCGCGCGTCCTCGGCGACCCGCCGCGCAGCCGCGCCGAGCGGGCCGACCGGTTCGCCGAGTGGCTCGGCCTGCTCGACCGGCTGCTGCGCGAGCCGGTCACCACCGCCTCCGGGGAGCACTACGCCGCCGTCGACGCCCACAGCCTCCCGGGCTGCGTGCAGGAGCCCCGGATGCCCTTCACCGTCGCCGCGACCGGAGCCCGGGGCCTGCGCCTGGCGGCCCGGTACGGCTCGGCGTGGGTCACCTACGGCCCCGTCGGTGCGGAGGTCGGACCCGAGGCGTGGCTCGCGGCGGTGGAGGAGCAGGGCGCCCGGCTGGACGACGCCCTGCGGCAGGAGGGACGGGAGCTCGACGGGATCCGGCGCGTGGTGCTCCTCGGCCCGACGACGGCCTGGCCGTTCGAGAGCGCCGGCCGCTACGCCGACACGCTCGCCCGGCTCGCGGCCGCGGGGATCGACGAGGTGGTCGTGCACTGGCCCCGCGAGGACGGGCTCGGCGTCCCCGGCGCGGCGCTGCCCGCGGTCCTCGCCGCGCACGGGCTCTGAGGACCGGGCCGTGGCCGCGCCTACCCTGCAGCAGCTGGCCTACTTCGTCGCCGCCGTCGAGCACGGGTCCTTCGCCGCCGCCGCCGAGGCCTGCCACATCGCGCAGCCGAGCCTGTCGGAGCAGGTGCGCCGGCTGGAGCGCACGCTCGGCGTGACCCTGTTCGTCCGCACGAACCGCCGCCTGCAGCTCACCGAGGCCGGGCGGGTGCTGCTGCCCCAGGCCCGCCGCACGCTCGCCGACGCGGACGCCCTCACCGAGAGCGTGCGGCACATCCGCGAGCTCTCCGGCGGCACCGTCTCCTTCGGCACCTTCTCCAGCGCCCACCTGTACCTGCTCACCGGCCTGCTCGGCGACTTCCGCGCCCAGTACCCCGGCGTCGTCACCCGGGTCGTCGGGCTCAACAGCTCGGAGGTGGCCGACCAGGTGCGCCGCGGCGAGCTCGAGGCCGGGCTGGTGCAGCTCCCCATCGACGAACGGGGGCTCGACGTCGGCCCGCCGGTCCTCGTCGACTCCGTCGTCTACGTCAGCACCGACGGCGAGCGCACGCGCGAGCCGGTGACGATCGAGCGGCTGGCGCAGGCCCCGCTGATCCTGTCGGAGGCCCGGTGGGGCTCGGAGGACCCGCTGCGCCGGGCGCTCACCGAGCGGGCGCGCAGGGCCGGCGTCACGCTCCGCCCGCAGATCGAGGTGGAGTTCCAGACCGCCGCCGTCGAGCTCGCCGCCCACGGCCTCGGCGACTCGCTGGTCTCCTACCTGGTCACCCGGTGGGCGGGCTACCCGGGACGGCTGCACTGGGTGCGGCTCGAGCCGCCGGTCGCGGAGCGCTTCGCCTTCATCACCCGGGCGCACGCCGTCCTGTCGCCGGCCACGCGGATCTTCATGGACCTGGCCTCCCGGCACATCCGCGCCCTGCAGCGCGCCGCCGACGCCGGCCCGCCGCGGGGGCCGGCGGACGCCGCTCAGCCGGCGGTCCAGCCATAGGCCCTGCCTTGAGCAGGCGCTGGCAGTTGGCCGTTCACAACCGCGGTCGCCGTCACGAGACTCGTCCCGGGCCGGGGTGCACCCGGCCGCACGACGACGAGGGGACGCACCGGTGGCCGACCGTGCACAGCCAGCGAGGGGGCCCGCGCAGCGGGTCTGCGTGATCGGGGCCGGCGCCGCGGGCCTGGAGGCGGTGCGCGTCCTGCGCGACGCCGGACACGAGGTGGTCGCCCTCGAGCGGGGGGAGCGCGCCGGCGGGCACTGGCACACCGACTACGAGTCGCTGCACCTGATCACCCCGCGCGACGTCTCCGGCTTCGACGGCGTCCCGATGCCGGGCGACTACCCGCTGTTCCCGAGCCGTCAGCAGGTCGTCGACTACCTCGACGACGTCGCCGACCGGTTCGCCCTGCGCGACCACGTGCGGTCCGGTACGGAGGTCACCGCGGTCACCAGCCCCGACGGCGGCGCCTCCGGGTGGGACGTGACCACCGCCGACGGTGCCACGGAGCACTGGGACGCCGTCGTGGTCGCCAACGGCCACCACTGGGACCCGGCGCTGCCGGAGATGGCGCACCGGTTCACCGGCCGGTCGCTGCACTCCTCGCAGTACCGCACCTCCGCCGACCTCGACGGCGACCGCGTGCTCGTCGTGGGGGCCGGCAACTCCGGCTGCGACCTGGCCGTCGACGCCGTCCACGCGCGCCGGCAGGTGTCCATCGCGATGCGTCGGGGCCAGGTGTTCCAGCCCAAGACCTTCTTCGGCCGGGGCCGCAACCAGCTGCCGCTGCTGGCGAGGCTGCCGATGGCCGTGTCCGAGCGGGTGCAGCGCACCCTGGTGCGGATCTCGGTCGGGACGGCGGCCGACTACCCCGGCCTGCAGCGCCCGGCCACGGCCAACCTCAACCGGCAGCCGCCCGTGGTCAACGACCTGCTCCTGTACTGGCTCCAGCACGGCCGCATCACGGCCCGCCCCGGAGTCGACGACGTCCGGGGCCGCACCGTCGTCTTCGCCGACGGCAGCACCGCCGAGTTCGACACCGTCCTGTGGGCCACCGGCTTCCGCGTCTCGCTGCCCTTCCTCGCACCCGGGGTGCTGACCTGGCGCGGCGGCGTCCCGCTGCGGGTGGGCGGGATGACCGTGCCGGTCGGGGTGCAGCGGCTCTACACCGTCGGCCTCGCGAGCCCGCGTGGCCCGCAGTTCCCCGTGTTCAGCGCGCAGTCCCGCCTCGCCGTGCGGCTCCTGGCGCTCGAGGGCCGCACCGCCCGGCCGCTGCACGAGGAGCTGCTGCGGGCCGGCCCGCCCGACGACCGCGTCGACGTCCTGCGCCCGCTGTGGGCCCGGCAGGTCGCGGCGAGCAACCGGGTGCTCGACCGGCTGGAGCGCACCGCCCGGCCCGCCGCCGCGTCCGCCCCCGCGCTGCAGGAGGCCGCCCGATGAGCGCCCGCACCGTCGTCGTCACCGGTGCCGCGAGCGGCATGGGCCGCGCCGTGGTCGAGCGCTTCCTGGCCGGGGGCAGTCGGGTGGTCGCGCTGGACCGCGACGCCGCGCCGCTCGCGGCCATGGCCGACGCCGGCCCCGACCTGGTGCCGCTGGTCGCCGACGTCGTCGACCGGGCCGCGGTCGAGGACGGCCTGGCCGCCGCGCTCGACGGGGCGCCGCTGCAGGCGGTGGTCAACGCCGCCGGCATCTACCCGCCCACCACGCTCGCCGACTACACCGCCGAGCTGCACGAGCGGGTCTTCGGCGTCAACGTGCTCGGCACGCTCAACGTGACCGCGGCGGCGCTGCCGCACCTGCGGGCCGCCGGCGGGGGAGCGGTGGTCAACTTCGCCTCCGTCGACGCCTTCGCCGTCTCCCCGGGGCAGCTGCTCTACAGCGCCTCGAAGGCCGCCGTCCTCGCGCTGACCCGGTCGCTGGCGATCGAGCTCGCCCCCGACCGGATCGTCGTCAACGCCGTCGCACCCGGCTGGGTGGACACCCCGGGCAACGCCGCCACCGGCCGGATGGCCGCCGTCGCCGAGGGCATCCCGCTCGGCCGCGTCGCGCAGCCCGACGAGGTGGCCCTGTGGGTCGAGCGGCTCGCCGAACCCGGCTACGTCACCGGCGAGACCGTCGTCATCGCCGGCGGCAGCGCGATGCGCTGACCCGCCTCCCCGACCCGCCCTCCCAGGAGAGGCGACCGGATCCTCACCCACTGAAGGAGCACCGCGATGCGCACCGTCCCCCTGCTACGCGTCACCGCCCTGGCCGCCGCCGCCCTGCTGGCCACGTCCGCCTGCGGGGGAGGCGGGGACGACGGTGCGGCCGCCGACGACGGCGGCGGCGGCGGCGCCGACGAGACGTTCGTCTACGGCGCCGACGGCAACATGAACAACGGCCTCGGTGAGGACTTCTCCGGGCCGGGTGCCCTGGCCGGCATGCGCGGCACCGTGCTGCTCACCGACCTCGGCGACGAGTTCCGCGACCGGCTGCTGGCGGTCGACGGCGGCCTGACGAACTTCAACACCGCGGGGGAGACCTACGACGCCGTCGTGGTCGCGGCCCTCGCCGCGCAGCTCGCGGGCAGCACCGACGCCACCGTGTTCGCCCCCTACGTCAACGGCGTCACCGTGGGCGGGGAGACCTGCACCGACGTCGCCGCCTGCCTGGAGATCGTGGCCGCAGGCGGCAACCCCGACTACGACGGGCTGGCCGGGCCGCTGGGCTTCACCGACGCCGGCGAGCCGTCGCAGGCGAGCTTCGCCATCGAGAGCTTCACCGAGGACAACCGCATCGACGAGGAGGCGCGGGAGTTCCAGCTGGTCGGCGACCCCGAGGACGCCACCACCGACGAGGGCCCGGCGCCGGCGCCGCCCGGCGCGACCGGCGGCCCGCTGGTGATCGGCAGCCTGACGCCGCAGACCGGCAGCCTGTCGTACCAGGGCCCCCAGCAGCTGGCCGCCCTGCAGCTGGCCGTCGAGGACGTCAACGCGGCCGGCGGCGTGCTCGGGCAACCGGTCCGGCTCGAGACCGGCGACTCGGGCGACGCGTCCACCGACATCGCCACGCAGACCGTCGACCGGCTGCTGCAGGCGGGCGTGAGCGTGATCGTCGGGGCGTCGTCGTCCGGGGTGAGCCTCGGCGTCATCGACAAGGTCACCGGTGCCGGCGTGGCGATGATCAGCCCGGCCAGCACGTCCGACGAGCTGACCGCCTACGAGGACGAGGGGCTGTTCTTCCGCACCGTCCCGCCGGACACGCTGCAGGCCCGGGCGCTCGCCGACCTGATCCTGGCCGACGGCAACACCACCGTCGGGATCCTCGCGCTCAACGACCCCTACGGCGTCGGGCTGATGGAGAACACCGCGGCGAACCTGGTCGACGCCGGCGTCGCCGAGGACGACGTCGTGCAGGTGGTCTACGACCCCAACGCGTCGAACTTCGACAGCGAGGTGCAGCAGATGGTCGAGTTCGCGCCCGACGGCATCCTCGTCATCGGCTTCGAGGAGAGCGGCCGCATCATCGAGGGCCTCAACGCGCAGGGCATCGGCCCGCAGCGCTGAGCCCTCCGCACGCCCGTCGTCGACCTGCTGCGGCCTCCCCGCCCGGGAGGCCGCAGCAGGTCGGCACGCGGCGGCCCGGGCCGCTCAGCCCGGGACGGCGCGCCCCTGCGGCGCCGCCTGCGGACGGAGGACGGCCAGCAGCTGCAGGCGCTCGGCGCTCTCGCTGCCGGGGACGGCGGTGTAGACGAGCAGCCGGTGCGACTGGTCGGGGTCGACCAGCGACTGGCAGGCCAGCTCGAGCGGCCCGACGACGGGGTGCACGAAGCGCTTGACGTCCCGCGGGCGGACGCCGACCTCGTGCGCGTCCCACAGCCGCCGCAGCTCCTCGCTCGCGGCGAGGGCCAGCTCGGCGAGCCGCGCCGCCCGGGAACGGGGACCGCGCAGCGTGACCAGCTGCCGCAGGTGCGAGGCGTAGAGGCGCGACAGGAACGCGTGCTCCCCGGGGTCGTACAGCGCGCGGGTGGCCGGGTCGGTGAACCAGCGGTAGCCCAGGCTGCGCGCCGGCCCCGAGTAGCGGGTGGCGTCGCCGGTGAGCGCGACGCCGAGCGGCGTCTGCCGGAGCGTCTCCCCGAGCTCGGTGACGATCTCCGCCGGGGTGTCGGCGAGGCGGTCCAGGATGCGCAGCAGGCCCGGGCCGACGTGCTCGCCCTCCGTGCCGCGGGCGGGCGGCTGGTGCCCGGCCAGCCGGAACAGGTGGTCGCGCTCGTCGAGGGACAGGTGCAGGCCCTGCGCGATGGCGGCGACCATCTGCTCCGACGGGTGCGGCCCGCGCTCCTGCTCCAGCCGCGTGTAGTAGTCGGTGGACATGTGGCAGAGGACGGCGAGCTCCTCCCGCCGCAGGCCACCGGTGCGCCGGCGCGGGCCGCGGGGCAGGCCGACGTCCTCCGGCTGCAGCGCCGCGCGCCGCCGTCGCAGGAAGTCCGCCAGCCCGGCCCGGTCGATCACGTCGCCTCCACTCGCGGGTCCCGCCGTGGGCCCCGGCGTCGTTCCTACCGGCGCGCGCGGCGCTCCTCCACGGACCGCCGGTCCCTCCCTCGGGAACGGATCGCGGACGGGCGTGTACCGGAAGCCCCTCCGCGGGATGATGTCCCCGGAGCCGCGGTGCTGTAGGACAACGGATCGGTCCCGCGCACCCGGGACACGGACACGACGCAGGAGGAGGCCCGGCCGTGCCGAGCGACCGCTACACCGGCCTCGCCGCGGTGCTGGCCGCCATCCGGAGCTCCGAGGACAGCACCCAGCCGCAGATCGTCGAGCGCGTGGGGCTCGGTCGCAGCGTCGTCGCCCAGCGGGTGGCCGAGCTGGAGGCCGCCGGGCTGGTCGTCTCCGACGGCTTCGGGCCCTCGACCGGGGGCCGGGCACCGCGCCGGCTGCGGCTGCACGCCGAGGCGGGCCACGTGCTCGGTGCCGACATCGCCACCAACGAGCTCGTCGTGGGCATCGCCGACCTCGGTGGCCGGCTCCTGGCGACGCGTCAGCAGGAGATCGAGGTGGTGCGGGGGCCCGAGGCCGTCCTCGGGGCGGTGGAGCGGCTGGGGCGCGAGCTCGTCGAGGAGGCCGGCGCCGCCGACAGCCTGTGGTCCTTCGGTGTGGGCATGCCGGGACCGGTGGCCTGGGACAGCGGCGCGCCGGCGACGATGCCGACCCTGCCGGACTGGAGCCGGCACCCCACCCGCGAGCAGCTCGGGGACCGGTTCGGCGTGCCCGTCTGGATCGACAACCGGACCAACCTCTCCGCGCTCGGCGAACGCCGGGTCAACCCGGTCGCGGCGGCCTCCCGGCACATGGTCTACCTGGGCGGCGGCTACGGGATCGGGGCGGCGGTGGTCGTGGACGGCCGCATCCACCGCGGCGCGCACGGCCTGGCCGGCGCCATCGACCACGTACCCGTGCCGGGCGTCGGCGACGTCGTCTGCCACTGCGGCCGCACCGGGTGCCTGGAGGCGGTCGCCGGACGGGCGGCCCTCGTCCGGGACGGCCGGCTGCTGGCCGAGACCCGGCAGAGCCCGGCGCTCGCGGAGGTCCTCGAGCGCACCGGCCGGATCCGGCCGGTCGACGTCACCGAGGCGGCCGGCCAGGGGGACACCGCTGCGCGCGCCCTCCTGCACCGCAGCGCCACGCTGATCGGGCGCAGCCTCTCGACGCTGGTCAACGTCTTCGACCCCGACCTGGTCGTGGTGGGCGGCGGCATCGCGCGGGCGCGGGCGCACGTGCTCGCCGCCATCCGGGAGGAGATCTACCGCTCGGCACTGCCCGCGGCGACCCGGGACCTGCGGATCGAGCCCTCGGCCTTCGACCAGGAGATCGCCGGCATCACCGGCGCGGTCGAGTTCGCCCTCGGGGAGCTGTTCAGCCCCGAGCACCTGCCCGCCGTCCTCGACGCCCGCGACCGCGTCCCGTCACTGGACGAGGACCTGCCGGCCTGATCCCGACTTCCGTCACGCAGTCGGCTCGCTTCTTCCGCGGAGAGGCAGAAGTCCGGCTAGGCTGCGCGGGTGAGCACGGGCACCCCCGACGGGCTGGTCGCCGTCCTCGACGCCATCCGGAACGCCGACGGGGTCACCCAGCCGCAGCTGGTGCAGCGTCTCGACCTGGGCCGCACGGGCGTCGCCCAGCGGGTCGCCCTGCTGGAGGCCGCCGGCCTGGTCGTCCAGGACGGACGCGCGCCGTCCAGCGGCGGACGCGCCCCGCGGAGGCTGCGGCTCCGGGCCGGGGCCGGACTGGTCGCCGGCGCGGACATCGGGGCCACGGGGATGGCCGTCGGCGTCGCCGACCTCTCCGGTCGGGTGCTCGCGCAGGTCCACGAGCCCGTCGACGTGGCCGACGGCCCCGACCCGGTCCTCGGCCGGGTGGA
Organism: Geodermatophilus sp. SYSU D01119; assembly: GCF_054049975.1. Lineage (NCBI taxonomy): Bacteria > Bacillati > Actinomycetota > Actinomycetes > Geodermatophilales > Geodermatophilaceae > Geodermatophilus > Geodermatophilus sp. SYSU D01119. The sequence goes on along the minus strand of NZ_JBJGYL010000007.1, from coordinate 193,856 downwards.
GGAACTGGTCGGGGAGCTGGTCCGCGGCCTGCCCGGCGCGCCGCCGCTCTGGGGGATCGGCGTCGGTGTCCCGGGACCGGTCGAGTACGCCACCTCGCGCCCCGTCGCCCCGCCGATCATGCCCGGCTGGGACGGGTACCCGATCCGGGAGCGCCTGTCCGGCCGTTTCGCCGTCCCGGTCTGGGTGGACAACGACGTCAACGTGCTGGCCCTGGGGGAGTTGCGCACCAACCCCGCGGCGGCCGAGGCGGGCGACGTCCTCTACCTCAAGATCGGCACCGGCATCGGCGCCGGCCTGGTCTCCGGAGGCCGGGTGCACCGCGGGGTCAACGGCTGCGCCGGGGACATCGGGCACGTCGCGGTGACCGAGGCCGACTCGGTCATCTGCCGGTGCGGGAACGTCGGCTGCCTCGAGGCCGTCGCCGGGGGTGCGGCGCTCGCCCGGGACGGACGCCGGCTGGCCGAGAGCGGCGGCAGCGCGGCGATGGCCGAGATCCTGGCCCTCCGGGGCACCCTCACCGCGGCGGACGTCACGGCTGCGGCCGAGCGCGGCGACCCCGCCGCCACCGCGATGCTCGCGCGCGCCGGCCGGCTCGTCGGCAGCACGCTGGCCACCCTCGTGAGCTTCTACAACCCCGGCCTGGTCGTCCTCGGCGGCGGCGTCGTGCACGCCGGTGACCACGTCCTCGCCGCCATCCGCGAGTCGGTCTACCGGCGGTCGCTCCCGCTCGCCACCCGCACGCTGCGCATCGAGCCGTCGCTCCTCGGCGAGGCGGCCGGCCTCGCCGGTGCCGTGCACCTCGCGCTCGACGCGCTGTTCGCCCCCGGCCGGCTGTCCCGGTGGCTGCCGGCGGGCTCGCCGGCCGGGCGGCCCGATCTCGCCTCCGTCGCGGAGTCCGTGCTCGTCTGACCCGTACCGCGGATCGCGGCACGTGATCGGCGCCCCCCGTGGCATCAGTGCCGCTGATGACGTGCATCACCAACGTTACGCCTGCGTTGCATTGACTTCCTCCGCTGACTGGCAGAAGTATGTGGTTGCCATCACGCGGACGGGATCCGGCTCGGACCCGACGCGGCGCTCGGAACCACCGTCGCAGTCGTCGTCCGGTCGTCGGACACGTGGAGAGAGGCAACACATGACCCAGCACCGTTCGAGGGGGATCCGCCGCATCGGCGTCCTCGTCGCCGTCCCGGCCCTGAGCGCGCTCACGCTCGCCGCCTGCGGTGGCGGGGACGACAGCGGCTCCGGCGGCTCCGGCGGTTCCGGCTCGGCCGACGGCTTCACCTTCGCCTTCGAGAACGCCAGCGGCGGTGCCGAGAACCCCTGGCTGGTGCTCGCCGAGCAGTACTCCGAGGAGACCGGCGTCGAGATCGAGACCCAGGCGCTCCCGCCGGACAGCTACGGCCTGACCATCCGCACGCAGCTGCAGGGCGGCAACGCCCCAGACCTCATGATGTTCTCGCCGGGCGCCGGCCAGGCCAACGCGGTCCTGCCGCTGGCCGAGGCCGACCTGCTCGAGCCGCTGGGTGAGGAATCGGCCTCGCTGGTCCCCGCGGGCAGCGAGTCCCTGTACGGCATCGACGGCGAGGTCTACGCCCAGCCGACCAACCTCATCCCGGTCGGCATGACCTGGAACGCCGGCGCCGCGTCGGACGCCGGGGTCGACGTCCCGGCCGACACCGACGCGCTGATCGACGCCTGCGGCCCGCTGGCCGACGACGGGAAGTCGCTGTTCGTCGTCGCCGGCTCCGTCCCGCCCAACCCCGGTCTCATGGCCATGGCCATCTCCGCCACCCGCGTCTACGCCGAGACGCCGGACTGGAACGAGCAGCGCGCGGACGGCGACGTCAGCTTCGCCGACAGCGAGGGCTGGCAGGAGACGCTGCAGACCGTCGTCGACCTCAACGAGGCCGGCTGCTTCCAGCAGGGCGCCGCGGGCGGCGGCTTCGACGCCATCACGCAGGGGATCACCCAGGGGACGGCGCTCGGCGCGTTCCTGCCGGGTTCCTCGGCCAACGAGCTGGCCAACGCCACGCCCGGCCTCGAGCTCGAGGTGCAGCCCTTCCCCGCGGCCGCCGGCGGTGAGCCGTACGTGCTGGCCAGCTCCAACTACGCCCTGAGCATCAACGCGGCCGCCGAGGACCCGCAGAAGGAGGCGGCGCGCGACTTCCTCGCCTGGATGGCGGAGCCGGAGAACGCCGCCCGGTTCACCGAGATCCAGGGCGGGGTGGCCATCACCGGCCCCGACGAGAACCTCAACCCGGTGTTCGAGCCGGTGCGCGAGCTGCTCGAGTCGGGCAGTTACGCGCCCCTGCCCAACCTCAGCTGGCCGAACCCCGGCGTCTACGACGCGCTGGCCACCGGCGTCCAGGGCCTGATCGCCGGTCAGGGCGACGTGCAGTCGGTGCTCGAGGGCGTCGACCAGGCCTGGGACCAGTGACCCGGGGCCGCTGAGCCGACCGACATCCCCGGACCGACCGACCAGAGGACTGACGATGACCGCCACCATGGGTACTCCGCAGGACACCGGTCCGGTCGTCCGGGGGACGGTCCCGGCCGTCGCCGGGGGCGGGCGCCCCGCCCGCCCCCGGCGCAGCCGGCCCCTGATCACCTACGGCCGCTGGTGGTGGGCCCTGCCCGCCGTGGCGATGGTCGTGCTGGTGCACTACGTCGCCACCGCCGGCGGCGCCTTCTACGCCTTCACGAACTGGACGGGCATCGGCGACTTCGACCTCGTCGGCCTGGACAACTTCCGCCGCATCCTCGATGACCCGGACTCCATCGGGTCGCTGCAGAACACCCTGTTCCTCGCCTTCGGGTTCCTGGTGCTGACCAACGTCGTCGGCCTGGTCCTCGCGCTCGCGCTCAACCGCACGCTCAAGACCCGCTACCTGCTGCGCGTGCTGTTCTTCATGCCCGTGGTGCTGAGCCCGCTGGCGGTGTCCTACGTCTGGAAGTTCATCTTCGACTTCAACGGCCCGCTCAACGACGTGCTGGGCTGGTTCGGGGCGGCGCCGAAGACATGGCTCGCCGACCCGACGCTGGCGCTGTGGGCGGTGCTGGTCGTCATGGCCTGGCAGACGACGGGCATGGTGATGGTCATCTACCTCGCCGGTCTGGCCACCGTGCCGCCGGAGATCGAGGAGGCGGCGGCGCTGGACGGCGCGACCACCTGGCGGCGGTTCCGGCACATCACCGTGCCCTCGATCCGTCCGTCGATCGCCATCGCCTCGACGCTGATGCTCATCCAGGGCCTGCGGGTGTTCGACCAGGTCATGGCCCTCACCGGCGGCGGGCCGGCCGGGGCCACCGAGACCCTGGCGACGCAGGTCTACAAGGAGACCTTCGCGCTCAGCAACTTCGGCTACGGCGCCGCGCTGGCGCTCCTGCTGACCCTGATCATGCTCGTCTTCTCGGTGCTGCAGCAGGCAGCGACCCGGGACCGTTCCTGAGGGAGTCGGACCGATGTTCCGCTACACCAAGGCGACGGCGCTCCGCGAGGGGATCGTCTGGGTCTGCGCCCTGCTCACCCTGCTGCCGTTCTACTACCTCGTCGTCATCGCACTGAAGCCCGACGAGGAGCTGCTGACCACGGGCACCTCGGCGCCGCCGTCGCGGCCGACGCTGGAGAACTTCACCGAGGTGCTCACCGAGGGCGGGGACAACAACATCCTGCTCGCGCTGCTGCACAGCGTGGTGATCACCGCCGGCAGCATCGCGGGGCTGGTGGCCTTCGGCTCCCTGGCCGCCTACGTGCTGGCCCGGACCACGCGCCGCTGGGGCACGATCACCTTCTACCTCTTCCTCGTGGCGATCCTGCTGCCCACGCAGCTCGGCCTGGTGCCGCTCTACATCGGCGCCCGGCAGATCGGCCTGGTCGGCTCGATGTGGGGGATGGTCGTCCTCTACGTCGGCACCCTCATGCCGCTGGCGGTCTTCCTCTACGCCGGCTTCTTCCGCGGCCTGCCCCGCGACTACGAGGAGGCCGCGGCGCTGGACGGCGCGAGCCCCGCGCGGGTCTTCTTCCGGGTCGTCCTGCCGCTGATGGCGCCGGCGACGGGCACGGTCGCGATCCTCACGGGCCTGATCGTGTGGAACGACTTCTTCTCCGCGCTGATCTTCCTCGGCGGCTCGGACAACCAGACGCTGCCGGTGTCGATGTACTACTACGTCGGCTCGCTGGTCTCCGCCTGGAACAAGATCTTCGCGATCGTCATCGTGTCGATGCTGCCGATCCTCGCCTTCTACCTCTTCGCGCAGAAGAAGTTCATCCAGGGCTTCGCCGGAGGCATCAAGTAGCCCCGCGCGGCCGCTCCGGCACGGAGCCGCCGCGCCCATCCGCCCGGTCGATGCCGTGCATCAGCACGGGCAGGGCGCCGCGTCATTGACTTCCTCCGGCAATCGGAAGAAGTATGTCGTCCAGGCCACGGAAGTGGCCGGACCGTTCGGGAGGAGGCCTCCGTGGCCGATCGGATCCGCGCCGGCATCGCCGGAGCCGGCTTCATGGGAACCGTCCACGCGCGGGCGATCCGCCGGGCCGGCGGCACGGTGTCCCGCGTCGCCGGCTCCACCACGGAGTCCTCCCGTGCCGGTGCGGAGCGCATCGGGGCGGAGTCGCCGACCGACAGCGTGGAACAGCTGCTGGCCGCCGACGACGTCGACGTCGTCCACGTCTGCACCCCCAACGCCGCCCACGCGCCGCTGGTGCGCGCGGCGATCGCGGCGGGGAAGCACGTGGTCTGCGAGAAGCCGCTGGCCGTCGATGCCACGGAGGCCGCCGAGCTGGCCGATCTCGCCGCCGAGGCCGGGGTCACCGCGACCGTCCCGTTCGTCTACCGCTTCTACCCGATGGTCCGCGAGGCCCGGGCCCGCGTCGCGGACGGCAGCGCCGGCCCGGTGCGCCTGCTGCACGGCTCCTACCTGCAGGACTGGCTGGCCGGGGACGGCGACGACGACTGGCGGGTCGACGCCGCGACCGGCGGTGCCTCCCGGGCCTTCGCCGACATCGGCGTGCACTGGTGCGACCTGGTCGAGTTCGTCAGCGGGCACCGCATCACCCGGCTGGCCGCCCGGACCGTGACGGTCGTCCCCGAGCGCGGCGGGCGGCCTGTCACCACCGAGGACGCCGCGATGGTGCTCTTCGAGACCGACGGCGGGGCCTTCGGGAACCTGACGGTCAGCCAGGTCAGCCAGGGCCGGAAGAACCGGCTGTGGTTCTCCGTCGACGGCGCGGCCGAGTCGCTGTGCTTCGACCAGGAGAACCCCGAGTCGCTGTGGATCGGCGGGCGCGAGGTCAACCGGCAGCTCCTGCGCGGCACCAGCGAGGGAGCGGGCGCGGCGCGCTTCACCGTCATCCCCGCCGGTCACCCGCAGGGCTACCAGGACTGCTTCGACGCCTTCGTGGCCGACACCTACGCCGCCCTCGCCGGCGACCGACCCGACGGCCTGCCCACCTTCGCCGACGGCCTGCGCGCCGCCCGGCTCACCGAGGCCGTGCTCGAGTCCAGCCGCAGCCGCAGCTGGGTGGAGGTCGGCTGAGGTGGTCGTGCTCGGGACGACGCTGTTCTCGCTGACGCCGGACTGGCGGGCCGGCGCGGACCTGTCCGGCCTGCTCGAGCGGGTCGCCGCGGCGGGCTGCGGACCCGCGGTCGAGGTGGTCGGTGCACAGGCCTGGCGGGGCTTCCCGGCGGTCGACCCCGCCGAGGAGCAGGCGTTCCGCGCCGCGGTCGACCGGCTCGGCCTGCTCCCGGTCGCGCTCGGCGTCTACACCGACCTGTTCCGCCGTCCCGGCCGCCGGCTGGACGACGACGAGGTCCTCGCCGAGCTCCGGCCGCAGATGGAGACTGCGGCCCGGCTCGGCTTCGGCGCGGTCCGCGCGACGCTCGGCATGGGCGCCCCGCTGCTGCGCCGGGCGGCCGCCGAGGCCGAGCGGGTCGGCGTCGCGCTCACCTTCGAGGTCCAGGGCGCCATCCCGCCCGACGCGCCGGCCGTGCTCGAGGTCGCGCAGCTGCAGCAGGAGACGGGCACCCCGTACCTGGGGCTCACCCTCGACACCAGCCTGACGACGCCGGCGCTGCCCGCGGCGCTCGGCACCGCCCTGCGCCGACTGGGCCTGACGGGGGCCGGCGTCGCCGCCGTCGCGGCCGCCTGGGCGCAGGACGGGCCGGTCGGCCCCCGCATCGGCGCCGCGCTCGCGGCCCTGGGCGACGCGCCCCGCCGCGACGAGCTGTCGGTCCTCGTGGCCGGCGTCCTGGGCCGCTGCGGCCGGTCCGCGCCGGCCGACTGGGCGCACCTGCTGCCCCTGGTCCGGCACGCCCACGCCAAGTGCTGGGACCCCGACGTCGAGGCGGTGCGCGCCCCGACTGCTGCCTGGGTCGCCGCGCTCGAGGCGGCCGGCTACACGGGCGCGCTGCTCAGCGAGTGGGGCGGGCACGAGCTGCTGCTGCGGTCCGACGCCGACGCCCTGACGGTCACCGCCGCGCACGTCGCGCTCCTCCGCGGGCTGACGGCCGCCCGGACGGCGGTGCCGGCGTGACGATGACCGAGGGCACCCTGCGCCCCGGCGCACTGACCGTCCGGGACGGTCGCCTCGCCCTGGCGGTGCGCCTCCCGTGGTACCGGTCGCTGCCGCTGTCCTGCCTGGAGTCGATCGAGGTCGCCGTCGACGGCGGCCCGGCGGAGGTGCGGTCGGTCGGCACCGGCGACTTCTCGGGCCCGCCGGCCGGCCTGCCCGCCGCGACGGGGCAGTGGGACCTGCGCGACGCCCTCGAGGTGTCGCTCGAGGTGCCCGGCACCCCCGGCGCGGTGCACGCGGTCGAGGTCTCGCTCGCCGTCCGCATCCCCTACATCCAGGTGGCCCCGGGCGTGCCCCTCGTGCAGCACGCCACCGCCCGCGTCGACCTGGCCGCCTCCCGGCCCTCCGCCTCCCCGTCCTGAGCACCCACTCCCAGGAGCAGTCATGGCATCGATCACCTTCGACCGCATCACCAAGCGGTACCCCGACGGGACGCAGGCCGTCTCCGAGCTCGACCTGGCCATCCGCGACGGCGAGTTCCTCGTCCTGGTCGGCCCCTCCGGCTGCGGCAAGACCACCGCGCTGCGCATGGCCGCCGGCCTGGAGGAGATCTCCGACGGCCGGCTGCTCATCGGCGACCGGGTGGTCAACGAGGTGCACCCCTCGCAGCGGGACATCGCGATGGTCTTCCAGAGCTACGCGCTCTACCCGCACATGTCGGTGCGGGAGAACATCGCCTTCCCGCTGCAGTGCGCGGGCATGGCGAAGGGCGAGGTCCGGGAGCGGGTGGACCGCGCGGCCGACGCCCTCGGCCTGACCGAGCTGCTCGACCGCAAGCCCAAGGCGCTGTCCGGCGGTCAGCGGCAGCGGGTGGCCATGGGCCGGGCGATCGTCCGGCAGCCGCAGGCCTTCCTCATGGACGAGCCGCTGTCCAACCTCGACGCCAAGCTGCGCGGGCAGATGCGCGCCGAGATCCGCAACCTGCAGCGCGAGTACCGCACCACCACGCTCTACGTCACCCACGACCAGGTCGAGGCCATGACGATGGGCGACCGCATCGCGGTGCTGCGCAAGGGCGTGCTGCAGCAGCTGGGTACCCCCGACGAGCTCTACGAGGCCCCGGCGAACCTCTTCGTCGCCGAGTTCATCGGCTCGCCCCCGATGAACGTCATGAGCGCCACGGTGACCCGGACCGGTACGGGCCACGAGCTGGTCCTCGGCTCGCAGCGGCTGGCCCTCCCGGCCGGGACCCTGGACGCCTTCCCGGCGCTGGCCGGCGCGGACGCCACCCCGGTGGCGCTGGGACTGCGCCCGGAGGCGTTGCGCCACCCCGCCGGTGCCGACCCCTCCTGGCCACGGCTGCTGGCCGACGTCGACCTGGTCGAGAACCTGCCGCCGGAGAAGCTGGTCCACCTGCGGCTGGACGCCGAGCCGGTGGTCACCGAGGCGACGCTGGAGATCGCCGCCGACATCGACCAGGCGGCCGCCGAGGACCTGCGGGCCCTGGGCCGCGGCACCGTCGTGCACGCCCGGCTGGCCGGCAGCACGCCGGTGCGCGAGGGGACGCGCGCGGAGTTCGCCGTCCCGCCGTCGGCCCTGCACTTCTTCGACCTGTCCACCGGACAGGCCATCGCCCCGCGGTCGCCGCGCCTGGCCGCGGCGACCGCTTGACCGGGACGAGGACGTGGTGAGCACCCCTGCCCCGATCCACGACGTCGTCGTCGTCGGCTCCGGCCCGGTCGGCACCGCGGTCGCCCGGGAGCTGGCCGACACCGACCCCGCGCTGCGCCTGCTGGTGCTCGAGGCGGGTCCGGTCCTCGGCGACGTGCCCGGCGGGCACGTGAAGAACATCGCCGCCGCCGACGACCGCGCCCGGGCGCTGGCCGCCCTGGCCCGGGGCGCGGACCCGCTGCCCGGCGGCACCCCGGCCCGCCCCGGCACCGCCCTGGTCGGGACGCCGGCGATGCCCAACGCCGCGGTCTCCACCAACGTCGGCGGGATGGGCGCGCACTGGACCGCCGCCTGCCCGCCGCCGGGTGACGACGAGGTGCCGGACTTCCTCGACCCCGAGCTGCTCGGCGAGGCGCTCGCGCGGGCCGGCCGGCTGCTCGCCGTCACCACGCACGCCTTCGACCGGGCGCCCCTGATCGGAGCGGTCCAGCGGGTGCTGGGCGCGCACTTCGACCGGCCGCACCGCCGCCCGGTCGGGCCCATGCCGGTCGCGGTCACCGTCGCCGAGGACGGGGAGCTGCACTGGACCGGCCCGGCGGTGATCGCCGGTGACCTGTGGTCGCGGCCGGGGGTGGAGCTCCGCGCGGGCACCCTCGCCCGCCGGGTCCTGCTCGACGGCGACCGGGCCACCGGCGTCGAGGTGGTCGACGTGGCGACGGGGGAGCGGGAGACCGTCGCCGCCCGCGCCGTCGTGGTGGCCGCCGACGCCTTCCGGACCCCGCAGCTCCTGTGGGCCTCCGGCATCCGCCCCGAGGCGCTGGGCCGCTACCTCAACGACCAGCCGCAGGTCATGGCCGCGGCGGTGCTCGACGAGCAGCACGTGCCGGCCGACGCCCCGGTGGACGTCCCGCTGCCCCGCTCGTCGGCGTTCGCATCCGGCGGCGGCGCGATCCTGCCCCTGTCCGGCGTCTCCTGGGTGCCCTACGCCGCCGACCGGCCCTTCCACGGCCAGGTCATGCAGATGGACGCCTCCCCGGTGCCGCTGGACCCGGGCACCACGGTGCGCCCCGGCCAGGTCGTCGGGCTCGGCTGGTTCACCCGCAAGGAGCCGACCGCCGACGACCGGGTGTGGTTCGACGCGGACGACCCCGACGAGCACGGCCTGCCTGCCATCCGGATCGACTACACCCTCGCTGCCGGCGACCTCGCCGCGATCGAGGCGGCCAAGGCGGAGATCGCCGAGGCGGCCGCGGCGCTGGGGCGCCCGCTCGGGGAGCCGTTCGTGATGCCCCCGGGCAGCTCGCTGCACTACCAGGGCACCACCCGGATGGGCCCGGCCGACGACGGCACCAGCGTCTGCGATCCCACGGGCCGGGTGTGGGGGACCGCCAACGTCTACGTCGGCGGCAACAACGTCATCCCGACGGCCACGGCCTGCAACCCCACGCTGACGGCCGTCGCCCTCGGCGTGCTGACCGCCCGCGCCCTCGCCGGCGAGCTCGCCGGCGCCCGACCCCTCGCCCAGGAGGCCTCCGCATGACCCCGCACGTCCTGATCGTCGGCAGCGGGCCGACCGGGGCCACCTACGCCCGCCGGCTGCTCGAGTCGCTGCCCGACGTCTCGGTCCTCGTGGTCGAGGCCGGGCCGGTGGTGAGCACGCCGCCGGGCATGAACGTCAAGAACATCGCCGACCCGCGGGAGCAGGCCGCGGCCCGGCTGGCCTCGCAGGGACCGTCGTCGGAGAGCGGCGTCTCGGGGATCCCCGGTGGCGTCGTCGTGGAGGGCACCGTCACCGCGCGGCAGGGCACCCACCTCATCGGGCGCGCCGCCGACGGCTCCACCGGCATGCCGGCCGCGGCCGCCGCCACCTGCGTCGGCGGGCAGGGCGTGCACTGGACCTGCGCCACCCCGCGCCCGGTCGGCAGCGAGCGCACGGACGTCGTCGACGCGGACGACTGGGAGGAGCACGTCACCGCGGCCGAGGAGCTGCTGCACGTCACCCACTCGGCGTTCGGCGACTCCGCCCAGGCCGCCGCGATCCTCGACCGGGTCCGCACGGAGCTCGCGCCCGACGGGATCGCCGTGCGGCCGCTGCCGGTCGCCGCCGATCCGCGGCCCGACGGGTCGCTGCGCTGGAGCGGCACCGACGTCGTGCTCGCCCCGGTGCTCGAGGACCCACGGTTCACGCTGCGCTCGGAGACCCTCGCCGTCCGGCTGGTCCGCGACGGCGACCGCGTCGTCGGCGCGGTGCTCCGCGACCTGCGCACCGGGACCGAGGAGGAGGTGCGCGCCGACGCCGTCGTGGTCGCCGCCGACGCCATCCGCACCCCGCAGCTGCTGTGGGCCTCCGGCATCCGCCCGGCGGCGCTGGGCCGGTACCTCACCGAGCACCCGCTGCTGTTCGGCGTGGTGGCGCTGCGCGAGGACGCCGTCCCGCGGCGGACCGACGCGGTCGGGCCGGTCGACCCGATCCGCGCCGTCGTCTCCGTGCCCTTCGACGAGGAGCGCCACCCGTTCCACGCGCAGCTCATGTACTCGCCGGTCTGCCCGGTGCCGCTGCCCGAGGACAGCCCGCACCGGGACAACCCGGCCGGCTACGTCGGCATGGGCTGGGGCGTCCGCAAGTGGCCCCGGGCCGAGGACCGGCTCACCTTCGAGGACGAGCACCCCGACGCCCACGGCCTGCCCGGCATCCGCATCGCCTACGAGCTCACCGGGCGCGAGGAGGCGGAGCTCGACCTGGCGCGGGGCTACCAGGCCCGCGTGGCCGCCGCCCTCGGCGAGTTCGTCGAGGGGATGCCCCGGGTCATGCCGGCGGGCAGCTCGCTGCACTACATGGGCACCGTCAGGATCGGCCGGGCCGACGACGGGACCAGCGTCTGCGATCCCTGGTCCCGGGTCTGGGGCGTGCCCGGCCTGGTGCTGGCCGGCAACGGCCTCATCCCCACCGCCAACTCGTGCAACCCGACGCTGACCAGCGTCGCCCTCGCCATCCGCGGCGCCGCAGCGCTCGCGTCGGACCTGCAGCCGGCCTACGCGGCCGAGGAGGAGTGACCGTGCTCGACTTCCCGATCATCCAGGGCCGTGGGTTCCGCAACGTGGAGGAGGACGGCCGGGTCACCGGCTTCCGGTTCCAGCTGCGCAACCCCAACTACCGCGGCGGCCCGGCCAGCATGCTCGACGGCATCGAGGTGGTGGTCGACGGCGAGCGGGTCCCCGACCACGTGCCGCTGTGGACGCTGCAGGGCCGCACGCTGACCCTCGAGGAGCTGCGGGCCTCCACCGACGTCCGCTGGCAGCTCGACGAGCCGGCCACCATCACGGTGCCCCGGCCGGGCGGCCTGTCGGTCGGCGTGCACCGGATCGAGGCCACGCTCTACCTGCGCCGGTCCTACTTCCCGCCGCCGATCGCCCGCTCGGAGTTCACCTTCACCGGCTCCGGCGTCATCGTGCCGCCGGTCCCCGACGGCGGATTGCGCTACGGCGTCTCCACCTACAGCTACACCGGCGACGTGTACACGTCGATGACGCTCGAGGACGTCTTCGCCGACGTCGCAGACCTCGGGGCCACCGGCATCGAGATCCTCGGCGAGGGCAACCTGCCGGGCTACCCGGCGCCCGACGCCGCCTGGGTGGACGCCTGGCACCGCCTGGTCGGGACGTACGGCCTGACGCCCACGAACTTCGGCTCGTGGGTGGACACCACCCGGTGGGGAGACCGCGACCTCACCGCCGAGGAGGGCGCCGAGCAGCTCCAGCTCGACCTCCGGCTGGCCAAGCAGCTGGGCTTCACCTCGGTGCGGCCGAAGTTCGGCGTCGTCTCCTGGGACCTCGACCCGCACCCGATCTGGGACCAGGTGGTCGAGCGCTCCCTGGACCTGGCGGCCGACCTCGACGTCGTCATCTGCCCGGAGATCCACTCGCCGACGCCGATCCGGCACCCGGTGACCCAGGGGTACGTCGACTTCATCGAGAAGACCGGCACCGAGCACTTCAAGCTGCTCATCGACACCGGGATCTTCCAGACGGCCGCGGTCCGCGAGAACGCGGAGAGCCTGGGCACCGACGACGAGGACGACGTCCCGCCGCCGCTGCGCCCGCTGCGCGTGCCGATGGCCGACCTGGCCGAGGTGCTGCCGCACACCCACTTCATCCAGGCCAAGTTCTTCGAGATCGACGACCAGCTGCACGACCTGCACGTGCCGTGGGCCGACATCGTGCCCACGCTCGAGGACGCCGGGTGGAGCGGCTGGCTGTCCAGCGAGTACGAGGGGCGCCGCGAGCCCGGCCGCGGCCGTGACCAGGTGCGCCGGCAGCACGCGCTGCTCCGGTCGCTGCAGCGGGGCACGCGGTGACCGCCGCCCCGCCGGCCGCGTAGTGGGCGCCCCCGCCGGCGTCCGCGGGGCGGCCTCCGTCGCCGGTGAGGTCCGGCGTCCCGGACTCGTCCTCGCCGTCGCGTGCGCCGCGCAGTTCGTCTGCGTGCTCGACACCTCGATCGTCAACGTCGCCCTCCCGCCGATGCAGGAGAGCCTCGGGCTGTCGGCGACCGGTCTGCAGTGGGTGGTGAGCAGCTACACGCTGACCTTCGCCGGCTTCCTGCTCCTGGGTGGCCGGGTCGGTGACCTGTTCGGCCGCCGGCGGGCGTTCCTCGCGGGGCTGGCCGTCTTCTCGGTGGCCAGCCTGGCCGGCGGGCTGGCCCAGGAGGGCTGGCAGCTGGTGGCGGCGCGCTTCGTGCAGGGCGTCGGCGGTGCGGTCCTGGTGCCGACGACGCTGAGCCTGGTCACCACCGGGTTCCCCGAGCCGGCGGCCCGGGCGCGTGCGCTCGGGCTGCTGACCGCGGCGGCCGCGGCGGGCGGGGGACTGGGCGGCGTCATCGGCGGCGTGCTCACCGGCCTGCTGAGCTGGCGGTGGGTGCTGTTCGTCAACGTGCCGCTGGGGGCCCTGCTCGCGGTCGCCGCGGCCCGCGCGCTGGCCCGCCGGCCCGCCGGCTCCCCGCGGGGGCGGCTCGACCTGCCGGGGTCGGTGTCGGTCACCGCCGGGACCGCCCTGCTCGTGGCCGCGGTGGTCCTCGGCGAGGAGCGCGGCTGGTCGTCGGTGCCGGCCCTCGGCTGCCTCGGGGGCGCGGCCGCCGCACTGCTCCTGTTCCTCGCCGTGGAACGCCGGGTGCCGGACCCGGTCGTCCCGCTGTCGGTCCTGCGCGTCCGGCCCGTGTCGGTCGCCAACGGCCTCGCCGCGCTGACCGGCGGGGTCCTCCCGGCGATGATGTTCTTCCTCGTCCTGTACCTGCAGCAGGTGCAGGGCATGGACCCGCTCACCGCGGGGCTCGCCCTGGCGCCGAGCGCGGTGGGCATCGCGCTCGGGGCGCAGGCCGCGCCCCGGCTGCTCGCCCCGCTGGGCGCGCGCGGCGTCTTCCTGCTCGGGACGCTGCTGAGCGCGGGCGCGCTGGCCTGGCTGGCGGCCCTCGAGGTGGACAGCTCCTACGCCGGCGGCGTCCTGGTGCCGCTGGTGCTGGCCATGGCCGGCCTCGGCCTCGCCGGTCTCCCGCTCACGGTGACGGCGACCTCCGGCCTGGGCGCCGACCGGGCCGGCCTGGCCTCCGGCCTGCTGACGACCGCCAAGCAGGTCGGCGGCGCCGTCGGCCTCGCCGCCCTCGTCGCGCTGGCGACCTCCCGGACCGCAGCCGCCGGCGCGGACGCGGCCGCGCTCACCGACGGGTTCACCGCCGGGCTGCTCGCCGGCGCCGTGCTCCTGCTGGCCGCCTGCCTGCCGGGGCTGGCCCTTCCCGGCCGGCAGCCACTGCCCACCACCGCACACACCACGACCCGCCGGACACCGGCAGGAGGGAACCGACCGTGACGTGGACGAAGTGGTCCTACATGGACCACTGGGTGACGGAGACGCCGCAGGGGCCGCAGCCCCCGTCGTTCAACCGCGCCCACATGGACCGGTACGTCAAGCAGCTGTCCGCCCTGGGCTTCCGGGGCTTCGACACCTTCTTCTTCTACCTGCCCCTCTACGCCGGGATGTACGGCGGCGTACCGGGCTTCGAGCGGTTCCTGCAGGACAACGGCTTCGACAAGATCACCGGCGTCTTCTCGGCGTACCCGTCGGCGACGCGGTACACCGCGCCCCACGTGCGTGAGACGCACGACCGGATCGTCGCCGACTGCACGAACACGCTGCGCATGTGCGAGGGCCTGACCGGCGTCGAGAACTTCATCGTCATGCCGACGTCGACGCACTGGCAGACCGAGCCGGTCACCGACGACACCATCAAGGTCGTCGGCGACCTGTGGAACCGGGTCGGCGAGCTGACGCTCGAGCACGGCATGCGGACGACGTGCCACTTCGAGTTCTGGGGCGCGATCCGCACGCGCGAGCAGATCGAGCTGTTCCTCGAGTACACCGACCCGCGGTACGTCGCGTTCTTCTGCGACACCGCGCAGCACACCATCGCCGGCGTCGACCCGGTCGCGCTGTTCCGCGACCACCGGGACCGCTGCACCGGCTTCCACTTCAAGGACACGAAGGACGTCGACCAGCACGAGGCCTACCGGACGCCGCCGGACCCGGAGCTGATGGCGCCACACGTGACGCGCTGGTTCTACGAGATGGGCGAGGGCGGCCTCGTCGACTTCCCCGCGCTCGTGCGGGAGATCGTCACGTCCGGGTGGGACGGCTGGCTCACCGTCGAGCACGACAAGGCCGAGCTCGGCGGCGGCAGCTACGCCGAGGCCACCGCCGTGGCCAAGTGGTACATCGACAACGTGCTCGCGCAGGCCGAGGCCGAGGCACGGGCGGAGCTGGAGAGCGCGCGATGAGGGACACGCTGCGCTGGGCCTACGCGCTGAACCAGTGGAACGTCCGGCTCGACGTCTTCGTGCGCCACGAGGACCAGCAGCGGGCGCTCAAGACGGTCTCCACCTGCGGCTTCGACACCATCGAGCTGGCGTCGGGCACCGGCCGCTGGGACAACATCAGCCGGCCCGAGGTGATCCTGCAGAACCACGGGACCCACGAGGGCTTCCTCGGCTTCCTGCGGCGCGCGGGCGTGCGGGGCGTGTCCAGCATGTTCTGGGACCCGCAGGCGCCGGCCGAGGAGGAGGAGGGCTACGCCTTCCGCTCGACGGCGGACCCCGACGACGCCGACGCCATCGTCGAGTGGTCCCGGCCCTTCGTCGACTTCCTGGCCGGCGTCGGCGCCGAGCAGCTCGTCGTGCGGCCGGTCGGCTCCGCCTGGATGACCCCGCCGCTCGACGCCGACCGCATCAAGGGCATCGGCGACGTGTGGAACCGGGTCGGCGAGCTGGCGTCGGCCGCCGGCCTGGGGCTGGCGCTGCACTACGACTGCCTGGGCGCCGTGCACACCGAGGCCGAGCTCACCGCGCTGCTGGAGGCCACCGACCCGGCGACCGTCGGGCTGGCGCTGGACACCGCCGAGTTCACGATCGGCGGCATCGACCCGGTGGCCTTCTACCGGCAGCACGCCGAGCGCGTCACCCACGTGCACCTGAAGGACACCCGCCACGCGGACACCGGCGAGGAGTACCGGATGCCCGGCGCCGAGTCGACGATGCTCAAGGGCGGAGCGGGCCGGCGCATCGAGCGCTGGTTCTACGAGCTGGGCACCGAGGGCGGCCTCGTCGACGTCCCCGCCTTCGTCGCCGCACTGCGCGAACGCGCCTTCCCCGGCTGGGTCGTCGTCGAGAGCGACCACGGGGGCAACCCCGCCGAGCTGGCGATGCTCAACAGCTGGTTCCTCCAGCACGAGCTGTCCATCCCGAAGTCCTGACCCGTCCCCGAGAGGAACCCCATGGCCACCGGCGACACCGTCCTGCGCGACGACAGCCTGACCACCCGACCGGAGGGGCTCGGCATCGCGCTGACCGTGCCCTGGTACCGCAGCCTCTGGCTGTCCAGCGTCAGCTCCGTCACCGTCCGGGTGGAGGGGCGCGAGGTCCCGACGGCGGACCTCCGCGTGGAACTGGCCGGCCGCACCTACCGGGTCGAGGAGCTGCCCGACCAGTGGGACGTCCTCTGGTTCATCCAGGACCGGCTGGTCGTCGTCGTGCCCCTCGACGAGCCGCCGGCCGCCGGCCGGCCGGTCGATGTCGAGGTGACCGTCGACCTGCGGCTGCCCTACATGCAGATCGCGCCCATGACCTACGTGACCAACCACGCGAGCGACCGCCGCTCGCTGGTCGCCCGCTGAGGAGCACCCCGATGACCAGCACGCAGACCGCCCCCGCCGCGCCCGCGGTCCCGGGCAGCGACATCCGCCTCGGCCTGACCCTGTACTCGCTGACCAGCGAGTGGGCCGCCGGCCGCTTCGACCTCGCCGGGCTGCTCGACGTCGTCGACGAGGCGGGCATCGGCCCGGGCATCGAGATCGTCGCGTCCCAGACGATCCGCACCTACCCGGAGGTGACGCCGGAGTTCGTGCGCGCCTGGCGGGACGCGTTCGACCGCCACGGCTTCGTGCCGAGCTCGTTCGGCTGCAACCTCGACATGGGCCGGCGCCGCGACCGGGACATGACCCTCGACGAGGAGTACGAGTTCACCGTCACCCAGTTCCGCAGCGCCCACGCGCTCGGCTTCCCGCTGGTGCGCATCCAGAGCGCCGAGCCCGAGCTGATCCGCCGGCTGCTGCCCGTGGCCGAGGAGCTCGACCTGACCATGGGCTGGGAGCTGCACGCCCCACTCGGGCCGAACTCGCCGAAGGTGCTGGAGATCCGGGAGACCTACGCCGAGATCGGCTCGCCGCGGCTGGGCTTCGTCGCGGACTTCAGCTCGACCATGCACAGCATGTCGCCGACGATCCTCCGCAAGCTCGGCCGCATGGGGCTCGGGCAGGAGGAGCTCGCGCGCCTGCAGGAGATCTGGGCGACCGACGCGGACATCAACGCCCGGCACGGGGAGTTCGTCGAGTACCTGCACTCGCGCGGCATCGCCCCGGAGAGCCTCGGCTCGTTCGCCCGGCTGGCGTTCAACATGCACGGCCACGTGGACCCGGCCGAGTGGGCCGAGATCATGCCGCAGATCAAGCACGTGCACGCCAAGTTCTACGACATCGACGACAACGGCGACGAGCCCGCCATCGACTACCCCGCGATCGTCCGCGAGTTCGTCCGCGGCGGCTACGCGGGCTTCTTCTCCAGCGAGTGGGAGGGCCACGCCTTCGCCGACCTCGACGAGGCCGACCCGGTCGACCTCGTCCGGAGGCAGCACGACCTCATCCGCCGGTCGATCACGGCCGCGCTCGCCGGGACGGAGGCCTGAGGTGTACCAGCTGTCCGCGAACATCGAACTGCTCTTCACCGAGGCCGGCGCCGACGCCGGTGACCGCGTCCGGGCGGCCGCGGACGCAGGCTTCGACGCCGTCGAGATGTGGTTCTCCACCGACAAGGACCTCGACTCGCTGGGCAAGGCGCTCGCCGACACCGGCGTGCAGCTCACCTCGCTGCTCGCCGGCCCCCGGATGGGCTTCACCTTCCCGGGCACCGACCTCGCCCCGGCCCACGAGGGCCTGGACACCGCCGTCGAGCACGCCCGGCTGCTCGGCTGCCCGCGCATCGTGCTCGCCTCGGGCGTGGGCTTCCCGGGCATGAGCCGGCAGCGCAACCACCAGGTGGTCATCGACCTGTACGGGGAGGCGGTCGGCCGGCACCGCGGCTCCGGGATCGAGTTCGTCCTCGAGCCGGTCAACTCCCGCGTCGACCACCCCGGCGCGCTCACCGACCGCACCCAGGACGCCGTCGACGTCGCGCGGGCGATCGGCGACGACTCGTTCGGCATCCTCTACGACCTCTACCACTCGATCGCCCAGGGCGAGGACCCGGCGACCGAGCTGGCGGGCGCAGCCGGCTTCGTGAAGTACGTACAGCTGGCCGACGCCCCGGGCCGGCACGAGCCCGGCAGCGGCGCCGTCGACTGGCCCGCCCAGCTGACGGTCCTGCGCGCCTCGGGCTACGACGGCCCGATCGGCCTGGAGTACTTCCCGACCGTGGAGTCGGCGGCGTCGGCCGAGTACATCCGGTCGGTCGCGGCCCAGGCGTGAGCGGGGACAAGCTCGACGTCCTGCTCGCGACGGGCCGGGTCACCGTCGAGCACGACAACGAGCACCGCAGCTTCCGGCACCACACCGGCATGCTCACGGCGCTGCTGGAGTCCACCGGGCGGTTCCGCGTCCGCGTGCTCGAGGAGTTCCGCGGCGTCGGCGACGAGCTGCTCGACCGGTTCGACGTCGTCCTCGTCATGTACGAGGGCCGCGACGACTACCACTCGCCGGCCGAGCGGCTCGGGGACACCACCGAGCAGGCGCTGCTCCGCTTCGTCCGCGAGAAGGGCCGCGGCGTGCTGTGGTTCCACGGCTCGTCGGTCCAGGAGCCCGACTGGGGGTTCCCGGAGGAGTTCGACCGGATGCGCGGGGCCACGCTCAGCCGCCGGACCGGCCTGCGGCCCCGGCCCCAGGGCGAGGTCACGGTGCGGTTCCCGGAGCCCCGGCACGCCGTCACCGAGGGCCTGCCGGCGGAGTGGGCGGTGGTCAACGACGACGTGCTCACCGGCGCCCGGCTCGACCCGTCGGCGACGGTGCTGCTCACCGTCTTCGACGACGCCGAGACCTACCGGCAGGCCGGCTGGCCGAACGCCCACACGCCGGTGGACGTGCCGCCCGGCGGGATCGGCGCCCTGCCGGGCATGGACACCGACCAGCCGCTGGCGTGGGCGAACGAGTGGGGCGCGGGGCGCAGCGTGTGCGTCGTCCTGGGCCACGACTGGGACACCTTCCGCAAGCTCCCCTTCATGACCCTGCTGGTCCGCGGCGTCGAGTGGGCGGCCACCGGGGAGGTCACCCTCGGCCCGCCCGAGCGGACCGGTGCGGCCCGGTGGCGGGTGTGGCCGTACTACGCAGGCGACCCGTCGCGGTTCGACCGCGCCGTCCCCGCGGCCGCGGCCGTCGCGCGGCACTGAGACCCGTGACGGCACGGGGGCAGGCGCCGTGAGGGTCCTCGTCGTCGGTGCCGGACCGGCCGGGTGCACCGCGGCGGTCGCGCTCGCCCGGCGCGGTGCCGACGTCGTGCTCGTCGAGGCCGAGGACGCCGTCCGCCCGGCGGGCCCGGGGCTCGTGCTGCAGGGCGCTCCGATGCGGGCTCTCCACACCCTGGAGCTGCTCGACGCCTGCCTCGAGCGGGCGCACCCGCACGAGGAGATCGACCTGTGCGACGCCGCCGGGACGGTCCGCACGGTGCTCGCCCCGCCACCGCTGCTCCCCGGGCGGCCGGCGTCGGTGGCGCTCTCACGCGTCGCGCTGGGGCAGGTGCTCGCCGGCGCGGTGACGGCCGCCGGTGTCGAGCTGCGCCTCGGGACGACGGTGACGGCGATCGTGGACCGGCCGGACCGCGTGGACGTCCGGCTGTCCGGCGGCGGGACGGAGGAGGTCGACGTCGTCGTCGGCGCCGACGGGCTGCACTCGGCCACCCGCGGGCTGGTGCTGCCCGGTGCGCCGTCCCCGCGGCCCACCGGCCAGGTGATCTGGCGCGCGCCGGCACCGCGGCCGCCGGAGGTCACCCGCTACGCGATGCTGGACGGCGGCCCGGGACTCGGCCGGGTCGGCGTCGTCCCCGTCTCGGCGGACTCGCTCTACGTCTGGCTGTTGGAACCCGACGACGGCGCGCCGCGCCCGCCCGCCGGCCGTGAGGCCCAGGCGTTCCGCGAGCGGCTGCGCCCCTTCGGTGGCGACGTGCCGCGGGCGGCCGCCGGCATCCTGGACGTCGACGTCCGGTCGCTGCAGTCCCTGCTGGTCCCGCTGCCGTGGTCCCGCGGGCGGGGCGTGCTCATCGGGGACGCCGTGCACACGGCCACCCCGCATCTGGCCTACGGGGTGGGCATGGCGATCGAGGACGCGGTCGTCCTCGCCGACGTGCTGGCGGACGTGTCCGCGGAGGACGTGCCCGCCGCGCTGCTCCGCTTCGGCGAGCGCCGGTTCGACCGCTGCCGGCTCGTCGTGGAGACGTCGGTGCAGCTGGGGGAGTGGGAGCGCCGCCCGCCGGCCGAACCGTCGCTGCCGGGACGGCTCATGGGGGAGGCGCTGGCCGAGCTGGCCCGTCCGGCCTGACGGCGAGGCCCCACGGGCGAGCGCCGGCGGCGCCGGGGTGGTGGACTCGCCCCGGCGCCGTCGGGCGTCGTCCGTCGGCGGTGCGGAGGTGGCGGCGTGCGGGTGCGTCCACGCGGGCTGGTCCTGCTCGTGGCGCTGGCCTCCGCCGTCGCGCAGGCGTTCGGCCGGTTCTCCTACGCGCTGCTGCTGCCCTCGATCGACCGGGACCTGCTCGGCTCCTACGCGCTGGCCGGCCTGGTCGCCACGGCCAATGTCGCCGCCTACTTGCTCGGCACGGTGGCGGTCAGCGCGCTGTCCCGCCGCGCCCGGCCGGCCGCGCTGATCAAGGCCGGCCTGGCCTGCAGCGCCGTGGGGCTCGGTCTCCTGTCGGCCGCCGTGGGCGCCGGCAGCCTGGCCGCCGGGCTCACCCTCACCGGCGTGGGCGGGGCGTTCATCTGGGTGCCGGCGCCGGGGCTCGCCGGCTCCGTCGTCCGCCCCTCCCGCAGGGGTGCCGCGATCGGCGTCGCGGGCTCCGGAATCGGCGGCGGGATCGTGCTGGCGAGCGCGCTGACCTGGACGCTGCACGCGCAGGCCGGGGACGCGTCCTGGCGCACCGTCTACCTGGTGGAGACGGCGATCGCCGTCGTCGTCCTCGTGGCGTGCGTGCTGCTGCTCCGCCCGGCCCCGCGCCGCGACGACGACGCCCCCGTGCGCACCGGCGCCCTGCGCCGCGTGCCCGGCTGGATCGGCCTGACCGGCGGCTACGCCGCGTACGGCCTGGCCTACTCGATCTACACCAGCTACCTGGTCACCGCGCTCGAGGACGACGCCGGGTTCTCCGCCGGGCACGCGTCGGCGGTCTACACGCTCGTCGGGATCGGCCTGGTCGCCGGCGGCATCGTGTTCGGCCCGCTGTCGGACCGGTGGGGCCGCGGACCGACGCTGGTCGGCGGCTACGCCCTGATGGCCGCGGCGATCCTGCTCGTGCCGCTGGGCACCGAGCCGCTGGCCTCGGCGTCGGCGCTGCTGTTCGGGCTGACGATGTCCGGGCTGCCCGCGGTCATCGCCGCGCACCTGTCGGACACCCTCACCCCGCGGGAGTTCGCCGGCGCCTTCGGCCGCTGCACGCTGGCGTTCGGCCTGGCTCAGCTCGCCGGCCCGCCGCTGGGCGGCTGGCTCGCCGAGACGGCCGGTGGGTTCCTCGCCCCGTTCCTGCTCGCCGGCGCGGTGGCCGGCGCCGGCGCGGTGCTGAGCGTCGACGTCATCCGGGCCCCGCGGGCGGTCGCCCGCTCCTGAGTACCGCGGCTGCTCACGGTGTCCGGCGCCGGGCCAGGACGCCGGCGGCGACCCGCAGCCAGCGGCCCGGGTCGGCGAGCGCGGGCTCGGGGCCGCCCGCGACGTCGACCAGCGCGACGGCGTCGGCGAACGGCGTCGTCGGCACCGCCGTGCTGCCGGCCACGAGCAGCACCGGGACCCCGGCGGCCCGGGCCAGCGCCAGCACGTGCGAGGGCACCTTGCCGGTGGCGGTCTGGTCGTCGTAGCGGCCCTCGCCGGTGACGACGACGTCGGCCCCGGCCACCAGGTGGGCCAGGTCCAGCGCCCCGGCCACCGCGGCCGCCCCGGGCGCGAGCGTGGCACCCCACAGCCGCAGGCCGAACCCGGTGCCGCCCGCGGCGCCGGCGCCGGGCTCCGCGGGGTCCCCGCCGGCCAGCCCGGCCAGCCGGCGCAGACCCGCCTCGAGCACCGGCGCGTCGGCCGGCCCGGCGCCCTTCTGCGGGCCGAAGACGGCGGCCGCGCCGCGGGGGCCGAGCAGCGGCGCGTCGACGTCGGAGAGCACGGTCGCGCCCCCGGGCGGCGGCGGCCGCAGCGCGGACAGGTCGACCCGCTCGAGTGCGGCGAGCCCGGCGTTGCCGAGGGGGACCGGCCGCCCGGCGGCGTCGAGGAACCGCGCGCCCAGCGCGGTGAGCAGGCCGGTGCCGCCGTCGGTGCTCGCGCTGCCGCCGATGCCGAGCAGCAGCCGCTCCACCCCGGCGTCCAGCGCGGCCGCGACCGCCTGACCCAGGCCGAGGGTGTGCGCGTGGAACGGCGCTGGCCGGTCCATCAGCGGCAGCCCGGAGCACGCCGCGAGCTCCACCACGCCGGTGCCGCCGGGCAGGAGCACCCACTGCGCCCGGACCCGGCGGCCGTCGGGGCCGTCGACCTCCACCGGGACCCGGCGGGCGCCGGGCACGGCCGCGGCGAACGCGTCGAGAGTGCCCTCGCCGCCGTCGGCCATGGGGGCGAGCACGACCCGGTCGGCGGGCCGCTCGGCGAGCCAGCCGTCGCGGACCGCGGCGGCCACCTCGGCGGCCGTCGCGCTGCCCTTGAACGAGTCCGGTGCGACGAGCACGCGCCGAGGTCCCGCCGGAGCCATGACGGGATCATGCTCCTGGGGCCACCCGGCGCCGCTGCCGCACCGCCACCTCCCCGCGCTGCGCTGGTCTCGGGGCGCCGGGTGCGCGGGAGCGGCGCCCGGCCACCGATGAGCCGACGGCCCGGCGGCGGTCACCTCCTCGACCACGGCCGCGAGGAGGACGCATGACCGAGTACGTGACGACGGCGGCCGGCGACCGCGTGGGGTTCGACCGGCGGGGCAGTGGCCCGGCCGTCGTCTTCGTCGCCGGGGCCGGCCCGTTCCGGGCCATCGACCCGCAGACCACCGAGACCGCCGGGCTGCTGGCCGGTCGGGGGCGCACCACCGTGGTGCACGACCGGGTCGGGCGCGGCGACTCCTGGCGCCCGGGCCGGGTCGACCTCGACGACGAGCTCGCCGCCGTCGCCGCGCTGGTCGACGTCGCCGGCGGCCGCGCGGTGCTGTGCGGCCACTCCTCCGGCTGCGCCATCGCGCTGCGCGCGGCCGCCGAGGGTCTGCCGGTCGACGGGCTCGTGCTCTTCGAGGCCCCGCTCGACCCGCGCACGCCGGGGGTGGCCGGGTGGACGGCGGAGCTGTACCGCCTCCTGGACGCCGGCGACCACCCCGGCGCGGTGGGCCACTACATGCGCGACATCCCGCTCGACGTGCTGAGCGGCCTGCGGGAGTCCGCGCTGTGGGAGCCGTTCGTCCGGAACGCCGAGAGCCTGCGGGCCGACGCCCAGGCGCTGGAGTGGGCGATGTCCGCGCCGCACGCGCAGCTGTTCGGCGGGCTGGACCTGCCGGTCCTGCTCGTCGTCGGCCGGGAGACCCTCGACGAGATGCCGGCCGCGGCCGCCTCGCTGGCGGCCGCGCTGCCGCGAGGCGAGCGCGCGGAGGTGGACGGTGCGCAGCACACGTGGGAGCCGCGCGCGATGGCCGACCTGCTGGAGCGGTTCCCGCCCGGCCGCTGAGGGTCCCGGGGCCGTTGCGCCCCTGGACCCGCTGCGACCCCCGTCACCTGCACTGACAGACTCGGCCGGACCGTCCCCGAGCGTCCAGGAGGACCCGTGCGCGCCGCCCAGATCGCCACCCTCGACGGCCCCTCGGCCATCGCCGTCGTCGACGTCCCCGAGCCCGACGGTGCGGGGAAGGTCCTCGTCGACGTGCACGTGGCCGGGGTGACCTTCCCCGAGGTGCTGCTCAGCCGCGGCGAGTACCAGCTCAAGCCGCAGCCGCCGTTCGTGCCGGGCAGCGAGGTGGCCGGCGTGGTGCGCAGCGCCCCCGAGGGCAGCGGGTTCACCGCCGGCCAGCGGGTGGCCGCCTTCCCCGGGTTCGGCGGCTTCGCCGAGGTGGCCGCGGCCGACCCGGGCTTCGTCTTCCCGCTGCCCGACGGCGTCTCCTTCGAGCAGGGCGCGGCGCTGCCGATGAACTACCTGACCATGCACTTCGCGCTG
The DNA here is from genome assembly GCF_054049975.1 of Geodermatophilus sp. SYSU D01119. Lineage (NCBI taxonomy): Bacteria > Bacillati > Actinomycetota > Actinomycetes > Geodermatophilales > Geodermatophilaceae > Geodermatophilus > Geodermatophilus sp. SYSU D01119. The sequence goes on along the minus strand of NZ_JBJGYL010000007.1, from coordinate 169,730 downwards.
CGCCGACGCGGGCAGCTGCGCGAGGGCGAGACGGTGCTCGTGCACGGCGCCGCCGGCGGCCTCGGCACCGCGGGCATCCAGCTCGCGAAGGCGTACGGCGCCCGCGTCATCGGCGTGGTCTCCAGCGAGGGCAAGGGCGAGGCGGCCCGCGCGGCCGGCGCCGACGACGTCGTCCTCGCCGACGGGTTCCGCGAGCGGGTCAAGGAGCTCACCGGCGGCCGCGGCGTCGACCTGGTCGCCGACCCGGTCGGCGGGGACCGGTTCACCGACTCGCTGCGCAGCCTCGCCCGCGAGGGCCGGCTGCTGGTGCTCGGCTTCACCGGCGGGGAGATCCCGACCGTGAAGGTCAACCGCCTGCTGCTCAACAACGTGTCGGTGGTCGGCGTCGGCTGGGGCGCCTTCTGGTCCGGCGAGCCGTCCTTCGTGCAGGAGCAGTGGGCCGACCTGCTGCCGCTTCTGGAGCAGGGCCGCCTGCAGCCGGTCCTCGGCACGGTGCACGACCTGGCCGACGCCGCGGCCGCCGTCACCGAGCTCGACGAGCGCCGCGCCACCGGCAAGGTGCTGCTGCGGGTGCGCTGACCCGCGCGGTCGGGCAGCCTCGGGCCATGAGCGAGCGCGGCACCGGCGGCACCGACAGCGGTACCGCGGCCGGCACCGTCGTCCGGGTGGACGACGGTGCCGGCGCGGTCCTCGAGGTGCCCGGCGCGCCCGGCGACTGCTGGGCCGACGCCGCCGTCGTCGAGGGCGACCCGCTGCGGGCCGGGCAGGTGGTCACCGTCGAGTGGACCACCCCCGGCGCGCACGGCCTGCCGGTGCGCGCCGTGCGCGTGCACCGCCGCACCGACCTGGAGGGCACGCCCGGCGCCTGAGCGGAGGGCCCGGCTCAGTCCCGCGAGCGGCGGCGGAACGCGGCCACGGCGAGCGGCGCGAACACCGCCGTGAGCAGCAGCGACCAGCCCACCGACACCAGCACCGGGTGCTGCAGCGGCCACGCGGCGTCGGCGGGGGCCGGCAGCCCGTTGCCCCACAGCTCCCGGCAGGCCTGGGTGAGGGCCGAGACCGGGTTCCACTCGGCGATCGCCCGCAGCCATGCCGGCATGCTCTCCGGCGGCGCGAACGTGTTGGCCACGAACGTCAGCGGGAACATGACCGTGAACATGAACCCCTGCACGGCCTCGACGGTCCGCATCAGCGAGCCCACCCAGATGCCCAGCCAGATCATCGCGAAGCCGAACAGCAGCAGGAGCCCGAACGCCAGGACGCCGTCCACGACGCCGTTGCGCACCCGCCAGCCGATGAGCAGCCCGGTGACGGCCATGACCGCGACGCCGATGCTCGAGTGGATGAGGCTGGAGATGCTCCGCCCGACCAGCACCGACGACCGCGGCACCGGCAGCGACCGGAACCGGTCGACGATGCCCTTCTGCAGGTCGCTGGTCAGCCCCATCGCCACGACGGCCGAGGCGAAGACCATGGTCTGCACCATGATCCCGGGGAGCAGGAACTCCTTGTAGCTGGCGCCGGCCACCGCGATCGCGCCGCCGAAGACGTAGGCGAACAGCAGCACGAACATCACCGACTGCACCGTGACGTCGAGCAGCATCTCCGGCATCCGCCGGATGTGCACCAGGTTGCGCCAGACGATCACCGACGACGCCCGCAGCAGCGACGGCGGGCGGATCTCCGGCCGGACGGGCGCCCGGGGCGGGCTCTGGGTGGCGGTCACGGCGCGGCTCCCTCGGTCGCGGGGTCGGTCCCGGTGCCGGGCTCGGCGCGGTGCCCGGTCAGGTGCAGGAAGACGTCGTCGAGGCTGGGCCGGGCCAGCCCCAGGTCGTCGAGCTCGATGCCGCTGTCGTCGAAGACGGCGGCGATCCGGGTCATGTCGCGCAGCCCGCCGGCCTGCGCCGTGAGCCGCCGGCTGCCCGGCTCGACGTGCACCTCGGGGGAGTGGTCGCGCATCAGCGCGGCCGCGGCCTCGAGGTCGGCGGAGTGCGTCAGGGTGACGACGACGCTGGCCCGCCCGGCGCGGTCCTTGAGCTGCGTGGGCGTGCCGGCGGCGATCACCCGCCCCTTGTCGACGACGACGATCTCGTCGGCGAGGTGGTCGGCCTCCTCCAGGTACTGCGTGGTGAGGACCAGCGTGGTGCCCTCGGCGACGAGGTCGCGCAGCACGTCCCACAGGCCCGAGCGGCTCTGCGGGTCCAGCCCGGTGGTCGGCTCGTCGAGGAACAGGATCGGCGGGACGGCGAGCAGGCTGACCGCGAGGTCGAGCCGGCGGCGCATGCCGCCGGAGTAGCCCTTGACCGGGCGGTCGGCGGCGTCGCCGAGGTCGAAGCGCTCGAGCAGCTCGTCGCCGGCCCGCCGCACGTGGGCGCGGGACAGGCCGTACAGGCTGCCGATCAGCCGCAGGTTCTCCCGGCCGGTGAGGATCTCGTCGACCGTGGCGGCCTGGCCGGTGAGGCCGATGCTCCGGCGCACCAGGTCGGGCTGCTCGCGGACGTCGAAGCCGGCCACCCGGCCGGTCCCGGCGGTCGGCACGCTGAGGGTGGTCAGCATCCGCACCAGCGTGGTCTTGCCGGCGCCGTTGGGCCCGAGCAGGCCCAGCACGGTGCCGGTGGGGACGACGAAGCTCACGCCGTCGACGGCGCGGTGGTCCCCGAAGTGCTTGGACAGGTCGACGGCCTCCACCGCCGGGGGCGCGGTCACGGCGCCTCCCGGGAGGTCGGGGCCACGGGGTCGGTGAGCGTGGTCACGTGGTCAGGATGGGACCTCCAGTGGACGTGAGGTCAACGGTTTTCCGGCTCGGGTCCCTGCCAGCGGCCCGCCGCCACCGGGAACACCCACCGGCGGCCCGGCCACTCGGAGACGCACCAGAGCTCCTCGCCGGGTACGGACCAGGCCAGGTCCTCCGGCCCGGCCGGCAGCACCCGGCGGTGGCGGCGCCACCTCCCGGGCGCGCCGACGTACAGATCCCCGCCGACCTCCGGGCCCGCGCTGGCCGTGACGAACCACGTCGAGCCGTGGACGGCCACCCCCTGCATGCGCCTCGGCTGGTCCTCGTACACAGCACACGGGGCCACCGTCCCGCGGGAGTCGGCGGCCGGCAGCCCGGTGACGGGGTCCAGGGGGAAGCGGACCAGCCGGGGGGCCGCCTGACCGTTGCGGCGGTACTCCCCGACGACGAGCTCGGGCCGGCCGTCGACCGTCGCGACGGAGAGGAACGAGTGGCGCAGGCCCCGGAGCGCCGAGCGCAGCGGCACCCGGTAGGCCACGTACTGGGGGAGGACGTGGTCGCAGCCGCGCGGCGCGCGGCGGCCCCGCCCGCCCCGCCGCCGGGGCGCGCGCATCACGTCGGCGAGACGGAAGACCCGGACGCCGGACACGGTGTCGGCGACGTAGAGCAGCCCGCGGTGGACCGCGATGCCCCCGGCGTGCACCCGGACGGCGCCCGCGGTCAGGATGCCGAGACGACGGCGGGGCCGGACCAGCAGGACGTGCCGGTACCGGGGGCGGGCGGGGTCCGTCCGGTCGACGACGGAGATCCGCGTCCCCGGCCCGCGGAGGGACCGGCGCCGCCGCCCGTACCAGCTGACCAGCAGCACGTCTCCCGAGGGCAGGCTCGCGATGCCCTGCGGCCACCACACCGGGTCGTGGCGGTCGGCCTCGTCCCAGGTGAGGCCGCGGCCCGCGGCGGGGGCCGGGACCGCGCACGCCTCGGCGGCCCGGCCGGGGTCGGCGAGGACGCCCTCCAGGGAGATCCGCTCCAGCCGCCCGGCGAGCCGGTCGACGAGATCGGCCCGCGGGCGGGTCGCCACCAGGGCGTGGCGCGGCGCAGCCCCCACGCGCCCATCCTCGGCCGGGAGGGCCGGGAGCGCGATCCAGGCGCGGCGGTCCCGTCCCGGCCAGCGTGTTCGCCGTCCGGACGCCATGCTGGTGCCCGGCCGACACCGGGACGACGGGTCCCCGTCACCTCGCCACGGTGCGGCCACGGGGAGGGGATGGGTGGATGAGAGGCACGCCGACCGAGGTCTCGCACGAGGGGGCCGCCGGTCCCGTGTCGACCCCCGGCGGGGAGGAGGGCAGTCCTCCGGACGGGCGCCGGCCCGCTGACGACGGGCCCGCGCCGCCGTCGCACGGGCGCGGCCGGGCACTCGGACGGGAGGCGTCCGGCTTCGCACTGGTGGGCGCCGTCGGGCTGCTCGTCGACATCGGGGGCTACAACCTGCTGGTGCACCTGGGCGGCAACGGCGTCCTGGACGACCAGCCGCTCGTCGCCAAGACGCTCTCCCTGGTCGCCGGGACCTCCGTCGCCTACGTCGGCAACCGCTTCTGGACCTACCGCGACCGGCCGCGGGGCCGGCTCGCGCGCGAGTACGTGCTGTACATGGCGCTCAGCTCGGTCGCCCTCGTGATCTCCCTGCTCTGCCTGTGGGCCTCGCGCTACGTCCTCGACCTGAGGAGCCCGGTGGCCGACAACGTCTCCGCGAACGTCGTCGGTCTGGCCCTGGGCAGCCTCTTCCGCTTCGTGACCTACCGGCGCTTCGTGTTCCCGGAAGAGCGCACGGCCTGATGCCCGGCGGCGCCGGACGCCGGGCGGCGTCCTCCGTCTCAGGAGCCGGAGGGGAAGGCCTGCGGGCGGCGCCGGAGCGCGCGCCGGGGCCGGACGGCTGCGGCCACCTCCGCGCCGTCCTGTTGCGTGCCGTCCTGTTCCGTGCCGTCCGTCCGGGCCCGCTCCGCCCGGCCGCGGAAGCGGCCCGTCCCCCAGGCGGCGAGCAGGACCGACGCCGCGCCGATCGCCAGTCCGGCGACGTCGTCCACGACGTAGTGCCACCCGAAGTACACCGTCGCGACGACGGTCAGCGCGAAGAACACCCACAGCGCCGCGCGCACCGCCACGGACCGGAGCGTGAGCTGGGCGATGAGCGCCGCGGTGAACACGATCGACACGTGCAGCGACGCGAACGCGGCGATGCTGTTGAGGCGCTCGGTCCCCTCCGGATCGGCGAGGACCAGCAGACGGGACCGCAGCAGGCTGTCCTGCAGCCGCGAGGTACCGGTCTCGGCGAGATCACGGAACAGCTGCCACTGCGCGTAGACCGGCCCCCGCGACGGCAGGACGTAGTAGCTGGCCGTGCCGAGCGCCCAGTTGAGGCACAGCGCGGTCACGTACCAGCTGGCGTCACGGGACCGGCCCCGCGTCACGAGGGCGAGCCCGAGCGAGGCGGGCACGAACACCAGGAAGGCCAGGTACACGGAGGACAGGACGTGCGCGGCGACGTCGGTGCCGAGCAGGTCGTGCAGCAGCTCCGCCGGCGCGGCGCCGCCGGTGAGCGCGCGGTCCGTCGCCTCGAGCTCGTCGTCGACCACACCGGGCCGGAGGAGCGGCAGGTAGTGCTTGAGGTTCCGGTAGGCCACGTACGTGACGTAGAAGGCCGCGAGCCCGACCAGCACCGGGCGGAGCCGGCGCCAGGGCCAGCGCTCCCGCGCGACGGCGACGACCTCCCGCACCGGGGCCCGGGACGTCCGCGCGCGCAGCGCGGCCCGCGGCAGCACGTCCAGCCCCAGCAGCAGCGCCGCGATCAGCGGCAGGCGGACGTAGGTGGGGCCGAGGAACCCGTCGGGGTCGCGCAACGGCTGGCCGAGCGCCACGGCGCAGACGACCGCCACGGCACCGGTGACGAGGGCGACGGCCACGGCCATCGCGTAGGCGGGGTGGTCGCGACTTCCACGAGCGGCGGGTGGGACCATGCGCGGCTATCTTCTCTGGATCGTCGGCAAGAACACGTCGTCGCCCTGATCGCCGTCCAGGCCACCCGGAACGGAGCGTCGTGGGGACGATGACCTTACCGGCCCTGCCGGGTCCGGCCCTCCGGCCGGGGGACCGCGGGTCCGGGTCCCGTTCCGGGTGGGCCGTCCTCGGGCTGGCGGCGGTCGTGCACCTGGCGCTGTGCTGGGTCCTCCGGGGGTTCCTCACCGACGACGCCTGGATCTCGGTGCGCTACGCGGAGAACCTGGCGGCCGGCGACGGCTTCGTCTGGAACCCGGGCGGCCCCCGCGTCGAGGGCTTCAGCAACCCCCTGCTGGTCGCCCTGGAGGCGCTCGCCTCGTGGGCCGGCTGGTCGGCTCCCGCGGCGGCCCGGGTCCTGGGGATCGCCGGCGGCCTGGCGTGCCTGGTGCTGGTCCACCTCGGCGGCCGGGCGGTCGTCGGGGAGTCCACCGCCCGGGTGGCCACCGTCCTCACCGCCTGCGGCGCACCATTCGCGCTCTGGGCGGTGGGCGGCCTGGAGACGCTCCTCGTGGCCGCCGCCGTCACGGCGGGCACCCTCGAGGTCGCCCGGCGGGACGGCGGCCGGGTCCTCCGCGCGGCCGCGGCGTTCGCGGTGCTGCCGTGGCTGCGCCCGGAGGGGCTCGCGGTGGCGGCGGCCGTGGTGGCGCTGGGGGAGCTCCCGGGGGTGTTCCGGACCGCGACCCGCCGGCGGGCGATCCGCCGCATCGCGGTGCTCGGCGGCGTCCCACTCGGCTCGCAACTCGTCCTCGAGGCCGCGCGGCTGGGGATCTACGGGCACCTGCTCCCCAACTCGGTGCTCTACAAGTCCGGCGCCGGGGACGCCCTCACGGTCCTGCAGAAGTTCCTCGACCAGGCGCTGCTGCCGCTCCTGCTGGCGGCGGCGGGCGCGGTGCTGCTGACCGGCCGCGCGCGGCTGCTGGCGGTGCCGCCCGTGCTGTACGCCCTGGGCTCGATCGGCACCCTCGACAGCGCGAACGCCTACAGCCGGTTCTTCCAGCCGGTGTGGCCGCTGGTCGCGCTGCTCGCCGCGGTCGCGACGGTGCGCGCCGCGGAGCGCCTCGCCCGGCACCGCGGCGGGGGCCGCCCCGCCGCGGTCGCCGCCGTCGCCGTGGGCCTGCTCCTGCTCCTCCTGCCCCCGGCCGGCCTCCGGAGCGTGCACGGCTGGCAGGAGCGCTACACCGACTGCCGGGTGGGTGCCCGCGAGTCCGTCCTCGGCTGGCTGGCCACCACCCCGCCGGACACCTCGTTCGCCATCTCCGACGCGGGTCTGGTCCCGGCCCGTGCCGGGGGGCGGTACGTGGTGGACGACTTCTTCCTCAACGAGCCGCTGATCCAGGAGACCGGCCGGCTGCCCGTCGCCGAACGGGCGGACCTGGTGCACGGGCGCGCCCCCGACGTCCTCGTGCTCGCCAGCCGCGACGCCGGGCGGTTCGTGGGCTACTACCCGACGGAGCAGGCGATCTTCGACCACCCGGCCATGTCGGCCTACCGCCTGGCGCACGTGGCGACCGGACGCGGCGCCTCCTGCGGCTACACCCTCATGGCCTTCCGGCGGTGACCGGCATGGCGTGGACGCTGCCGAACGGCCTCACCGGGCTGCGCCTGCTCGCCGTCCCCTTCCTGGGGGCGGTCCTCGTCCTCGAGGGTGACACCCCCGGCGGCCGGTGGGCGGCCCTCGCGCTGTTCGTGGCCGCGTCCGTCACGGACGTCGCGGACGGCTGGCTCGCGCGGCGCCGCGGCCAGTGCACCGACTTCGGCGCCCTCGTCGACCCCATCGCCGACAAGGCCCTGGTCACCACGGTGCTGGTCTGCCTGTCCGCCCGGGACCTGCTGCCGTGGTGGGCGACCGTGGTGGTCCTCGCCCGCGAGGCCGCCGTCACGGTCGTGCGCCTGGCGGTCGTGCGCCACGGGGTCATCCCGGCCAGCCGCGGCGGCAAGCTGAAGACGGTGGCGCAGACGGTCATGATCGTCCTCGCGCTGGCGGCGCCCGGATGGACGGTGGTGCTGGCGGTGCTGGTCACCACGACGGTGTTGTGGACCGTCCTGACCGGCCTGGACTACGGCGTCAAGGCGCTGGCGCTCACCAGGGCCCGGGCGCCCGGCCTGCGGTCCTCGACCGTTCCCGGGGCGCCCGCCGGCCCCTGAGCGGGGTCCGGCCGCGGCACCGCGGGGCGGCTCGGCACCGCGGTGCGGCTCAGCACCGCGGGGCCGGGGCGAGCTCGCGGGTGAGGTCCGCGCGCAGCCACACCCGGTGGCCGCAGATCTCGGCCACGACCCGGTAGCGCTCGCGCAGCAGGTCCCGCAGCCGGGACCCCTCGTCGATGCCCCACGCGTCCAGACCGTTGACCTGGACGATCCACGCCGGCGCCTCCGGTCCCGCCAGGGTGGCCCGCAGCCGGGCCTGGGCGGGGTCGAGGGTGCGCATCGCCGCGCTCCACAGGTGCGGATAGGGCGACGGCAGGTCCGCGGCCTCCAGCACGGAGGGGAGGCCGTAGGCCACGAAGCCGGTGTCGCCCGCCGCCTTCGAGTCGGCCAGCCACTCGCCGGTCCGCTGGCCGGCCCACGCCGACGGGGCCGTGGCGTGGACCAGGGTGGAGGCCAGTGTGCCCACGAGTGCGGCGGCCACGGCCAGCCGGCAGCAGCCGCGCATCCAGGCGCCGGAGCGGGCGACCGACGGCGCCAGCGCGCCGGCGGCGAGGACGGCGGCCGGCGCGAGCTGCAGCAGGTACGGGGGCCAGTAGGCGCCACCCGACGCGATCCCGGCGACGCCGTAGACCAGGAGCGGCGTGATCAGCCGCACGCCGGCCGGCCCCGTCCGCGGGGCGCGGCGGCCGGTGACGAGCCACGTGACCACGACCGGCAGGAGGCCGGTCACCGTGCCCAGCACCAGAAGCTGTCCCGCCCGGCGGACCGAGTCGCCGGGACTGGTCGACCAGAGGACGTCGAACGCGACGCCGCGGGAGGCGACGAGGTCGAACCAGGCGTCGGCCGGGTCGATCCGGGCCGCCACCAGCCACAGCGCGAGCAGGGCGGCGGGCAGCAGCGCGCCCAGGAGGCCGCCACCGCCCAGTTGGAGGGCGCGGCGGCGGTCCGCGTCACGGCCCCACGACCCCAGGAGGACCAGGCCGGCGAGCAGCAGCAGCCCCTCCAGCAGGCTCTGCTTGACCAGTGGCGCGGCGGCGGCCGTCGCGCCGGCGGCGACGGCCAGGCCGAACCGGCGCCCGGGAGAGGCGGCGTGCCAGGCGGACAGCGCGAGCGCGAGCGCCGCCATCACCACTGCGGCCCCGAACAGCTCGCCGTCCGCCTGCTCCGCCGCCAGCGCCGGGGAGCAGGTGACCGCCGCGGCCACCGCGGCGGCCCACCGCCCGCCCGCCGGCCCCGCCAGCAGGGTGCCGGCCCGCCAGCCGCCGAGGACGAACGCCAGGACGAACGGGACGGCGAGGGCCCGGATGGCCTGGTCCCACCCCGTCAGCGACGCGATCCTGAAGACGGCCATGAGCAGCGGCGGGCGGTCGACGAAGTAGTCGCCGTAGAGGAACTCGCCGCCCGTGTGCCACTGCCGCGCCACGAGCAGGTAGCCGCCCTCGTCGTTGCGCAGCGGCCGCAGGACGTAGCCGGCCCGGACGAGGACCACGACCAGGCACAGCGGGACGAGGAACCGCCTCGCCGGACTCCCGGGCGAGGGGGCCGGCGCGAGGGCCGGGACCGCCGGGAAGGCCACGCCCCATCCAACCGCGGACCGCCCGAGGGCACCTCCTCCCACCGACCGCCGTCCGGCGGACCGGGCGCGGCGGGTCCCCGCGGCCCTATCCTCCGCGCGTGGGGAGCGGGCTGGCCCTGGCGGCCGCGGCGGTCGTCGCCGTCGTGCACCTGGCCTTCCTCGGCTACGTCGTCTTCGGTGGCTTCCTGGCGCTGCGCGGGCTGGCCTGGCTGTGGCCGAGCCTGGCCACCACCCTGTACGCCGCCGTCATCACGCTGGCCGGCTTCACATGCCCGCTCACGACCCTCGAGAAGGCGCTGCTGGAGGCCGGCGGCCGGGTGCCGTACGAGGGCAGCTTCATCGCCCACCACCTGCACGGCGTCCTGTTCCCGGCGCGGTACGAGACGGCGGCCTGGCTGACCTCGACGGGCATCGCGGTCGCCTCCTACGTCCTGGCGCTGCGGCGGCACCGGCGCGCCGGCCGCTGACGGCAGCCCGGCCGGATCGGCTCCCCGGGCTGCGCCCCAGCCGGTGGGGTGCAACCCTCGTCCCCGGACGCCCCGCGACCTCGGCGCAGCACCGCGCCGCCCTTCCCCGCGACCGGCGTCCGGACGAGGTGGTGGCCCGTGGACGTGGTCGAGCTCAGCCGGTTCCAGTTCGCCTCGACCAGCATCTTCCACTTCTTCTTCGTCTCGCTGACCGTGGGACTGGCCTTCCTCATCGCGGTCATGGAGACCATCGCCCACCGCCGCTCGGAGCGGCGCGAGGTCTACGGGAAGATGACCAACTTCTTCGGTCACCTGTTCCTCATCAACTTCGCCGTCGGCGTCGTGACCGGGATCGTGCAGGAGTTCCAGTTCGGGATGAACTGGAGCGAGTACTCCGACTTCGTCGGCAACATCTTCGGCGTCCCGCTGGCGCTCGAGGTGCTCATGGCGTTCTTCCTCGAGAGCACCTTCATCGGGCTGTGGTGGTTCGGCAAGGACCGGCTCAAGCCGTGGATGCGCCTGGGGAGCATCTGGCTGGTGGCCATCGGCACCCAGATCAGCGCGTTCTGGATCGTGCTGGCCAACGCCTGGATGCACCACCCGGTCGGCTACGAGGTGGTCGACGGCCAGGCGCGGCTCACCGACTTCGGCGCCGTGGTCTTCAACTACAAGGCCTGGCTGTACTTCGCCCACGTGCAGGGCAGCGCCTGGGTGGTGGCCGCCTTCTTCGTCCTCGGCATCAGCGCCTTCCACCTGCTGCGCCGGCAGGACACCGACGTCTACTCCCGGTCGCTGCGCATCGGGCTGGTCTTCGCCGCCGTCGGCACCGTCTTCTCCGTGGTCAGCGGGCACACCGAGGCCCAGGTCGCCCGCGAGGACCAGCCGATGAAGTTCGCGGCGATGGAGGCGCAGTGGGAGACCTCGGAGTCACCCGCGCCGTGGTCGCTGGTCGCGCTCATCGACCAGGACGCGCGGGAGAACCGGTGGAGCGTCGAGATCCCCTACGTGGGCTCGATCCTCGCCTACAACAGCCTCGAGGGCCGCTACGACGGCATCAACCAGATCGAGGAGCAGTACGACGCCGCCTACGGCGAGGACGACTACACCCCGCCGGTCGCCTGGGTGTACTGGTCCTTCCGGATCATGGTCGCCATCGGCTCCCTGCTGCTGGCGACGGCGTTCCTCGGCCTGTTCCTCTGGTGGCGGCGCAAGGGCGGGCTCGACAGCACCCGCTGGTTCCTGCGCGCGCTGGTCTGGTTCATCCCGCTGCCCTGGATCGCCAACTTCACCGGGTGGATGGTCACCGAGATGGGCCGCCAGCCGTTCATGGTCTACGGCGAGCTCACCGTCACCGAGGGCGTCAGCGCCAACACCGCCGGGGAGGTCCTCGCCGGCCTGGTCGGCCTGTGGGCGGTGTACCTCGCGCTCATCGGCCTCGACATCTACCTGCTCAGCGTGACCGCCCGGGCCGGCATCCACCGCAAGCCGGACGCCCAGCTGGTCGCCGCGCCCGCGCCGGACTACGAGGACGCCGGCTTCCAGGGGTACGAGAGGCGGAACTGACGGTGGACCTCGTCACGCTCTGGTTCTGGCTCATCGCGCTGACGTTCACCCTCTACTTCTTCCTCGAGGGCTTCGACTTCGGCGTCGACATCCTGCGGCCGACGCTCGCCCGCACCGAGGCCGAGGAGCGCGCGCTCACCGGCACGATCGGCCCGTTCTGGGACGGCAACGAGGTGTGGGTCATCGCCGCCGCCGGGCTGATGTTCTCGACGTTCCCCGTCTGGTACGGCGCGGTGTTCAGCGGCATGTACCCGCTGTTCGTGCTCATCCTGCTGGCGCTGCTGCTGCGCGGTGTCTCCTTCGAGTACCGCAACCAGGTCGACAGCGCCCGCTGGCGGGCGTTCTGGGACTGGATGTCCTTCGGCGGCAGCGTCGTCCCCTCGTTCCTGTGGGGCGTCATCATGGCCAAGCTCATCGAGGGCCTGCCGGTGAACGCCGACTCCCGCGTCGAGGGCGGGTTCGCCGCGATGTTCACCCCGTTCTCCCTGGTGGGCGGGGTGACGACGCTCCTGCTGTTCATGCTGCACGGCGCGAACTTCCTGCTCCTGCGCCTGCACACCGACACCGTGCTCTACAACCGGGCGCGCACCGCCGCGCTGCGCTGGGGCGCGCTGGCCACCGTGGCGATCGTGGCGTTCGTCGTGATGGGCTACGTGACCGAGGGCCTGTTCGAGAGCTTCGGCGTCGTGCCGTGGGTGTTCCCGGTGCTGGCGTTCCTCACCCTGGCCACCATCTGGCTGGCGCTGTCCCGGCGGCGGGACACCCTGGCCTTCACGATGAGCGGGCTGACCATCCTGTTCGCCACCGTCACGGTGTTCCTCGCCCTGTTCACCCGCGGCGAGGTGCTGCCCTCCACGCTCGACCCCGCCAACGGGCTCACGCTGCGGGAGACGGCCAGCCAGCACTACACGCTGGTGCTCATGACCTGGGTGGGCGGGATCTTCCTGCCGCTGATCATCGGCTACCAGATCTGGAACTACTACGTCTTCCGGGAGCGGGTGCGGCCCGACGAGGGCGCCCTGACCCACGGCTACTGACGCGCCGCCCGTGAGCGACCCGAGCCCGACGCGGCGGCTGCTCGCCCTGCCCGGCCCCCGCCGGCTGCTGGCCGGCTGCGCGGCCGCGGGGGTGCTCACCTGGGCGCTGCTGGTCGTGCAGTGGGCGCTCGTGGCCGCCGTCGTCTCCCGGGTGGCCCTCGGCCGCGCGGCCCCCGCGGAGCTCACCGGCGCCCTGGCCGGCGTGCTCGCCGCCTGGCTGGCGCGCGCCGCGCTGCTCGGCCTGCGCGACCGCGCCGCCGCCCGCACCTCGGCCCGCGTGCGCCGCGAGCTGCGCGCCGCGCTGCTGCGCCGGCTGCTCGACCTCGGCCCCGGGCACGCCGCCGGCGAGCGCGCCGGGGAGCTGGCCACTACCGTCACCGAGGGCGTGGCCAAGCTCGACGGCGTGGTCGGCCGGCTCGCGCCCGGCGCGGCGGCCGCGGCGGTCGTCCCGCCGCTGGTCGCGGCCACCGTGCTCGTGCTCGACCCGGCCAGCGGCGGTCTGCTGCTGCTCACCGGCCCGCTGCTGGTGTTCTTCCTGTGGCTCACCGGCACCTTCGCCGCGCGGGCCGCCCGCTCGTCCTGGGAGACCCTCGGCCGGCTCGGCGCGGTGCTGGCCGACACCGTGCGCGTGCTGCCCACGCTGGTCGCGCACGGCCGGGCCCGCGGCAGCACCCGGTGGCTCGCCGGCGTGAGCGAGGCGCACCGCGCGGGCACGATGCGGCTGCTGCGCACCGCCTTCCTCTCCGGCTTCGTGCTCGAGTTCGGCGCGGTGCTGTGCACGGCGCTGGTGGCCGTCACCGTCGGCGTGCGGCTGTTCGAGGGCGACCTGCAGCTCGAGCGGGCGCTGCTGGTGCTGCTGCTCACCCCCGAGTTCTTCGCGCCGCTGCGGGCCCTGGGCGCCGACCGGCACGCGAGCCTGGAGGGCCGCCCGGCCGCCGAGCGGGTGTTCGCGCTGCTCGACACCCCGGTGCCCGCCCGCGGCACCCGCCCCGCGCCCGCCGGCGTCCCGGCCCTGGCGCTGCGCGGCGTCACCGTCCGGTACGGCACCCGCACCGCGCTCGACGGCGTCGACCTGGACCTGCCGCCGGGCTCCCGCACCGCGCTCGTCGGGCCCAGCGGCGCCGGCAAGACCACGCTGGTGCGGCTGCTGCTGGGCCTCGCGCAGCCCGACGCCGGCACCGTGCTGGTCGACGGGGTCCCGCTGACCGAGCTCGACCCCGCGTCCTGGCGCGCCCGCGTGGCACACGTCCCCGAGCGGCCGTGGCTGCTGCCCGGCACCGTCGCCGACAACGTGCGGCTCGGCCGGCCCGGCGCGTCCGACGCCGACGTGGCCCGGGCGCTCGACCGGGCCGGGCTCACCGCCCTCGTGCGCGGCCTGCCCCGCGGCGCGGACACCCCGCTGGGGGAGGACGCGGCGCGGCTGTCCGGCGGTGAGCGGGTCCGGCTGGCGATCGCCCGCGCCCTCGTCGCCGACGCCGCGCTGCTGGTCCTCGACGAGCCCACCGGCCAGCTCGACGCCGCCACCGAGCAGCAGGTGCTCGCCGCCCTCGACGAGCTGGCGCGCGGCCGCACCCTGGTCACCGTCACCCACCGCGGCGCCCCGCTGGCCCTGCACGACCGCGTGGTCGGCCTCGACGGCGGGCGGCTGCGGGAACCGGCGGTGCCCCGGTGAGGGAGGTCCTGGCGCTGGTCCGCGGGCCCCGCGCCGGGCTGGCCGTGGTCCTCGGCGCGCTCACCGTCCTCGCCGGCGCGGCGCTGCTGGCCACCTCCGGCGCGTTGATCACCGGGGCGGCGCAGCGGCCGCGCACCCTGCTGGTGCTCATGCCGCTGATCACCGGCGTGCGGTTGTTCGGCGTCGCGCGGGCCGCGCTGCGGTACGCCGAGCGGCTGGTCACCCACGACGTCACGCTGCGGGCGGTCGCCGCGGTGCGCGAGCGCGTGCTCGAGCGCCTGGTGCCGCTGGCGCCCGCGGCCCTCGTCGGGGTCCGCGGCGGGGAGCTGCTGGCCCGGGTGCGCTCCGACGTCGACGAGCTGCAGGGCGTCGTCGTCCGGCTGGTGGCGCCGGCCGGCGTCGCCGTGCTGGCCGGCGGGGCCGCCGTCGCGCTCACCGCCCTGGTGTCCCCGCCCACCGCGGCCGTCCTCGCGGTGCTGCTGCTCGTCCTCGGCACCGCCGTCCCGGCGGCCGCCGCGCGGGCCGGGCGCCGCGCCGCGGTCGCCGCCGCCCGGGCCGACGCCGACGTCACCGCCGACACCCTGGACCTGGTCCGGGGCCTGACCGACCACCTCACCGGCGACGGCGGCGCCACGGCCCTGCGCGCGCTCGGCGGGCACCTGGAGCGGCAGGAGGAGGCCGAGCGGGCGGCCGCGCGGCTGGCCGCCGTCACCACCCTGTGCCGGGAGGGCGTCCCCGGAATCGGCGTGGTCGCGGCGCTGTGGATCGTCGGGCAGGACGTCGCCCGCGGGGACACCGGCGCGCCGCTCCTGGCCGCCTGCGCGCTCGGCGTGCTCGGCGCCTTCGAGGCGGTCGGCGGCCTGGGGGCCGCCTGGAGCGCCGCCGGCGGCATCACCGCGGCCGCCCGGCGGGTGGCGGAGCTGGGCGGCCGCCGTCCCGCCGTGGCCGACCCCGCGGACCCGCCGCCCCTGCCCGCCGGCTCCGGCCTGCGCCTCGAGGGCGTGACGGTGCGCCACCCGGAGGCGCCCGGCCCCGTCCTCGCCGGGCTGGACCTCGACCTCCCGCCGGGCGCGAAGGTGGCGCTCACCGGGCCGAGCGGGGCCGGAAAGAGCACGCTGCTGGCGCTGGCCGCCCGCGTCCGCGATCCCGACGCCGGCCGGGTCGCGCTCGGCGGCACCGACCTGCGCCGGCTCCCGCTCGACGGCGTCCGGTCGCGGGTGCTGTGGAGCGCGCAGGAGCCGCAGGTGCTCGGCAGCACCCTGGCGGCCAACCTGCGTCTCGGCCGGCAGGACGCGACCGACGACGAGCTGCTCGCCGTCCTCGCCGACCTCGGGCTGGGCGGGCTCGCGGTGTCGCCGGGCCTGGGCGGCTGGGTGGGCGAGGGCGGGTCGCGGCTGTCGGCGGGGGAGCGGGCCCGGGTGGCGCTGGCGCGCGTGCTGCTGAGCCGGGCGGACGTGCTGCTGCTCGACGAGCCGACCGCCTCCCTCGACCCGGCGACCGCGGAGCGGGTGCTCGACCTGCTCGGCCGGGACCCGCGCGCCGTCCTGCTGGTCACGCACGACGCCGCCGCCCTCGACGACCGCTGGCGGGTGGTGGCGCTCGCCGCCCCGTCCCCGGCCGGCCGCTGAGCGGGATGAGCGGCGTCAGCCGGTGAGCACCGCCCAGCCGTGCGGCGGCAGCTCGACGGCGTCGCGGCGGACCGTGGCGGCCCCGGCGAGCACCGTCCCCGCGCCGGGGGCGGGCACGCGGGCCGCGGCGTCGCCCAGGTTGAGCGCCACCAGCAGCCGCTGCCCGTCGCCCGCGACCGCGTAGACCAGCTGCTCGTTGGCCACGTGCACCTGCTCGGGCGCGGCGGTGTGCAGCCACCGGTGCCGGCGGCGCAGCCCGACGAGCTCCTGGTGCAGCGCGAACGTCGGGGCGCCCAGCGGGGACAGCCCGCCGGGGTCGGCCGGGAACGGCGGCCGGACGGCGTCGTCGCCGCCGGCGCGGTGCTCCTTGACGCCGG
Source organism: Geodermatophilus sp. SYSU D01119 (assembly GCF_054049975.1). Taxonomy (NCBI): domain Bacteria; kingdom Bacillati; phylum Actinomycetota; class Actinomycetes; order Geodermatophilales; family Geodermatophilaceae; genus Geodermatophilus; species Geodermatophilus sp. SYSU D01119. Next base: position 153,477 of record NZ_JBJGYL010000007.1, on the reverse strand, counting down.
TGAACGCGTGCTCGTCGCCCGACCACACCGCCGGCGTCCCGCCCACGGTGAACAGCACCGCGAGCGCGTGCGGCAGGTGCCGCGGGTCGCCCACGGCGCTGGCGATGCGGGTGACGTCGTGGTTGCCCACGAACGTCCACGGCACGAAGGAGCGCAGGAACTCCCCGTGCCGCTGCAGCGACCAGGCCAGCTCGAACAGGTTCCGGTCGGCGATGCCGTGCCAGGTGGCCTGCCACAGCTCGTACTGGGTGACCGAGTCCAGCCCGCCCTCGGCGACGACCCGCGGGTAGTCGCCGTGGATGACCTCGCCGACGACGTAGGCGCCGGGGTGCGCGGCGCGCACGGCCGGCAGCACGCGCGCCCAGAACGACGGCGGCACCGCGTAGGCGGCGTCCAGGCGCCACCCGTCGGCGCCGCGGTCGAGCCAGTGCGTCATGACCCGGGTGACCAGGTCGGCGACGGCGGGGGAGGAGTGGTCGAGCTCGACGAGGATGTCGTGGCCCTCGAAGACGTCGGCGCGCGGCGCGGTGCCCGGCGTCCAGCCCTCGGCCCAGGACAGCCGGAACAGTTCCGCCGTCGGGGCGCCCGGGCCCTGCTCGACGACGGCGCGGAAGGCGGGGTGCTCGCGGCCGACGTGGTTGAACACCCCGTCGAGCAGCACCCGGATGCCGCGCTCGCGGGCCGCGGTGAACAGCGCGTCGACGTCGGCGTCGTCTCCCAGGCGCGGGTCGACCCGGAAGTGGTCGACGGTGTCGTAGCCGTGGGTGGAGCTGGCCGCGATCGGGCCGAGCGCCAGGCCGTTGCAGCCCAGGGCGAGCAGGTGGTCCAGCCACCGCTGCAGGTGCGGCAGCCGGTGCCGGACCTCCCCGGGCGGCAGCGCCTCGCGCTCGGCGCCGGTGAAGGACAGGGGGTGCACCTGCCACCAGATCGCGTCGGACGCCCAGGCAGGCACGGGTCCCCTCTCGGTCGGCGCGCGGCCGGCCGGCCGCCCGCGACAGCATCGTGCCCGGTGCTCGGCGGGCGCGGTGCGGGCGGGGCGGGGAGGCCGCACCCTCCCCGGCCTCAGGGGGCCGGCTTGTCCCGGTACATGGCCGCGTCCGCCCGGGCGATCAGCGCGGCCGGGTCGTCGGCGTCACGGGGGTGGAGCGCGGCGCCGGAGCTCGCACTGAGCCGGACGGTGACCCCGGGCAGCTCCATCGGGTCGGTGAGGGCGTCGTGGAGGTGCTGCCGCACCCGGTCGACGGTCTCGTCCGCGGTCGGGGCGGCACCGTCGCCCGGAGCCGCCCCGTCCGTCGGCGGCAGGCCGGTGAGGACGACGAGGAACTCGTCCCCGCCGAGCCGGCCCAGCAGGTCGCCGGCGCGGACGGCCGACCGCAGGCGGCGGGCGGCCCCGACCAGCGCCGCGTCGCCGGTGGCGTGGCCGAATCGGTCGTTGACGGCCTTGAACCCGTTGAGGTCGAGCATGACGGCGGCCACGCTGGTGCCGCTCCTGCGCGCGCGCCGCAGCTCCAGGTGCAGGTGCTCGAGGACGTGGGCCCGGTTCGGCAGCCCGGTCAGCGGGTCGTGGTGGGCGAGGTGCGTCGTGCGGCGCTCGCGCTCCACCCGCTCGGTGACGTCGAGCTGGGTCCCGATGTAGTGGGTGATCTCGCCGGTCGCGTCGGTGACCGGGCTGATCCGGAAGTCGTTCCAGAACGGCGTGCCGTCGCGCCGGTAGTTCAGCAGGACGGTGTGCACGTCCCGCCCGGCCAGCATCCGCCGGCGGATCGGCTGGACCTGGCTGGGGTCGGTGTCCGGGCCCTGCAGGAACCGGCAGTTGCGCCCGAGGACCTCGTCCCGCGCGTATCCGGTCAGCCGCAGGAACGCCGCGTTGGCGTAGACCAGCGGGAGGTCGGACTGCACCGCGTCGGCGATGACGATGCCGCTGCTGGCCGTCGCGATGGCGCGCATCAGCAGGTGGGGGAGCTCGGTCGTGGCGACCGACAGGACCCCCCGCACCGGGGGGGCCGCCGGGGCACCCGCGGCCGGCCCGGGCGTGGCGGCCCGCACGTTGTCGAGGAGGAGGCCCGCGGTCTCGAGGACGCGCTGCCGGTCGTAGGTCAGCACGTAGTCCAGCCGCCGGTCCGGAGGCCCGGGTCCCGTGTCGGCGGCGGGCACGTCGCGGGCCGCGAGCGCCGCGGCGAAGTGCGGCCCGACGACGGCGACCGCCCACTGGTCGGCGAGCGGCCCGCCGGCCGCCAGCGCCGTGCCGAGGACGCCGGGAGCGGGTTCCTCCGGCATGCCCACGCCCGTGACGGCGGTGAGCGCGGAGACGGCGGCCAGCGACTCGTAGCGGCGCCGCGTCCGGGGCGTCATGGCCTGCTCGCTCTGGAAGTTCGCCAGGACGACCGTCTGCTCGTCGAGGAGCAGGGCCTGCCGCTCCAGCTGGCGGGTGATCGAGGCGAGCAGCGGCACCGTGGCCCGCTGGGCGGGGGACCGGGCGCTGAGCAGCGCGTAGGGCGAGCCGTCCCCCGCGGGGACGGCCCGTGGCGGGGGTGGGGGGAGGCGGAGCGCGGACAGGTGCACGCCGTCCGGCGGGCCGGGGCGGCCGAACATGAAGCCCTGGCCCAGCCGGGCACCCAGCGCGAGGGCCCTCTCCAGGTGCAGCTCGGTCTCGATCCCCTCGGCGAGCACGAGCGCGCCGGAACGCTCCGCCTCGGCACGGACGGCGTTGACCACCTCCGCCAGGCGCAGCGTGGTGTGGCCGCGCAGCAGCGCCAGGTCGAGCTTGATCACGTCGGGCCGGAGGAAGGGCATCAGCGCCAGGCACCGCTGCTCCGCGCCGACGTCGTCGAGGGCGACCCGCCATCCCATGTCGCGCGCACGGCGGACGCCTCGGACCAGCTCGGCGGGGCGTTCCAGGAGCTCCCGCTCGGTGACCTCCAGGACGACCTGGACGTCGTCCGCCGTCAGCTCCGCCAGCTCGGCCAGCCGCCGGGGGCCGAGGGTCGACAGCGTCACCGGCTCGATGTTGACGAAGACGGTCACGTCGCCGGGGACCCGCCCGACGCCGGACAGGGCCGACCGCAGGCACTCCTCGTCGAGCTCGGCGACGGTGCCGGACGCCCGCGCGGCGGCGAACAGGCCCTCGGCCGACCCCGGCGTGCCGGGCGCCACCCGCGCCAGCGCCTCCACGGCCACCGGCGCGTGGTCCAGGAGGTCGACGATCGGCTGGTACACCGAGTGGACGGTGCGCCGCGCCGAACCGGGCGACGTCACGGGCCGAGCATCCCACGCCCGGGGGAGGGCGGCCCGGCGCGCGGACGGGGTCAGACGTCGCGGCGGCCGAAGGACAGCGCGGCCAGCCCGCCGATGAGCAGCAGCCAGACCGCCACCCACAGCAGGTAGCCGGTGCTCAGCGGGGCGATCGCCAGGAACGGGGAGCCCTCGAAGCCGGCCGCGGTCAGCGACGTCGTGTCCTGGAAGGCGTGCATGGCCCCGCGCCACAGCCCGTCGGTGGGCAGCAGCATCCGCGACACCTCGCCGACCCGCGCGACGCCGTCGTTGCCGATCAGCTCGCCGACGCTGCCCACCACCCCGGCCACCCAGGTGGCGCCGAACAGGCCGACGGCGACGATGCCGGAGGCCATCGGGGAGATCGCGGTGGCCAGCAGCAGCGCGAGCGTCATGAGCACCGTCGTCTGCGCGGCGAGCAGCAGCAGCCCCACGACCGGGTCCGGCGGCCAGAACCCGACCGCCCAGTACACGACGGCGAACTGCGCGAGCCCGGCGGCGAAGACGTAGCCGGTGCCGAAGGCGACCAGCCCGAGCCACTTGCCGGCGAGCACGGTGGCGCGGCGCACCGGGCGGGCCAGGATCGACAGCGCCTGCCCGGACTCGACCTCGCCGGACAGCGTGGGCCCGGCGAGGAACGCGGTGCCGAGCGCGGCGATGAGGCTGTAGCCGAACATCACCAGGTTGAGCAGCTGGGAGGCGAACAGCCGGGCCTCGCCGCTGGTGAGCGCACCGAACTCCGGGTCGACGGTGGCGAGCTTGGCGAAGCCCCACGCCGACAGGCCCAGCAGCGCCAGGGTGAGCAGGCCCAGGGCCCGCAGCACCTTGCGGCGGGCGGCCTCGCGCAGGGTCAGCCCGGCGAAGGTGAGCGCCGTGCTCATGCGTGCTCCTCCCGCAGGATGCCGAGCAGCCGCTCCTCCAGGCTGATCCGCACGGGCTCCACGGCGTGCACCCGCACGCCCAGGCCCACCAGGTCGGCCACCAGCGCGGGCACGACGGCGTCCTCCTCGCCGGCGGGCAGCGCCACGGTGACCTCGCGGCCGGTGCGGGTGACCGCGCCGACGGCGGCCAGCCGTGCCTCGGCGGCCGGCGTGAGCCCGTCGAGGCGCAGCCGCAGCTCGCGCTGGCCGAGCAGCTCGGCGAGCGTGCCGGAGGCGGCGACCCGGCCGTGGTCGAGGATGACCACCCGGTCGCACACCCGCTCCACCTCGCCGATCAGGTGCGAGTTGAGCAGGACGGCGACGCCCCGTTCGCGCAGGTCGAGCACGACGTCGCGGACGTCGACCCGGCCCAGCGGGTCCAGCGCGCTGGTGGGCTCGTCGAGGACGACCAGCTCCGGGCGGGCCACCAGCGCCACGGCCAGGCCGAGGCGCTGCTGCATGCCCTTGGAGAACCCGCCCACCCGGTCGCCGCTGCGCGCGGCCAGCCCGACCCGGGCCAGCACCTCGGCCTGCTCGGCGGCCGGCACCCGCGCGCCCGACAGGCGCACGTGCAGGGTGAGCACCTCGGCGGCGGTCAGCCACGGCTGGTACCGGAAGAGCTCGGGCAGGTAGCCGACCCGCTCGCGGGCGCGGGGGTCGCGGCCGGGGCGGCCGAGCAGCAGCACCTCGCCGTCGTCGGGCCGCACCAGCCCGAGCAGCATCTTGATGACGCTGGTCTTGCCGGCGCCGTTGGGGCCGAGCAGGCCGACGACCTCGCCGCGGCCCACGGTGAAGGACACGCCGTCGACGGCGGTGCGCCTCCCGTACCGCTTGCGCAGCCCCGAGCACCACACCGCCGGGGACGGCGGCAGCTGCTCGAGCACCCGCGCGGCGTCCCCGGCGGCGGCGGTGCGGCCGGCGGTCAGTCGAGGTCCCGGGCGACGGCGAGGACCTCGTCCTCGGACAGCGACCCGGCCACGCCGGTCACCACGCCGTCCTCGACCCAGACGACGCCGTGCAGGGTGCCGTCGCGGGTGGCCAGCACCGTGGCCTCGGTGCCGTCGACGTCGGCGGTGGAGACGGTGGCGAGCTCGGCCGGGACCGGCAGCGGCAGCGTGGTCCCGTCGCCGGTGAAGGTGCGCAGCTGCGCGGCGAGCTCGTCGGGCAGGCCCGGCAGGCCGAGCAGGTAGTCGCGCGCGGTCTCGAACGGCACGCCCGAGGAGTAGGCGACCGGCGCGGTGACCCGGCCGACCACGAGGGCCGGCACCCCGCGGGCCTCGGACCACACCGCGGCGACGCCGGGGCCGGCGACCAGCCGGAACGTGGCGCCGTCGAGCCCGGCCGGGGGCGGCGGCAGCGTCTCGCCGGCCTCGGCGGCGGCCCGCGCGGCACGGTCGGCGGAGAAGGTGAACTCCGCGACCGCCTGGCCGCCGACGGTGTACGCCGGCTCGCCGGTGACCCCGGTGGGCAGCTCGGCGACCTCGGGGACCTCCAGCCCGGTGGCGTCGGCCGCGGCGTCGGCGTCGGGCACCTCGCGGACGTCGGGCTCGGACACGAACGCCACGTCGCCGTAGGCGGTGAGGTCGGGCAGGCCGACGAGGTCGGGAGTGCTCACCGGGACGGCGGCGACCTCCTCGGTGCGGAACACCTGCAGCCAGTCGGCGGCGGCCGCGGCACCGGCGCCGCCGAGGACGACGGCCACGCCCACGGCGGCGACGACGGGGCTGCGGAGGGGGCCGCGCCGGCGGCTCGCCCGGGCCGGTGCGGGCGCGGGGGACGGCGCCGGGCGGGCCTGGTCGGCGACCGCGGCGGACAGCCGGTGCCAGGCGGCGTCGGTGCCGGTCCCACCGGCGGCGGGGGACAGCGCGGCCCCGACGGCGTCGGCGTCGGCGCGGGCCCGAGCGAGGCCGGCCAGGCAGACGTCGCAGCCGGCGACGTGCGCGCGGTCGGCGTCGGCCACGCCGGCCGGCTCGTCGACCAGGCGGCGCAGGGTGCCGTCGGTCGGGTGGCGGTCAGCGAACAGGCGCATGAGAGGTCAACTCCTCGCGAAGGGCGGACTCGGCCCGTCGGACGGTGGTGCCGACGCTGCCGGGGGAGAGGCCGAGGGCGGCCGCGACGTCGGCGTAGCTCAGGCCGCTGTGCCGCAACACGAGCGCCACGGCCTGCGTGCGCGGCAGCCGGGCGAGCGCGGCGCGCACGCGGCCGGACTCCTCGCGCGCGACGACGGTGTCGGCGACGTCGGGGGCGGGCAGGGGCCCGTCGGTGGCCGCCTCCTCCCGGGCGGCGCGGCGGCGGCCCGAGCGGAGGTGGTTGAGGGCGGTGTGGGCGGCGGCGACGGCCAGCCAGCCGGGCGCCTCGGCGGCGGGCACCGCCGAGCGGGCGAAGGACAGGAACACCTCCTGGGCGACGTCCTCCGCCTCGTCCCGCGAGCCGAGCACCCGGGCCGCGACGGAGACCACCGCCGGGTACCCGGTCCGGAAGACCTGCTCCAGGTCGGCCCGGACGGCGCCCGGCGCTCCTGCCACGGCTGCGTCCCCCCGCCTGCCTCGTTCCCGCACGGCACCCCGTACCGACGCGGTCCGGAGGGCGGCGGCCGGTGCCTGCCTCACGACGTCCACATCCCTACAGCACCGCCGGCGCCGCGGATGTGACACGCCGCCCGGGAGGGACAGGATGGGCGGGCGTCCCGGCGCCCGCCGGGCCCGGGTCCAGGAGGCCGCCGTGAGCAACCACGTCTACCGGCTCAGCGAGGTCGTCGGCAGCAGCCCCGACGGCGTCGACGACGCCATCCGCACCGGCATCGCCAAGGCGGCGCAGACGGTGCGCAACGTCGAGTGGTTCGAGGTCACCCAGGTGCGCGGCCAGGTCGTCGACGGCGAGGTCGCGTACTTCCAGGTGGCGATGAAGATCGGGTTCCGCGTGGAGGACTGAGGTCTCAGCGCGGGTCGAACGGCACCACCGCGTCGGGCCGGACCGGGACCGGGTTGGGCCACCGGGAGGCGGTGCCGGTGATCGGCTGCGCGTCGGTGACGACGTGCGCGGGCGTGCCCGGGTAGATCGCGAGCACCCGCGCCGGGTCGGTGAGCGTCTCGGTGTGCTCGACGAGCTCCCCGCGGCGCAGGGACGACGTCGTCCGCTCCCCGCGCAGCTCCGCGCCGACCTCGGCCACCCAGCGCGCGCCCTCGTGGGTCCAGGTGACCGAGCGGACCCGCGCGCCCGGCGGCGCGGGCTCGACCCCGGCGAACTCCGCCAGCGCCTCGTAGAGCCGCTCGGCCTGCTCGTCGTCGGTGGCGCGGGGGAGGAAGAAGGTCGGCACGCCGGCATCCTCCCCGGCGCCACCGACATCACCCGCCCGCGAGCCCGGCGTAGGTGGTGCGCAGCTCGCGCTTGAGGATCTTGCCGCTGGCGTTCTTCGGCAGCGCGTCGGCGAGCGCCACGTGCCGCGGCGTCTTGAACCCGGCCAGCCGCTCCCGGCAGAAGGCGACCAGCTCGTCGGGGTCGACCGGCTGCCCGTCGCGGGGGACGACGACGGCGGTGACCGCCTCGATCCAGCGCGGGTGCGGGATGCCGAAGACGGCCACCTCGGCGACGGCGGGGTGCTGGTAGAGCACCTCCTCCACCTCGCGGCTGGCCACGTTCTCCCCGCCGGTCTTGATCACGTCCTTCTTGCGGTCGACGACGGTGATGTAGCCGTCGGCGTCCATGACGCCGAGGTCGCCGCTGTGGAACCAGCCGTCGCGGAAGGCCTCGGCGGTCTTCTCCGGGTCGTTCCAGTAGCCGGCCGTGGCGTGCGGGCTGCGGTGCACGATCTCGCCCTCGACGCCGGGGCCCACCGGCTGCCCGAGGTCGTCGACCAGCCGCGTCTCGCCGTTGAGGCAGGCGGTGCCCGCCGAGCCGGGCTTGCGCAGCTGGTCCTCGGGGGACAGCACCAGCGCGAGGGCGGACATCTCGGTCTGCCCGTAGAAGTTGAACAGCGCCATCCCCGGCAGCCGCCGCGACAGCTCCTCGACGGTGGCCACCGGCATGATCGACGCGCCGTAGTAGCCCTTGGCCAGCGACGACAGGTCGCGGCGGTCGAAGTCCGGGGAGCGCAGCAGGCCGATCCACACCGTCGGCGGGCAGAACAGGCTGGTGATCCGCTCCCGCTCGATCGTCTCCAGCACCCGGGCGGGGTCGGGGGAGTCGAGGACGACGTTGGTGCCGCCGAGGTAGAGCGCCGGCATGAGGAAGACGTGCTGCGCGGCGACGTGGAACAGCGGCAGGGCGTGCAGGGCGACGTCGTCGGGGGAGTAGCGGCCGTCGACGATGCAGCTGACGTACTGGGCGACCAGGCTGCGGCTGGTCATCATCACGCCCTTGGGCCGCGACTCGGTGCCGCTGGTGTACATGAGCTGCAGGACGTCGTCGTCGGCGACCGGGACGTCGACCGGCGAGGTGTCGTCGTGCGCGGCCCACGCCTCGTAGGGCTCCCAGCCCTCGGGCGCGACGCCGTCGCCGCCGAGCACGCCGCGCAGGGAGACCTCGCCGTCCCGGCCGGAGAGGACGAGCGCCTCCTGCGCCACCGGCAGCAGCGCGGCCTCGGCGACGACGCCGGTGGCCCCGGAGTGCTCGAGGAGGAACGCGACCTCGCCGGCCTGGAGCATGAAGTTGACCGGGACGGCGACCGCGCCCAGCCGGGCGAGGGCGACGGTGAGCACCACGTAGCCGTCGTCGTTGTGCGACAGCAGCGCCACCCGGTCGCCCTTCGCCACGCCCCGCGCGGCCAGCGCGTGCGCGGTCCGGTCGACGACGGTGTCGAGCTCGGCGTAGGTGTAGGAGCGGTCGCGGAAGCGCAGCGCCGTCCGCCCCGGCGCGCGGGCGGCGGAGCGGCGCAGCAGGTCGGCGAGGGCGTGCCGGCGCGCCCGCGTGGTGGTGGCGGTGAGGTCCTCGACGGACACGGTGTCTCCCGGGGCTCGGAGGGCTGGTTCCTGTGACCCGGGGCACAACCTAGGGGTCCGCGGCGACATGGGGCCGGGCACACCTCCCGGGCCCGTCCGGTGTGCGCGGGCGCCACGGCACCGGGGGTTGCGCCCCGCCCGACCGGGGGGAGGGCGCTTAGCACGGCGGTCACGATCAGCACAAGCACCGGGGGCCCCACACATCGGCGGACCGGGATGTGGCGAGACCGCGCGGGGCCGGATCACCGGGAGGTCACAGTCGGTCCCACCTGCGCCGACTTGCTTGACGGCCGCCCTATCGTTCCGCGCCATGTGGCCCATCTCACGTCCGGGACAGCCGCCCGCGGAGGCGCCGTGCTGACCGTCGACTCGCTGCGCGTGACCTACGGCGGTGCCGTCGAGGCCGTCCGCGGCGTCTCGATGGAGGTGCCCGACCGCGCCGTCGTCGCGGTGCTCGGCAGCAACGGCGCCGGCAAGAGCACCCTGCTGCGGACCATCTCCGGCACCCTGCGGCTGCACCGCGGCCGGGTCGACGCCGGCACGGTCCGCTTCGAGGACACCGACCTCACCCGGCGCGACGCCGGCCAGATCGTGCGCCGCGGCGTCGTCCAGGTGCCCGAGGGGCGGCGCATCTTCGGCCGGCTCACCGTCGAGGAGAACCTGCGCGCCGGCGGCATGGGCAACCGCGACCGGGCGGCCAAGGCCAAGGCCGTCGCCCGGGTGCACGACCTGTTCCCGGTCCTGCGCGAGCGCGCCGGCCAGCGCGCCGGCCTGCTGTCCGGCGGTGAGCAGCAGATGCTCGCCATCGGCCGCGCCCTCATGGCCAGCCCCCGCCTGCTGCTGCTCGACGAGCCCTCGCTCGGCCTCGCGCCCCGCGTCATCGGCCAGATCGGCGAAGTCATCGCGGAGATCAACCGCCAGGGGACGGCGGTGCTGCTGGTCGAGCAGAACGCCACCATGGCCCTCGGCGTCGCCGACCGGGCCTACGTCCTCGACGTCGGCCGGGTCTCGCTGTCCGGCGACGCCCGCGAGCTCGCCGCCACCGACGAGGTGCAGCGCCTCTACCTCGGCCACACCGGCGACGCCCCCGTCCAGCGGGAGGACACCGCCCCGCGCCGCAGTCTGTCGCGGTGGACGGCGTGAGCGCCGCCGCGCCCGGGAGCGCCCGCGACACCGCCCGCGACACCACCCGCGACGACGTCCCGCCGGTCGAGGTCGACGGCGTCAGCGTGGCCTTCGGCGCGATCAAGGCGCTGGGCGACGTCTCGTTCACCGTCGCCCCCGGCTCCATCCACGCCGTCATCGGGCCCAACGGCGCCGGGAAGTCGACGCTGTTCAACGTCCTCTCCGGCGTCTACCGGGCCACCTCCGGCGAGGTCCGGTTCGGCGACGCGGTGCTCAGCTCCATGCGGCCGTTCCAGATCGCCGGCGTCGGGGTGGCCCGCGCGTTCCAGAACATCGCGCTGTCGGGCGCGCAGACCGTCGCCGAGAACCTCATGCTCGGCCGCCACCACCTCACGAAGGCCGGGTTCCTGTCCTCCGGGCTGCGGCTGCCGCGCGCCACCCGCGAGGGGAGGGTGCACGGCGAGCGCATCCGGGAGATCGCCGAGTTCCTCGACCTCGGCGACAAGCTGCACACCCCCGTCGGCGTGCTGTCCTACGGCGACCAGAAGCGGGTCGAGGTGGCCCGGGCGCTGTGCATCGAGCCGCGGCTGCTGCTGCTCGACGAGCCGGTGGCCGGCATGAACGCCCAGGAGACCGAGCGGATGGCCGGGGCGATCCGGGAGATCCGGGCGGCGCTGGGCATCTCGGTGATCCTCGTCGAGCACGACATGGGGATGGTCATGTCGCTGGCCGACCGGGTGACCGTCCTCGACTTCGGCCGGCGCATCGCCGACGGCACCCCCGCGCAGGTCCAGTCCGACCCCGAGGTCATCCGCGCCTACCTCGGCTCGGGCACCGAGACCGACCCGGCCGAGGCGGCCGCCGCCCACACCACCGACGCCACGGGGAGCCCGGCGTGACCCAGTTCCTGTCCCTGCTGCTCAACGGCATCTCGCTGGGCGCCATCTACGCGCTGATCGCGCTGGGCTTCGTGATCATCTTCAAGGCCAGCGAGGTCGTCAGCTTCACCCACGGGTCGCTGCTGCTGCTCGGCGCCTACTCGATCGCCCGGCTCTCCGAGCCGCTCGGCTTCCTGCCCGCCGTGCTCGTCGGCGTCCTCATCACCGCCTTCGCGGCGTTCCTGGTGGAGCGGCTGATCATCAACCGGCTGCGCGGCGCCCCGGTGATCAGCCTGGCGATCGTCACCATCGGCGTCGACATCATCCTGCTCACCGAGCTCATCCGGCAGATCGGCCCGGACATCCTCAACGTCCCGCACCCGTGGGGCGGGGACTCCGTGCGCATCGGCGGCGTGGGCATCAGCGAGAACCGGCTCATCGCCATGGGCGTCGCCGGCGTCCTGATCGTCGCGTTCTTCGTCGCCTTCAAGTACTCCAGCTGGGGCGTGGCGATGCGCGCCTCGGCCGAGGACGGCGAGGCGGCCGCGCTCATGGGCATCCGCCAGGGCCGGGTGTCGGCGCTGGCCTGGATCGTCGCGGGCGTGCTCGCCGCGGTGGCGGCGCTGTTCCTCGTCGGCGCCCCGACGCCGGGCGTGAGCGCCGCGGCCTACACCGTCGCGCTGCGCGCGTTCCCCGCGGCGATCCTCGGCGGCCTGGACTCCACCGGCGGCGCGCTGGTGGGCGGGCTGCTCATCGGGATCACCGAGGCCATGGCCGCCGGCTACCAGGAGCAGCTGTCCTTCCTCGGCCGCGGCTTCGGCGAGGTCGCCCCCTACGTCGTGATGATCATCGTGCTGCTGGTCCGCCCCTCCGGCCTGTTCGGGACCAAGGAGCTGACACGTGTCTGACACCCTCTCCGCCCCGGCCGGGGCGACCCGCACGCGGGGCGCGGCGCCGGCCCGGCCCGGCCGGTCGCCGATGCGGTTCCTCCAGCCGCTGGTGCTGCTCGCGCTGCTCGTCGTCCTGCTCGTGGCGCCGCTGTACGTGGAGGAGTTCTGGCTGCGCACCGGGTTCGCCGTCGCCGGGGCCGTCGTGGGCGCGATCGGGCTGAACCTGCTGGTCGGCACCACCGGCCAGCTGTCCCTGGCGCACGCGTTCTTCCTCGCCGTCGGCGCGGTCAGCTACACGTTCATCTCCGGGGAGTCCGGCGGCCTCGGCACCCGCGCGGTGCTGCGCGGGCTCGGGCTGCCGCCGATCGTCGGGATGGTCGTCGGGGTGCTGCTCGCGGGCCTGGCCGGGCTGCTGTTCAGCCCGATCGCGGCCCGGCTGCGCGGCATCTACCTCGGCGTCGCCTCGCTCGGCCTGGTGTTCATCGGCGTCCACGTGCTCAACACCTGGACGCCGGTCACCGGCGGGTTCAACGGCCGCTCGGTGCCGGAGTTCTCCCTGTTCGGGTTCAGCTTCGGCAACGACGACCCCCAGCTGTTCGTCCTGGGCGTGCCGTTCCGCGAGGCCGAGCGCCTCTGGTACCTCGGCCTGGTCCTCGCGCTGGCCGCCTACGTCTTCGCCCGCAACCTGCTGCGCAGCCGGCCCGGCCGGGCGCTGCAGACGCTGCGCGACAGCGAGGTTGCGGCGTCGGTCATGGGCGTCAACGTGCAGGCCTACAAGGCCCGGGTGTTCCTGGTCAGCTCGATGTACGCGGGCCTGTCCGGGGTCATGTACGCGCTGAGCATCGGCAGCATCGCGCCGGAGTCCTTCGGCCTGACCGTGTCGATCCTGTACCTGGCGATGATCGTGCTCGGCGGGCTCGGCTCGGTCGCCGGCGCCGCCCTCGGCGCGGCGTTCGTCACCGCCCTGCCCCTGGTCTTCCAGCAGTTCGCCGACGTGCTGCCCCTGGTCAGCTCCCCGGGTGAGGACGGCATCGCCGCGGGCATCGCCGCCCGCTACCTCTTCGGCGCCGCGGTCATCCTCGTCGTCCTCTTCGAGCCCGGGGGCCTCGCCGGCTTCGCCAACCGCTTCCGCCGCCGAGGGCGTGCCCCCGGCCGCGGACGACCGAGCGCCTCCGCGGGCTCGGCCGCCCGTCCCACCGACCCGTCCGATCCACCAGCGCAAGGGAGCAGCACCAGATGAGAGCAGGTACGCGTCTGCGGGGGGCCACCGTCCTGACGGCGGCGGCGGTGCTCGCCGTCACCGGCTGCAGCACCAAGGCGCCGGACAGCGGCGGTGGCGGCGGCGGTGGCGGTGGCGGCGACGCCGCCGGTGAGGTGACCACCGACGTCGGCGTCGAGGGCACCACCATCCGGCTCGGCGTCCTCACCGACCTGACCGGTGTGTTCGCCGCGCTCGGCACCGACATCACCAACGGCAACACGCTGTACTGGGACGAGAACCAGGTCTGCGAGACCTACGACGTCGAGCTCGACGTCCAGGACACCGGGTACGTGCCGCAGACCGGCGTGCAGCTGTACTCCGGCATGGAGCCCAACGTCCTGGCGATGCAGCAGACGATCGGCTCGCCGATCAACACCGCCCTGGCCGCCGACTACGAGAGCGACTCGATCGTCAACTTCCCGTCGGCGTGGGCGCGCACCCTCACCGAGATCCCGGGCACCGGCGTCCTCGGCGCCACCTACGACGTCGAGCTGGCCAACGGCTACCAGTACCTGTTCGACCAGGGCCTGCTCGCCGACGGCGACAAGGTCGGCCACATCTACTTCGAGGGCGAGTACGGCGAGAACGGCCTCGCCGGCACCCGCGCGGTGGCCGAGGCCCGCGGCCTGGAGGTGGTCGAGGCGCAGATCAAGTCCTCCGACCAGGACATGTCCGCCCAGGTCACCCAGTTCGCCTCCGAGGGCGTCGACGCCATCGTGCTGACCGTCGCGCCCGCCCAGACCGCCTCGGCGGCCGCGGTGGCCCAGGCGGCCGGCCTGGACGTCCCGATCCTCGGCAGCAACCCGGTGTTCGCGCCGGGCCTGCTGCAGGGCCCGTCCGCGCAGTGGCTCAAGGACCACCTGTACGTGGCCTCGCCGATCACCGCGTGGGACGCCCAGCCCGAGCTGCTCGAGCGGTACCAGGCGGCCTACCCGAACACGACGCCGAGCCTCGGCGCGGTCTTCGGGTACGCGATGGGCGACGTGATGAACCAGGTCCTCACCGCGGCCTGCGAGAGCGGCGACCTCACCCGCGAGGGCGTGACCGCCGCGTTCGGCGAGCTGTCCGACGTCGACACCGACGGCCTGCTGGTGCCGATCAACGCCTTCGAGACCGGCGTCTCGCCGAGCACGCAGAGCTTCATCCTGCGGCCGGCCGACGTCCCCGGCGGCGCCGAGGTCGTGCAGGACGCGTTCGAGGGCGAGCTGGCCGGCGAGCTGGCCGGCTGAGGAAGGCCCCCGGTGCTACCCGTCCCGCGTTGACGCTCGGGCCGGCACCCTGCACGGGGCCCCGTTCCAGCACGTGCCCGGCGCCTCCTCCCCGATGCGGGGAGGGGGCGCCGGTGGCGTGTCCTGGGCCGGTCAGCCCAGGACCGGCAGCTCGACCCGGGAGGGGGAGGCGGCGTCGCCGAGCACCTCGAACCGGCACGGGCGGCCCGACGCCGGCACCGCGAACGGGTCGCCGGTGCCGAGGTTGCGGGCGAAGCGGGGGAACGCCCCGCCGGCCACCTGCACCCGCAGCCGGTGCCCGGCCCGGAACCGGTAGGCGGTGGGGAAGAGCTCCACGTCGACGGCGAGTGCCCCGTCGGCGCCGACGGTGACGTCGGCGGCCGGCACCGAGCGCGGGTCCAGCCGCCGGATCCCGTCGACGACGTTGCGCGAGACCCCGGCCGGGTCGACGTCGCACAGCCGCACGAACAGGTCGGCGTGCTCCAGCTCCGGGCGCACCGAGATCCGCGCGCGGACGTGCCCGACGACGTCGAGGTCGCGCGCGAGCACCGGCCCGGTCCACACGAGCACGTCGTCGCGGGCCTCGACGGCGCGGTTGTCGGCCTGCTTGCCGGGACGCTCGAGCAGCGGGCCGCCGACGGTCGGCGTCGGGTCGGCCGGGTCGTAGGTGAACGCGCGCGGCGCCTCGCCGGGGATCCCGGCGTCACCGCTGAGGGTGCCGTCGGCGCGCAGGTGCAGCACCTCGCCGCGGGTGCCCGGCGGCGGCCACGACGTCGTCTCCAGCCACGTGCCCGCCTGCTGCAGGTACAGCCGCACCGGCGCGCCCGACGGCGCCGGGCCGCCCTGCAGGTGGTGGCGCAGCCAGGCGACGTCGGAGCGCACCGCCTCCCGCAGCTCCGCCGGGTCGCCGTGCAGCCACGGGCCGACGGTGACGCGGACCGGCACCCCGGCGGCCTGCAGGCGGGTGACGTCGGTGAGCTGCGCCGCGGCGAACAGGTCCCACCAGCCGGTGACCATGTTGGCCGGCGGCATGCGGGACAGGTCGGCGCCGTCGTGGTCGGCGACGGCCCAGAACGGGTCGCCGGGGGCGGCGTGGCCGGTGAAGTCGCGCCAGAACGGCACGGGCGCGCCGGCGGCGGCGGTGTCGGCGGCCTGCAGCGGCAGCAGCCGCAGCGCCCGGTCCACCCGCGCCCGCAGGCCCGGGTTCAGCGGGCCGGGCAGCCCGCCGGCCTCCTGCCGCCCGATCGCGACCGACCAGCGCAGCGCGTTCTCCAGCCCCGGCGCGCCGTGGTCGTAGAAGGCGGCGGTGATCCGGGCGGCGGTGACGTGCGGGGAGACGGCGACCAGCGGCGGGTCGGCGTAGGGCGCCACCGCCCACTGGGTGTGCCCGAAGTAGCTGGCGCCGGTCATGGCCACCCGGCCGTCGCACCAGTCCTGCGCGCGCAGCCAGGCGAGGGTGGCCAGGCCGTCCTCGCGCTCGGTGGTGAAGGGCCGGAAGTGCCCGCCCGAGCCGAACGTGCCGCGGGTGGACTGCACGAGGACCTGGAACCCGCGCCGGGCGAAGGGCGCGGCCAGCGCGTGCGCGAGCAGCCCGGCGCGGCCGTAGGGCAGCCGGATGAGCACCACCGGCAGCGGGCCGGTCGCCGTCGCGGGGCGGTAGTGGTCGCCGAGCAGGGTGACGCCGTCGGGCATGGGGACCGCGACGCCGCGCTCGACGGTGTAGCGGGTGGCCCGCAGCGGCAGCCCCAGGGCCGCGTCCGCGAGGAGCCCGCCCAGGCGTGCCGCTGCGCTCATCCAGCCGTCCTCCCGGTCGCCGACCCAGACCCGGGCCACTCTGCCCGAGCCGCCGGTCCCGCGCGTCCCCGTCGACGGCGGGTGGTGTGCGGATGCGGTGCGTTCCGCCGCCCGGATGCGCCCTGACCGCACGTCACCGGCGACCGTCGGACACCGCCGGCGCCGCTCAGCTGCGGGGGCGGGGCGGCGCGACCGGCTCCTCCAGCCAGTTCCAGCTGTGGTGGCTGAACAGCGTCTTGTTGCCGTGCGAGTCGTAGACGACGAGGTGGCCGGTGGCGGTGAAGCTGAACCGTGCGGCGTCGTCGAAGCGGAGCACCTCGCCGTCGGCGCGGTGGAGGTCGAAGGCCATGCCGGAGCGTGGCACGGCGGCCGGTGCGCGGCAGGTCCGCGCGGCACCGATGAGCTGCGCCCGCGCCGGGGGTCTGTCCTGCACCACCCCATCCCGGCGCCCGGAGGCCCCCGTGACCACCTCGACCACCCCCCCGACCCGCGAGGTCCGCAGCGCGACCCTTCCCGTCCCCGGCGCCGAGCTCGCGTGGGACGTGCGCCCGGCGGCCCCCGGCAGTCCGGCGGCGCCGCCGCTGCTGCTGGTCGGCTCCCCGATGGCGGCCGCGGGCTTCGGCACGCTGTCCGGGTTCTTCCCCGACCGCACCGTCGTCACCTACGACCCGCGGGGCTCCGAGCGCAGCCGCCGTACCGACGGCGCCACGACCAGCACGCCGCAGGAGCACGCCGACGACCTCGCCGCCGTCGTCGAGGCGGCCGGTGGCGGCCCGGTCGACGTCTTCGCCAGCAGCGGCGGCGCGGTCAACGCCCTCGAGCTGGTCGTCCGCCGGCCCGAGCTGGTGCGCACGCTGGTGGCGCACGAGCCGCCGTCGCTGCCGGTGCTGCCCGATCGCGAGGAGGCCTCGGCGGCGACCCGCGCGGTGGCCGACGCCTACGCCCGCGACGGGTTCGGCGCCGGGATGGCCGGCTTCATCCGGCTGGTCGCCCACCGCGGCCGGGTGCCGGCCGACATGGGCCCGGTGCCCGACCCGGCGGCCTTCGGCCTGCCGGCCGGCGACGACGGCTCGCGCGACGACGTGCTGCTCGGCCAGAACCTGATCACCTGCACGCACCACGAGCACGACGTCGAGGCGCTGCGCGCGGCGCCCGTGCGGATCGTGCTGGCGGTGGGGGAGGAGTCCGACGGCGAGCTCGCCCACCGGGGCGGGGAGGGCATGGCCGCGCGGCTGGGCACCGAGCCGGTGGTCTTCCCCGGCGGTCACGCGGGGTTCCTCGGCGGCGAGTACGGCCAGACCGGGGAGCCGGAGGCCTTCGCGGCCCGGCTGCGGGAGGTCCTCGACGGCGCCGCGTGACACCGCGCCCCGTCCTGTGCACTCGGCGCGGCGGGAGGGCCGCCCCGGGCGCGGTGCGTGCACACGGCGCGCCCGGAGCGGCGGGGAGGGGACGGCTCAGGCGTCGGGCGCCTGCGGGTCCCCGTCGTCGCCCGCGGTCTCCGGCCCCTCCGCGAGCAGCAGGTACAGCGCGCGGCGGGCCTGGGCCAGGACGTCGGCGGCCGCGGCGAGCTGGGCCTCGCTGCCGGTGCGGGAGACCTGGCGGACGGCGCCGTGCACCTGCTCGAGCAGGCCGCGCAGGTCGGCCCAGGGCGCGGCGCCCTGGGCGCCGGCGAACGGGTCGGCGCCGGTGCCGCGCAGCTGCTCGACCGCCTCGCGGCCGGCGTCGGTGAGGGTGGCGAGCTTGCGGCCGGCGTCGGCGGTCACGCTGACCAGGCCCTCGTCCTCGAGCTGGGCCAGCGTCGGGTAGATCGCGCCGGGACTGGGGGTCCAGCGCCCGCCGCTGCGCTCGCCGATCGCCTGCATCAGCTGGTAGCCGTGCATCGGCTGCTCGGCGAGCAGGATCAGCACGGCGGCGCGGACGTCGCCGCGCGGGGCGCGCCCGCGCCGGCCGCGTCCGCCCGGGCCGAAGCCGAAGCCGGGGCCGGCACCCGGGCCGGAGCCCGGACCCTCGGGGCCGCCGGGACCGAAACCGGGGCCGAAACCGGGGCCGAAGCCCGGGCCGAAGCCGAAGCCGGGGCCGAAGCCGGGGCCGAAGCCGGGGCCGGGGCCGCCGCGGTGTCCGCGGCCGTGCCCGTGGTGGTGGCCGGGACCCGCCTCGGGGTCACCCGCGCGGCCCGGTCCGCCGAGGCCGGAACCGAACGGACCGCCGAACGGGATGCCGCCCCAGCGGGAGGCCCGGTCGTCGCGACCGCGCCGGCGGCCGCCCCAGCCGGGGTGCCCGCCGGGCCAGGGGCCGGAGCCCTCGGGGGGCTCGAAGGGGTGGGAGCTCATGTCGTCCTCCTGACGTATCAGATGACGGTAACGATACATCGCTACATGACGGAGAGCCAGGCCGCGGAGGAGGACGCCGCGATCGCCTGCACGGCCGCCTCGCCCAGGGCGTCGACCTCGGCGGCCAGCGCCGGCAGCGCCACGGGGGCGGAGCCGGAGGCGGCGAGCAGCCGGGCCAGCCGGCCGGCCACGGCCTCGACCTGCCGCGCCGGCGGGGTCCCCGGGGCCGGCCGTGCCGGCGGCAGCACCGACCAGGCCTGGCCGGTCTCCGCGCACAGCACCGGCATGCGGCGCAGCAGCGCCGCGCTCCCGGCCGCCACCCGCCACAGGGCGCCGGTGCGCAGGTGCGCCGGACCGGTCGACCCGGCGGCGGCCCAGCGGAGCAGGCGCACCACCTCGGTCCACACGAGGTCGGACACCACGTCGTCGACGGCGCGGCCGCCGGGCGGGCGCCGGGTCAGCACGAGGGTGCGGGTGGCGTACGGGTCGAAGAGCCAGGCGGGCCGGTCCGCGTCCATGCCCGCACCCTCGCCGTCGTCCCTGTCGGTGGCCTGGGTGCCGGCGGGGAGCCGCCTGCCGGTCAGGCGAGTGCGGCGAGGACGGCCGCGGCGGCGGTGTCGAGCGCGGTGCGGGCGCGACCCCAGGACGTGGACGCCGGGAAGTCGCCGAGCAGCACGACGACGGTGCCGTCGGCGAGCACCCCGGCGGAGTGCAGCTGGCGGGTGCCGCCGACGCAGCACATCCAGCCCTGCTTGGCCGCCACGCCGGAGGTGCCGGCGAGCAGCCCGAAGGTCTGGGAGAACCCGTCGGCGGCGGTCGCCGAGGTGGCCCGCATCCAGCCGAGCAGCGTCGCGGCCGGCCCGGCGCCGAAGGTGGTCTCCAGGCCGGCGAGAAGCCGGGCGACGTCGGCCGCGCTGGTGGTCGCCTCGCCCCACTGCCCCGCCTCGGCCGGGGGAGCGGTCGCGCCCAGCCCGGCCCGCGCGGCGACGTCGGTGAGCAGCGCGGCGCCGTCGAAGCGGTCCCACAGCAGGCTCATCGCGGTGTCGTCCGAGCGCACGACCGCCCGCTCCATGCGGCCGAGGTCGGTGTCGCCGAGCGCCACCGCCCCCTCGGCGCCGAGCTGCAGCAGCCGGCCGACGACGACCAGCTTGACCAGCGAGGCGGTCAGCACGGCGTCGCCGGCCCCGGGCCCGGTGACGACGTCCTCGCCGTCCGGGCCGACGACGGCCAGGGCCACCGACCCGCGCGCGCCCGCGGCGGCCGTGTCCACGGCGGCGAGCACGGCGCCGGCGTCCACGGCGACCGCCCGGTCCTGGACGGCGGCCCGCGACGGCGGCCCGGTCGGTCCGGGCGCCGACGCCGAGGGACCTGGAGCGGAGAGCGCGGGACCGGAGGGGGAGGAGGACGCCGTCTCCACCCGGGTCGCGGCGCAGCCCGCGAGCAGAGCCAGGACGACCGCGAGCGCCACCGGCGGCGCGGCCGCCCGGCGCGCGCGGGAGCCCGGCCCGGGGCGGCGGACGGCGCTCACGGCCGCAGCCTGCGCCGCGTTCCTGGCAGGCGCGTGAACGCCGTGTTGCCGGATCGGGCGGAGCGGCGGGCCTTGCCCGTCCGCGGCGGTGGGAGCACGCTCGGGGTCCGGCTGGTCCGCACCGCTGGAGGTCGCCGTGGAGGCACGCGTCGGGGACCGGATCTGCGTCCGGTCCACCCACCAGGGAGAGCCGGAGCGCACGGGCACCGTGCTCGAGGTCCGCGGGGAGCGCGGCGGGCCGCCCTACGTCGTCCGCTGGGACGCCGACGGGCACACCGCCGTCTTCGTCCCGGCCGGCACGTGCACGGTCCTGCCGGAGCCCGCCGCCGGCTGAGCGCTCAGCCGCGGGCGTAG
This sequence comes from Geodermatophilus sp. SYSU D01119, assembly GCF_054049975.1. NCBI lineage: Bacteria > Bacillati > Actinomycetota > Actinomycetes > Geodermatophilales > Geodermatophilaceae > Geodermatophilus > Geodermatophilus sp. SYSU D01119. The sequence goes on along the minus strand of NZ_JBJGYL010000007.1, from coordinate 132,961 downwards.
CGGGCGCGGGCGAGCTCCAGCAGTCGCGGCAGCCCCGGCGGCGGGGCGTCGGCCCACCAGGCGAGGTCCACCGCCACCGGCGGCGCGTCGCGCAGCGGCCGGTAGGCCACCCCGGGCCGCGGGTGCTGGCGGGCGGTGGCCTCGGCCGTCACCCCGGCCACCTGGCCGGCGGCGATCGCGGTGAGCCAGGGGTCCACGCCGCGGATGTCGCGGATGGCGGCGGGCTCGTGCGGCGGGGTCCACAGCGACGCCGTCGTCGTGCCGGTGGTGCCGTCGGAGGCGAGCACCCGGCCGGCGAGGTCGGCGAGCAGCAGGCTGCGGCGGCGGGCGAGGGGGTCGTCGTCGGCGACGGCGGCGAAGCGCCGCTCCTCGCCGAGCCGGGCGGTGCGCAGCCGCGGGTCCGACGCCGGGCGGCGCAGCACGGCGACGTCGGCCAGGCCCTCGGTGAGCCCGGCGGTCGGGGTGTTGGACTGCACGAAGACCAGCGCGGCCCCGGGGGAGGCGGCGGCCCAGGCCCGCTGCACGGCGGTGGTGTGCCGGCCCAGCGCCGCCCAGGCGTAGCCCACCCGCAGCTCGCCGCGCGCCCGCTCGGCCGCCCGGCGGATCGCCGCGACCTCCTCCAGCACCCGGCGGGCGTGGGCCACCACGCCGTGCCCGGCCGGGGTGAGGGCGACCTCGCGGGTGGTGCGGTGCAGAACCCGCACGCCCAGCGCGCGCTCGAGCGCGGCCACCGTGCGCGACACCGACGCCTGCGTGGTGGACAGGGCGTCGGCGGCGGCGGTGAAGGTCCCGGTGTCGACGACGGCGAGCAGCGCGCGCAGCTGCCGCACCTCCGGATCCATGCGCCGACCGTATCGCCGGGCGCGACACCGGCATTTCCGCAGGCCGCGCGGCGTGCCCAGGATGGGTCGGGTGACCGCCCCGTCCACCCCGGCCGCGTCCGCCGTCCCGTCCTCCCGCACCGCCCGCGGCGCGGCCACGCTGCTCGCCGGGTCGCTGAGCAACCAGGTGGGCGCCGCGTTCGGGGCGCTCGCCTTCCCGGCGGTCGGCCCGGCGGGCGTCGTGGCGGTGCGCCAGTGGGTGGCCGCGGCCGTGCTGGTGCCGCTGGCCCGGCCCGCGCTGCACCGGATGACCTGGGCGCAGTGGTGGCCGGTGCTCACGCTCGCGGTGGTCTTCGGCGGGATGAACCTGGCGCTGTACTCGGCGATCGAGCGGATCGGCCTGGGCCTCGCGGTGACGCTGGAGTTCCTCGGCCCGCTCGCCGTCGCGCTGGTCGCCTCGCGCTCGCGCCGGGACCTGCTGGTGGCGCTCACCGCGGCCGGCGGCGTCTGGTTGCTGGTGCTGCCCGGCGGGTCCAGCGACTGGGCCGGCATCGGCCTGGCGCTGGCGGCGGCGGGCTGCTGGGCGGCCTACATCCTGCTCAACCGGGTCGCCGGCGCCCGGCTGCCCGGCCTGCAGGCGCCCGCGGTGGCCACGGCGCTGTGCGCGCTGGCGGTCACGCCCGTCGTCGTGGTGCTGGTCGTCCAGGAGCGGCTGACGGGCGCGCCGCTGGCGTACGCCGTCGCCGCCGGGGTGCTCGCCTCGGCGGTGCCCTACGCCGCCGACCTGGTGGCGCTGCGCTGGGTGCCCGCCCGCGCCTTCGCCGTGCTGTGCAGCGTGCACCCGGTGTGGGCCGCCCTCGCCGGCACCGTGCTGCTCGGGCAGGCGCTGCACCTGCACGAGTGGGCCGGCATCGGGGTGGTGGTGCTCGCCAACACCGCGGCGGTGCTCGGCCCGCGGGTCCACAGTCCCGCCACGGCCGGCTGACAGGTCCGGCACAGGGACCGCGCCGAGCCTCGTGGGTGAGGGCCGGACGAGCCGGCTCCCCGGACGAGGAGCTCCCCGTGCGCAAGAAGATCGTGCTCGCCACCGCGGCCGGCGCCCTGGCCGTCGGCGGCCTGGGCCTGGCCGCCCCCGCCATGGCCGCCGACGACGAGAGGGCGGAGACGCCGTCGGCCACCTCCGCCGAGGAGCGCATCCGCGACGCGCTCACCGGCCTGGTCGACGACGGGTCGATCACCGCCGAGCAGGCCGACGAGGTGGCCACCACCCTCAGCGAGGCGGGCGTCGGCGGCCGCGGCGGCCCGGGGTCGGGCGCCGGGCTGTCCGTCGCCGCCGAGACGCTCGGCCTGTCCGAGGAGGAGCTGCGCACCGCGCTGGAGGCCGACGACGCGAGCCTCGCCTCCGTCGCCGCCGACCAGGGCGTCGCCGTCGAGGACCTCACCGCGGCGCTGGTGCAGGCCGCGCAGGAGCGGCTCGACGAGGCCGTCGCCGACGGCCGGCTCACCCAGGAGGAGGCCCACGAGCGCGCCGCGGACCTGGAGTCCCGCACCGCCGAGCTGGTCGAGTCGCCCGACCTCGGCGACCGCGGCGGGTTCGGTGGACGCGGCCCCGGTGGCGCCGGCGGCGACGACGACGACGACTGACCCCGCACCGCCCGCGGCGCCGTCCTCCTCCGGGGGACGGCGCCGCGCCGCACCCCGGGGACGCGCGGGCGCCGGTGCGCGTTGGTGCAGGCAGACGCCGCGTCCGCGGACCCGCTCCCGGCCGGGGAGCGGGGGTACCGTCGCCCGCCACGCCGGACGGGCCGCGACCGACGCCGGCGCCCCGAGGAGGGACCCGTGACCACCGCCATGTCCGCCCCCGTGCCCGCCCGGAGGGCCGCGCCCGACGCCGCGTCCGATCCCGCGACCGACGCCGCACCGCCCGCCCGCTCGCTCGTCGTCGTCGGCGGGCTCCCCGGCAGCGGCAAGACCACCCTGGTGCGCCGGCTGCTCGGCGCGGGGGTGGACGGCGTCACCGCCGTCGACTCCGAGGACGTCGCCGCGCGCTGGCGCACCGGGCAGCTCGTGCCCTACCGGTACGTGCGGCCGCTCGTGCACGCCGCCCACCGCCTCCGGGTGCTCGCGGCGGTCGCGGGGCCGGCCCCGGCGGTCGTGCTCACCGACCCGTGGACCAGCCGCTGGTGGCGGCCGGTCGTCCTGCGCGCGGCCGCCCTCGCCGGCCGCGGCGTGCGGCTGGTGCTGCTCGACGTGTCGGCCGCGGACGCCGCCGACGGCCAGCGCATCCGCGGCCGCCGCATCCCCGAGGGCCGGATGCGCCGGCACGCCGGCCGGTGGGAGCGCTACCTGCCGGGCGCCGGCACCGGCCTGCGCCCCGACACCGTGCTCGTGGTCGACCGCTCCCGCGCCGGCCGGCTCAGCCTCGCCGACCTGCTGGGGCGCCCGGCGGGCTGAGCGCCCCGGTCAGGCCCAGCGCCCGCTCGAGCAGCCGCAGCCGGTAGACGGCGGTCAGCACGGCGAACCACAGCACCAGCGCCGGCAGCACCGTCTGGAACACCGGCTCGGCGGCGTCGGTGAGCCCGAAGTAGTCGGTGAACGCCGGCCAGAACAGCCCCGCGGAGAAGACGACGACCAGCGCGAGCACCAACCACGCCGGGCGGCGGTCGCCGTCGGGCCGGGTCCACGCGGCGAAGAGCCGGCTCGGCGGCCGGATGAACAGGATCAGCAGGAACGCCGCGTAGGACACGAACGTCGACAGCGCGGTCTGCGCCCCGATCGTCGCGGCGGCCTCGGCGAAGCCGACGTCGTCGGAGGACAGGCCGGTGTAGTCCTCGAACGCGGCGACGACGAACGACGGCGGCGTCGACTCGGTGAAGTCGGTGAGCAACTCGGTGTAGTGCCGGGCGTAGACCGCGACCCCGCCGGCCGCCGTCACCAGCATCGCCGGGACCACGAACCGCCACAGCGTCGTGAGCAGGTGCGGGTCCGGCGGCTCGGGGCGCGCCCAGGCGGTGAGGAAGAGCGTGGGCAGGCCGACGGTGAGCAACGTCAGCCCGACGTTGGCCGGGGAGTAGGGGAACCCCAGGCCGAGCATCGTGACGGCGAGGATGACCAGCCCCTGCGTGCCGACGCGGGCGAGGAACACCTGCATCGAGGTGCCGATCCCGGCGATGATCCGCCGGCCCTCGTGCGCCGCGGGCAGCAGCGCGGCCAGGGAGTCGCCGGTGAGCACGATGTCGGCGACGTCGCGGGTGACCGCACTGCCGCCGGCCATCGCCACCCCGACCTGCGCTCGCTTGAGCGCCCGGGCGTCGTTGACCCCGTCGCCGACCATCGCCACGTACCGGCCCCGCCGGCGCAGCGCGTCGACCAGCCGCTCCTTCTGCTCCGGCGCCACCCGCCCGAACACGGTGGTGCGGGCGACGACGTCGTCGAGCTGCGCCTCCGACAGCCCCTCCAGCGCGGGGCCGGCCACGGGCTCGCCGGGCTCGAGACCCGCCTGGCGGGCGAGGGCGGCGACGGTGCGCGGGTCGTCCCCGGACACCACCTTGACGGCGATCCCGTCGGCGGTGAGACGAGCGAGTGTCTCCCGCACGCCGGGGCGCAGCTCGTCGGCCAGGGCGACCACGGCCAGCGGCTCCAGCGGCGGCAGCGCCGGGCGTCCCGCGGCGTCACGGAGCGGCGCGTCCGCGGCGGCGCGGGCGAGCACCAGCACCCGCAGGCCCCGGCCGGCGAGCTCGCGCACCGGCGCGCCCAGCGGCGGGCCGGACAGCCGCGGCGCGAGGGTGTCGGGCGCCCCGAGCACCAGGACGCCGTCGGCGGTGCGCAGCGCGCTCCACCGCAGCGCCGAGGTGAACGGCACGTCCTCGGTCACCGGCACCGGCCGCCCGGGCAGCGCCGCGGCCAGCGCCGTCGTCGTCAGGTTGGGCGCGGGGGTGCTGGCGGCGAGGGTGGCGAGCACCCGGCGGACGGCGGCGTCGTCGAGCGGGCCGGCCGGGCGCACCTCGGCCAGCGAGAGCCGGCCGGTGGTCAGGGTGCCGGTCTTGTCGGTGCAGACGACGTCGACGTTGCTCACCGACTCCACCGCGTTCACCTGCTGCACCAGCGCCCCGCGCCCCGCGCTGCGGGCGGCGCCGACGGTGTAGGCGACCGCGACGAGGAAGAACAGCCCGTAGGGCACCAGGCCCGAGAGCACCGCGGTGGTCTGCACGGTGCGCACCAGCGTGAAGCCCTCCAGCGCCGCCTGCGCCAGGATCGTCGCGCTCATCAGCGCCACCAGCAGCATGACCAGCCGGACGACGAAGTCGATGCGCCGCTGCAGCGGCGTGCGGTCGGTGGAGGCCCGCCGCGCCTCGGCGGTCAGCCGCCCGGCGTAGGAGGCCGCGCCGACGTCGCGGGCGAGCACCGCGCCCTCGCCGCCGACGACGAAGGACCCCGACAGCAGCTCGTCGCCGGGCCCCTTCGGCAGCGCCTCGGACTCGCCGGTGAGCAGCGACTCGTCGACCTCGAGCCGGCCGTCGAGCACCGGCCCGTCGACGACCACCTGCGCGCCGGGGCCCAGCCGCAGCACGTCGCCGCGCACCACCTCCTCCGGCGGCACCTCGGCGGCGGCGCCGTCGCGGACCACGGTGACCGTGCCCCGGGCCAGCAGCTGCAGCCGGTCGAGCTTGCGCTTGGCGCGGATCTCCTGGACCGCGCTGATCGCGGCGTTGACCAGGCCGAGGCCGACGCTGGTGAACGCGTCGCTGTAACGGCCCAGCGCCAGCAGCGCGGCGCCGATGGTGAACAGGACGACGTTGAAGAAGGAGAGGACGTTGGTCCGCAGGATGCGCGCGTAGCCGCGGGACGAGGCGCTGACGGCGACGTTGCCCTCGCCCCGCCGGTGCCGCTCGCGCGCCTCGGCGGCGGTCAGCCCGGTGGGCGCCGTCCCGGGGGCCGCCGGAGGGCCGGTCGTGGTCTGCACCGCCCGACGATGACACCCGTTCCCGCGCCCGGCAGCCCCGGCGCGCGGCCGCCCAGCCGACTCCCGCCCGGCGTCCAGCCGGCGTCCAGGGTCCGCGCGCACCGTGGCGGCCATGGACCTCCGTCGGCCGCGGTCGCTGCGCACCCGGCTGCTGTGCGCCTTCCTCGTCCCGCTCGCGGTGGTGCTCGCCGTCGTCGGGGCCACGGCCACCGCCGCCGTGCGCGGGGAGCTGCTCGGGCAGGTCGACGACCGGCTGGCCGCCGCCGGCGCCCGCTCCGCCCAGGCCGACGACGACCCCGGGTACGGGCCCGGCCGGGACGGGACCGGGCCGGGCTTCCTGCTCACCCCCGGCCAGGGCGACGGCACCCTCGGCGCGCGGGTGGTCGGCGGGGTGGTCACCGAGGCCGCCGTCATCGGGAAGGAGGGCGACGGCGAGGCGCTGACCGCCGCCGAGGCCGCCGCGCTGGCCGGCGTCCCGGCCGACGGTGAGCCCCGGACGGTCCACCTCGGCGACCTCGGGACCTACCGCGTCGTGGCCGCCGCCGACCCCGGGGAGGTGCTGGTCACCGGCCTGCCGCTGGCCTCGGTGCACGCCGCCCTGCTGCGGCTGGTCGTCGTCGAGGTCGCCGTCGGCCTGCTCGGGCTGCTGGCCGCCGGGGTGGTCGGCTCGGCGGTGATCGGGCGGACGCTGCGGCCGCTGCACCGGGTGGCGGCGACCGCCGGGCGGGTGGCGCGGCTGCCCCTGTCCAGCGGCGAGGTGCGGCTGCCCGACCGGGTGCCGGCCGCCGACACCGACCCCCGCACCGAGGTCGGCCGGGTCGGGGCCGCGCTCAACCGGTTGTTGGACTCGGTGGAGTCCGCCATCGCCGACCGGCAGGCGTCGGAGACCCGGCTGCGCCGCTTCGCCGCCGACGCCAGCCACGAGCTGCGCACCCCGGTCACCTCCATCCGCGGCTACACCGAGCTGGTGCGCCGCCGCGGAGGGCTGCCCGAGGAGGCCGACGCCGCGCTGCGCCGGGTGGAGGCCGAGGCGGTGCGGATGTCGGACCTGGTCGACGACCTGCTGCTGCTCGCCCGCCTCGATGCCGGTCGCGATGCCGGTCGCGATGCCGGTCGCGATGCCGGCCGGGACGCGGGCGGCGGCAGCGGTGCCGGCCGGGAGCTCGCCCGCGACGACGTCGACCTGACCGGCCTGGTCCTCGACGTCGTGAGCGACGCCCACGCCGCCGGGCCGGGGCACCGCTGGCGGGTGGACCTGCCGCCGGCCGCGGTGCTCGTCCCCGGAGACGCCGCCCGGCTGCACCAGGTGCTCGCCAACCTGCTGGCCAACGTGCGCACCCACACCCCGCCCGGCACGACGGCGACCACGCGGCTGCGCGCCGAGGGCGGCGAGGCGGTGCTCGAGGTGGCCGACGACGGCCCCGGCATCCCCGCCGGCCTGCAGGCGGAGGTGTTCGAGCGGTTCGCCCGCGGCGACTCCTCCCGCTCGCGGGCCGCCGGCAGCACCGGCCTGGGCCTGGCGATCGTGGCCGCGGTGGTGGAGGGGCACGGCGGCACGGTGGCCGTGGCGAGCCGGCCGGGGGAGACGGTGTTCACCGTCCGGCTACCGGGCGCCACGGTGGCCGAGGTCGAGGACGACGAGGAGCCGGCGCCGGCCGGGATCGGGTGACCTGGTCGTCGCGCCTCCTCCCTCACGTCCCACCGTGGGGGAGGAGGCGCCGCGGGAAGGGAGGACGGCGCGCCGGGTCAGGCGGGGGCGAGCTCCTCGCAGCGGGGGCAGACGTCGCCGGAGCCGAGCCCGCGCCGGCCGCTCCAGGCGCCCTGGACGACGGCGACCGGCGTCCCGCACACCGCCACCCACGGAGGCGGTCCGTCGGCGGCCTCCCGCGGGACGGCGTGCGCCGTGCTGCTCTCCTGGTCCCGGCCGGCCGCGTGGGCGTTCCCCGCACTCGTCACCGGCCCAGTCTCCCGGCCGTCCGCACCCCGGGGGGGGGGGGGGGGGGGGGGGGGGGGGGGGGGGGGGGGGGGGGCGGGGGGGGGGGGGGGGGGGGGGGGGGGGGCGGGGGGGGGGGTGGGCTCGGGGTCGGGGGGGGCGGGGGGGGGGGGCGGGGGGGGGGCGGCGGGGGGGGGGGGGGGGGGGGGGGGCCCCCCCCCCCCCCCCCCCCCCCCCCCGTGGTCAGAGGCCGAGCGTGCGGGCGACGAGCATGAGCTGCACCTCGGTGGTGCCCTCGCCGACCTCGAGGATCTTCGAGTCCCGGTAGTGCCGGGAGACGGGGTACTCGTTCATGAAGCCGTAGCCGCCGTGCACCTGGGTGGCGTCGCGGGCGTTGTCCATGGCGGCCTCGCCGGCGACGAGCTTGGCGATCGCCGCCTCCTTCTTGAACGGCAGGCCGGCGAGCATCTTGGCCGCGGCGTCGTAGTAGGCGGCGCGCGCGGCCACCACCCGCGCCTCCATCCGGGCGATCTTGAAGGCGATCGCCTGGTTCTGCCCGATCGGCCGGCCGAACGCCGACCGCTCCCGCGCGTACCGCACGCTCTCGTCCACGCAGCCCTGCGCCGCCCCCACCGACAGCGCAGCGATCGCGATGCGGCCCTCGTCGAGGATGGACAGGAAGTTGGCGTAGCCGCGGCCGCGCTGCCCGAGCAGGTTCTCCTCGGGCACCCGGACGTCGTCGAACGACAGCGGGTGGGTGTCGCTGGCATGCCAGCCGACCTTGTCGTAGGCGGGCTCGGCGGTGAACCCCGGCGTGGGCACCGGCACGAGGATCGAGCTGATCTCCTTGCGGCCGTCGGCGAGCTCGCCGGTGACGGCGGTGACGGTGACCAGCCGGGTGATGTCGGTGCCGGAGTTGGTGATGAACGCCTTGCTGCCGTTGATCGTCCACTGTCCGTCGGCGAGCACCGCCGTCGTCCGGGTGCCCCCGGCGTCGCTGCCGGCGCCGGCCTCGGTCAGGCCGAAGGCGCCCAGCGCCTCCCCGCTGGTGAGCAGCGGCAGCCACCGCTGCCTCTGCTCCTCGGTGCCGAACCGGTACACCGGCATGGCGCCGAGCGAGCAGCCGGCCTCCAGGGTGATGGCGACGCTCTGGTCGACCCGGGCGAGCTCCTCGATGGCCAGGCACAGGGCGAAGTAGTCGCCGCCCATCCCGCCGTACTCCTCGGGGAAGGGCAGGCCGAACAGGCCCATCTCGGCCATGCCGCGCACGACCTCGTAGGGGAACGTCCGGTCCCGGTCGTGCTGGTAGGAGACCGGCGCGACGACCTCGCGCGCGAACTCCTCCACGGTCTTGCGCAGCTGCTGCTGCTCGTCGGTGAGGCGGGTGTCGAGCACGTCAGGGCTCCTGGGTCGGTGCTGCGGGGGTTGCTGCGGGGTGGGCTGCGGCATGGACGACGGCCAGTTCCTGGCCGAGCGCGACCTGGTCGCCGACGCGGACGGACAGGTCGACGGTGCCGTCGGCGGGAGCGGTGAGCGTGTGCTCCATCTTCATCGCCTCGACGACGATGAGCGGCGCGTCGGCGGCGACCTCGGCGCCGGCCGTCACGTGCACCGCGACGACGGTGCCCGGCAGCGGGCTGCGCACCGTGCGGTCGGCGGTGCCGGCGTCGGCGTGCAGGCGGGCCGGCGGCAGCTCGGTCAGCGCCGCGGTGACGCCGTCGACGTGCACCCAGGTGGTGGCGCCGTCGACGGCGGTGCGGGCGGAGGTGGTGCGCCCGTCGACGGTGAGCAGCAGCCCGCCGTCCGCGGGCTCGGCCGAGACCGCGTGCTCGTCCCCGTCGCCGACCCGCAGGCGGGTGCCTCCGGTGAGGGCCACGGTCAGCCGCTCGCCGTCGGGGCCGGCGACGTCCCACCGCAGCGGCGCGCGCCGGCCGCCGGTGCGCCAGCCGCTGGGCACGTCCCACGGGTCGACGACGGGGCCGGCCGGCCGCAGCGCGGCGAGCCGGGTGAGCGCGAGGGCGGCGTACGCCTCCACCGGGACGGCGGCCGTGGTGAGCGCGTCGAGGTCGCGCTCGACCAGCCCGGTGTCGAGCCGGCCGGCGCGCACGTCGGGGGAGGCGAGCAGCGCGCGCAGGAACGCGGTGTTGGTGCCGACGCCGAGGACGACGGTGCCGGCCAGCGCCCGGTCGAGGCGGGTGAGCGCGGTCTCCCGGTCGGGGCCGTGCGCGATCACCTTGGCGAGCATCGGGTCGTAGGTGGTGCCCACGACCGAGCCCTCGAGCAGGCCGCTGTCGACCCGTACGCCCGCGCCCGCGGGCTCCGCGAGGACCAGCGCGGTGCCGCCGGTGGGCAGGAAGCCGCGCGCCGGGTCCTCGGCGTAGAGCCGGGCCTCGACCGCGTGCCCGGAGAGGACGACGTCGTCCTGGCCGAACGACAGCGGCTCGCCGGCCGCCACCCGCAGCTGCTGCTCGACCAGATCGGTGCCGGTGACCAGCTCGGTCACCGGGTGCTCGACCTGCAGCCGGGTGTTCATCTCCATGAAGAACGGCTCGTCGGGGGCGTCGCCGGCGACGATGAACTCGACGGTGCCGGCGCCGGTGTAGCCGACGGCGCGGGCCACCTCGCAGGCCAGCGCGCCGTAGCGGGCGCGCTGCGCCGGGGTGAGCAGCGGCGAGGGCGCCTCCTCGACGATCTTCTGGTGCCGCCGCTGCAGGCTGCACTCGCGTTCGCCGAGGTGCACCACGGTGCCGTGGGTGTCGGCCAGCACCTGCACCTCGACGTGCCGCGGGTCGGGCACGAACCGCTCGAGGAACAGGGTGTCGTCGCCGAAGCTGGTGGCGGCCTCGCGGCGGGCGGAGACCAGCGCGGCGCGCAGGTCGGCGTCGCGGTGCACCAGGCGCATGCCCTTGCCGCCGCCGCCGGCCGAGGGCTTGACCAGCACCGGGTAGCCGACCTCCGCGGCCGCCTCGGCCAGGTCGTCGTCGGTCATGCCCGGGTCGGTGCGGCCGGGCACGACGGGCACGCCGGCCGCGCTCACGGTCTGCTTGGCGCGGATCTTGTCGCCCATGATCTCCACGGCCTTCGCCGGCGGGCCGACGAAGACCAGCCCGGCGTCGGCGCACGCCTGGGCGAACGCGGTGTTCTCCGACAGGAAGCCGTAGCCGGGGTGCACGGCCTGCGCGCCGGTGGCGCGGGCCGCCTCGAGCAGGCGCTCGACGGCGAGGTAGGACCGCGCCGCGGGGGCGGGGCCGAGCCGCACGGCGACGTCGGCCTCGCGGACGTGCCGGGCGCCGGCGTCGGCGTCGGAGAAGACGGCGACGCTGCGGACGCCGAGGCGGCGCAGCGTCCGGATGACCCGGACGGCGATCTCTCCGCGGTTGGCGACGAGGACGGTGTCGAACACGCTCACATCCGGAAGACGCCGTAGGAGACCGGCGCGAGCGGCGCGTTCGCGCACGCCGACAGCGCCAGGCCGAGGACGGTGCGGGTGTCGAGGGGGTCGATGACCCCGTCGTCCCACAGGCGCGCGGTCGCGTACCAGGCGTTGCCCTGGGACTCGTACTGCGCGCGGATCGGCTCCTTGAACGCCTCCTCGTCCTCGGCGCTCCACGAGTCGCCGAGCTGGTCGCGGCGGACGGTGGCCAGCACGCTGGCCGCCTGTTCGCCGCCCATGACGGAGATGCGGGCGCCGGGCCAGGTGAACAGGAAGCGGGGGGAGTAGGCCCGGCCGCACATCGAGTAGTTGCCGGCGCCGAACGAGCCGCCGATGACGACGGTCAGCTTGGGCACCCGGGCGCAGGCGACGGCGGTGACCATCTTCGCGCCGTGCTTGGCGATGCCGCCGGCCTCGTAGTCGCGGCCGACCATGAAGCCGGTGATGTTCTGCAGGAACAGCAGCGGGATCGACCGCTGGTCGCACAGCTCGACGAAGTGCGCGCCCTTGAGCGCCGACTCCCCGAACAGCACGCCGTTGTTGGCGACGATGCCCACCGGGTGGCCCTCGACGTGCGCGAACCCGCACACCAGCGTGGTGCCGTAGAGCGCCTTGAACTCGGAGAACCGGCTGCCGTCGACCAGCCGCGCGATGACCTCGCGGACGTCGTAGGGCGTGCGCGGGTCGGCGGGGACGACGCCGGGCAGCTCGGCGGGGTCGACAGCGGGCGGCTCGGCCGGGCGCACCTCCCACGGGCGGGGGGCGCGCGGGCCGAGGTTCGCCACGATGTCGCGGACGATCCGCAGGGCGTGCGCGTCGTCGTCGGCGAGGTGGTCGGTGACGCCGGAGGTGCGGCTGTGCAGCAGCCCGCCGCCGAGGTCCTCGGCGCTGACGACCTCTCCGGTCGCGGCCTTCACCAGCGGTGGGCCGCCCAGGAAGATCGTGCCCTGGTCGCGGACGATGACCGCCTCGTCGGCCATGGCCGGCACGTAGGCGCCGCCCGCCGTGCAGGAGCCGAGCACCGCGGCGATCTGCGGGATCCCCTGGGCGCTCATGGTGGCCTGGTTGAAGAAGATCCGGCCGAAGTGCTCGCGGTCGGGGAAGACCTCGTCCTGCATCGGCAGGAAGGCGCCGCCGGAGTCGACGAGGTAGACGCAGGGCAGCCGGTTGTGCAGCGCCACCTCCTGCGCCCGCAGGTGCTTCTTCACCGTCATCGGGTAGTAGGTGCCGCCCTTGACGGTGGCGTCGTTGGCCACGACGACGACCTCGCGGCCGCTGACCCGCCCGACGCCGGTGATGATCCCGGCGCCCGGCGCGTCGCCGTCGTACATGCCGTCGGCGGCCAGCGGCGACAGCTCGAGGAACGGGCTGCCCGGGTCGAGCAGGGCGTCGACGCGCTCGCGGGGGAGCAGCTTGCCCCGGGCGACGTGCCGCTCCCGGGTGCGGGCGGGGCCGCCGAGGGCCGCGGTGGCGAGCCGGTCGTGCAGCTCGGCGCGCAGCTGGTCCTGGGCGGCGGCGTTGCGGGCGAAGGTCTCGCCGCGGACGTCCGCCTTCGAGGCGAGCACCGTCCCCGACGTGTTAACCGTAGTTAACGTCACGGGCGTCACGTTAACGCACGTTCACACCTGGCGCTACCATCCCGGCGTGGCAGCGGCCGGGGGCGACGTCGACAGCGCGCTGGCGGCCGACGCGGCGCGGCCCTCCCGGCGCGAGCAGATCCTGCGGGCGGCGGCGCAGCTGTTCGCCGAGCGCGGCTCCCGGTCGGTCGGCGTCGACGACGTCGGCGCGGCGATCGGGGTGACCGGGCCGGCGATCTACCGGCACTTCGCCAGCAAGGACGCGATGCTCGCCGAGATGCTCGAGGGCATCAGCGAGCGGCTGCTGGCCGGCGGGCGCGAGCGGGTGGCGGCGGCCGGCGACGACCCGGCGGCGCAGCTGCGCGCGCTCGTGGCGTTCCAGGTCGACTTCGCCCTCGACAACCCCGCGCTGATCACCGTGCACGACCGCGACCTCGGCTCCCTGGCACCCGAGCACGCCGCGCGGGTGCGCCGGCTGCAGCGCCGCTACGTCGAGGTGTGGGTGGACGTGCTGGCGCGGTTGCGGCCGGAGGAGGGGACGGCGGCCAGCCGCGCCCGCGCGCACGCCGTCTTCGGGCTGGTCAACTCCACCCCGCACAGCGCCGGCCGGCTGTCCCGGGAGCGGACGGCGGCCCTGCTCGCCGCGATGGCCGAGGCCGCCGCCACCGCCTGATGTCCGCTCGGGCATTGGGAGCTATCCGCACGTATCGCCGGCCGAGACGTGCGAAAAGCTTCCAATGCCTCGCCGCCAGCCGGGCTCAGGCGTTGCGGACCGCGGCGGCCGCCTCCAGGCCGAGCTCGTGCACCGAGACCTCGCGCATCTCGACCTTGCGCACCTTGCCGGTGACGGTCATCGGGAAGGCGTCGACGACCTTCACGTAGCGGGGGACCTTGTAGTGGGCGAGCTTGCCCGCGCAGAACTCCCGCAGCGCCTCGGCGGTGAGCGGCTCGGCGCCCTCGCGCAGCCGCACCCACGCCATCAGCTCCTCGCCGTAGCGCTCGTCGGGGACGCCGATCACCTGCGCGTCGACGACGTCCGGGTGGGTGTAGAGGAACTCCTCCACCTCGCGCGGGTACACGTTCTCCCCGCCGCGGATGACCATGTCCTTGATCCGGCCGACGATGTTGAGGTACCCGGCCTCGTCCATGACGGCGAGGTCGCCGGTGTGCATCCAGCGGGCGGCGTCGACGACCTCGGCGGTCTTCTCCGGCTCGTCCCAGTAGCCGAGCATCACCGAGTAGCCGCGGGTGCAGAACTCACCGGGCGTCCCGCGCGGCACGGTGGTGCCGGTGACGGGGTCGACCACCTTGACCTCCAGGTGCGGGTGCACCCGGCCGACGGTGGAGGTGCGGCGGTCGAGGTCGTCGTCGGCGCCGGTCTGGGTGGACACCGGCGAGGTCTCGGTCATGCCGTAGCAGATGGTCACCTCGGTCATGCCCATCTCCGCGACCACCCGCTTCATCACCTCCACCGGGCACGGCGAGCCGGCCATGATCCCGGTGCGCAGGCTGGAGAGGTCGTAGGTGCCGAAGTCGGGCAGGGCGAGCTCGGCGATGAACATCGTCGGGACGCCGTAGAGGGAGGTGCAGCGCTCCTCCTGCACCGCGCGCAGCGTCGCCGCCGGGTCGAACGACGGCGCCGGGACCACCATGGTCGCGCCGTGGCTGGTGGCCCCGAGGTTGCCCATGCCCATGCCGAAGCAGTGGTAGAAGGGCACCGGGATGCACACCCGGTCGGCCTCGGTGTAGCCGCAGCCCTCGCCCACGAAGAACCCGTTGTTGAGCAGGTTGTGGTGGGTGAGCGTGGCGCCCTTCGGGAAGCCCGTGGTGCCCGACGTGTACTGGATGTTGATCGGGTCGTCGGGGGAGAGCTCGGCGGCGCGCTCGGCGAGCAGCGCGTGGTCGGCGGCGCGGCCGGTCTCCATCAGCCGCTCCCACTCCGGGTCGCCGAGGAAGACGACCTCGCGCAGGTCGGGGCAGTCGCCGCGCACCTCGGCCACCATCGCCCGGTAGTCGCTGGTCTTGAACTCCGGCGCGGCCACGAGCACCGAGATGCCGGCCTGGCGGAGCACGAACGCCAGCTCGTGGGTGCGGTAGGCGGGGTTGATGTTGACCATGACGGCGCCGAGCTTCGCCGTCCCGTACTGCACGAAGACCCACTCGGCGCAGTTGGGCGACCAGATGCCCACCCGGTCGCCCTTGGCCACGCCCAGCGCGTCCAGGCCCAGGGCGCAGGCGTCGACGTCGGCGACCAGCTGCGGGTAGGTCCACCGGCGGCCGGTGGCGCACTCCACGAGCGCCTCGTGGTCGCCGACCCGCGCGGCCGTCCGGTCCAGGTTCGCCCCGATCGTGTCGCCGAGGAGCGGGACCGTCGAGGTGCCGCTCGCGTAGGAGGGCAGGGCCGGGGGCGCGCCGTGCTGGGTCACTGCTGGTCCTCTCCGTCCGGGCATGGGTGGGTAGAGGCTGCACCCTCGGGGCGGCCGGCGGCACCCCCGAACGGCCGGGGCGAGACGTCTCGACGCCTGTACCTACTGGTGTGTACGGTCGCCGCCGTGAACGCCCGCGAGCGACTGGTCGAGGCCGCGCAGGACCTGCTGTGGGAGCGGGGGTACGTCGGCACCAGCCCCCGGGCGATCCAGGACCGCGCCGGCGCGGGCCAGGGGAGCATGTACCACCACTTCACCGGCAAGGCCGACCTCGCGCGCACCGCCCTCCAGCGCACCGCCGACCGCGAGCGCGCCGGCGCGGAGGCCCTGCTCGGCGGCGGGGGCACGGCGCTCGAGCGGCTGACCGCCTACCTGCGGCGCGAGCGCCAGGTGATGCGCGGCTGCCCGGTCGGCCGGCACGCCCAGGACCCCGACCTCGTCGCCGACGCCGGGCTGCGCGCACCGGTCGAGACGACGTTCGCCTGGCTGCGCTCCCGCCTCGCCGAGGTCGTGGCCGAGGGGCGGGCAGCGGGGGAGCTGCGCGCCGACGTCGACCCCGCGGCGGTGGCGGCGGCCGTCGTCGCGACCGTCCAGGGCGGCTACGTCCTGGCCCGCGCCGCCGGCCGGCCGGAGCCCTTCGACGAGGCGGTCGAGGGCGCCGTCGCGCTGCTCACGGCCCTGACCCGCTGAGACCCCCTGAGACCCCCTGAGACCCCCTGAGACCCCTGAGACCCTGAGGCGCGAGGAGACGACGTGCACGTCATGCAGTACGAGATCGGCCTGCCGGCCGACTTCGACATGGGGGTGATCGAGCACCGGGTGGCCACCCGGGGCGCCGCCACCGACGACTTCCCGCACCTCGGCGTCAAGGCCTACGCCGTCCGCCGGGCCGGCCGGCACGGCTCGCCGGTCAACGCCTACGCGCCGTTCTACCTGTGGCGCGACCCCGCGGGCCTCGACGCCTTCCTCTACGGCCCGTTCCGCGCCATCGTCGCGGACTTCGGCCGGCCGCCGGTGCGCTCCTGGATCGGCGCCTCCTTCGACCGCGGCCCGGCGTTCCCGGAGGTGCCGGTGTTCGCCACCCGCGAGGTGCGGGCGCTGCCCGCCGACGCGGCGCCGGGGGAGGCGGTGGCCCGGGAGGTCGCCGCCCCCGCGCCGGAGGACGGCCGGTGGCACAGCCGCGCCGTCGCCGTCGACCCCTCCCGGTGGGAGCTCGTCCGCTACGTCCTGTGGAGCGCGGTGCCGGGCGACGTCCCCGCCGGGGTGACGCCCTTCGACGTGCTGCACGCCAGCACCCCGCACCTGGCCGACCTGCCGACCGGCCGCCTCTGGTGACGCGGTCCGGCCCGCCTCCCCGGGAGGGGAGACGGGCCGGACCGCTGCGCAGAGGGGGTCAGCGGGGGTCGCCCACCAGCTCCCGCTCGCGGGCCGACGCCGGGTCCCGCTCCAGCGCCGCGCCCTCGACGTCGAGCACCGGCAGCCAGCGCAGCCAGCGCGGCAGCCACCACGCGCGCTCGCCGAGGAGCGCCAGCGCCGCGGGCACGAGCACCATCCGGACGACGAAGGCGTCGACCAGGATGCCGATCGCCAGGGCGAACGCGATCGACTTGATCGTCGCCTCGCCGGCCGGCACGAACCCGGCGAACACGCTGAACATGATCAGCGCGGCGGCCACGACCACCGGCGCGGCCTGGCGGAACCCCGTGCGGATGGCCTCCAGCGGCGGGGTGCCGTGGCTGTGCGCCTCGTGCATCCGCGACACCAGGAACACCTGGTAGTCCATGGCCAGGCCGAACAGGATGCCGATCACCAGGATCGGGGTGAGGCTCAGCAGCGGCCCGGTGGTGTCGAGGTTGACCACGTCGGCCAGCCAGCCCCACTGGAACACGGCGACCGTCGCGCCGAGCGAGGCGCCGATGGTCAGCAGGAAGCCCAGGACGCCGACCAGCGGCACCAGCAGCGACCGGAACACCAGGACCAGCAGCACCAGGGCCAGCCCGACGACCAGCGCCAGGTACCTGGGCAGCGCCTCGTCCAGGCTCTGCGCGACGTCGACGCTGACCGCCGTCTGGCCGGTCACCGAGGCCTCGACGCCGTCGAGCGAGCCGAGCTGGTCGCGCAGGTCGGCGACGAGCTGCTCGGTGGCCGCGCTGCTCGGGCTCGACTGCGGGACCACCGTGAGCAGGGCGGCGGTGCCGTCGGCGTTCGGGACCGGCGGGGCGACGACGGCGACGTCGTCGAGGCCGGTGACGTCCTGGGCCTGCCGCGCGGCGGCGTCGACGGCGCCGTCGCCCTCGAACAGCACGGTGATCGGGCCGTTGAAACCCTCCCCGAAGCCCTCGGCCAGCAGCGCGTCGGCGCGGGCGGCGGAGCTGTCCTCGGCCGGCTGCTGGATGAGCGTCGTGCGCATCGAGGCGACCGGGATCGCGACGACGCCGAGCGCGACGATCGCCAGCAGCAGCGAGGCGACCCGGCGGTGGGTGACGCCGTCGGCCCACCCGGCGAGGAAGCCGCGGCCGCGGGCCGGGACGGGCGTGCCGTCGACGGCCGCCGCGCGCATCCGCCCCGGCAGCACCCGGTGACCCAGCACGGCGAGCACCGCGGGCACCAGGGTGAGGGCCACGAGCACCGCGACGACGATCGTGCCGGCGGCGGCCAGACCCATCTGCGTGAGGAACGGGATGCCGGCGACGAACAGGCCGGCCAGCGCGATGACCACGGTGAGGCCGGCGGTGACCACCGCGGACCCCGCGGTGCCGACGGCCAGGCCGATCGAGCGGCGCACGTCGGTGCCACGCAGCAGCTCCTGGCGGTGCCGCGTGACGATGAACAGCGTGTAGTCGATGCCGACGGCGAGGCCGAGCATCGCGGCGAGGATCGGCGTCGTGGAGGACAGGTCGACGAAGCCGGTGGCGATGGTGATGCCGAGGACGCCGACACCCACGCCGACCAGCGCCGTCAGCAGGTTCATGCCGGCGATCGCCAGCGCGCCGTAGGTCACGGCGAGCACGACGAGCGCGACGACGACGCCGATCGCCTCCGACGGGCCGCCGACGGCCGGCACCTCCTCGAGGGCCTGGCCGGTGACCTCGACGGTCAGGCCGGTGTCGCGGGCGTCGGCGACCGCGTCGCGCAGCGCCTCCTGCTCCTCGGGCGTGACCCCGCCCGCCTCGGCGTCGTAGGTGACCGTGCTGTAGGCGGTGGTCTGCTGCTGGTCGACCGCCGGCCGCGCCGGGTCCAGGGGGTTCGTGGCGGAGGTGACGCCCGGCAGGTCGGCGAGGGTGCCGACCAGCCCCGTCACCGCGGCCGCGTTCTCCGGCGTGGTCAGCGTGGCGCCCTCGGGCGCGACGACGACGACCTGCGCGCTGACGCCACCGGCGGCCTGGCCGAACTCCTCGCCGATCCGCTCGAGCGCGGTCGTGGACTCCTGCCCGGGGATCGAGAAGCTGGTCGACGTCTCCCCGGCGAGCGTGGTCGCGCCGACGCCGCCGGCGACGAGGACCAGCAGCCACACGCCGAGCACGGCGAACCGGTGCCGCGCGGAGAACGTCCCGAGTCGGGACAACAGGACAGCCATGGATCAGGCCTCCGCCTGGTGGGGGTGGGAAGGGACCGCGCGGGGACGGCGGTGTCCCAGCGCGTCGAGGCACGTGGCGACCACGAGGGGCCGCCACGCGCTGGTCTGCTCCGCCTCGTGGGCGGCGAGGGTGAGGACGGCGAGCGCGGCGACGGCGCCGAGCACGCGCACGAGCCGCTCGGGGTCGGCGTCCTCGTCGTGGGGGTCGACGCCGAAGCACTCGAAGACCGCGGTCTCGGGGCCGCCGGGCTCGTGCGCGCCGCCGTCGGGGAGCTCGGTCACCGGGGCGAGCAGCATGGCCACGAAGCCCGGGTGGCCGAGGGCGACGTCGACGAGGACCTCGATCGCCCGCCGGTCGCGGGCGGGGCCCGCGGGCAGGGGCCGGACGGCCTCGAGCACCCGCCGGCCGAGCGCGTCGGCGTGCGCGAGCACCGCCTCGTGCAGGGCGTCCTTGCTGGGGAAGTGGTGCAGCAGGCCGGCCTTCGACAGCCCGACGGCGTCCGCGACGTCCTGCAGCGAGGTCTTGGCGTAGCCGCGGCGGGCGAACAGGCCGGCGGCGCGGTCGAGGATGCCCTCGTCGATCTGCTGCCGGAACGGTCGTGCCACGCCTCCGCACGGTACGCGCGACCGACCGATTCGGTCGGTCGACCGTCCGATCCGGTCGGGTGGGGTGTGTCACGTCCCGCTGGCCGGGAGTCGGCTCGGTCCTCGCGGCCGCGGACGGGAGGATGACGTCATGACGACACGCAGGAGGGTCGGCCCCGCGGACGCGCGTTCGTGGCTGCTGGTCAACGGGGCGCGCCCCGAGCTGTTCGACGAGCGGTACGCCTCGCGCGCCGACCAGGTGGTCCTCGACATCGAGGACGCCGTGGACCCGGCCCACAAGGACGAGGCGCGCGCCGGCGTCGTCGAGTGGCTCGGCGACGCCGACCGCTCGGCGTGGGTGCGCATCAACGACCACTCGACGCCCTGGTGGGAGCACGACGTCGCCGCGCTGGCCGGCCTGCCCGGCCTGGCCGGCGTGATGCTGGCCAAGACCGAGGCCGGCGAGCACGTCACCGAGACCTTCGACCGGCTCGGCGGCTCCACCCCGGTGCTCGCGCTCGTCGAGTCGGCGCTGGGCATCGAGGAGGCGGTGAGCATCGCCCGCGCCCGCGGCGCCTTCCGGCTCGCCTTCGGCAGCGGCGACTACCGCCGCGACACCGGCACCAGCGCCGACGACCTGGCGATGGCCTACCCCCGCTCCCGCCTCGTCGTGGCCAGCCGGATCGGCGGGCTGCCCGGCCCGATCGACGGCCCCACGGTGAGCACCAGCCACCCGGTGCTGCGCGAGCAGTCCGCCGTCACCGTGTCCCTCGGCCTCACCGGCAAGCTGTGCCTGGACCCCGACCAGGCGCCGGTCATCAACGAGGTCATCAGCCCCGCGCCGTCGGACGTCGCCTGGGCCCTGGACTTCCTCGCCGACTTCGAGGCGCGCGGCCAGGTCATCCGCGACGGCAGCGACCTGCCCCGCCTCGGCCGGGCCCGCAAGATCGAGCGGCTGGCCGCCACCTTCGGGGTCCAGCCCAGCTGACCCGCACCTGCGGTCCTCCCGTAATCCGGGAGGACCGCAGGGCGAGCGCGTCGCCGTCGCGGGGCGATGTGCGCTCCCGGCGCGATCCGAGCCCGGGACGCGCCGCAGGTGCACGTCACCCGCGGGAGCGGCCGCTAGACGGCGGTGGCGGTGACGAACGTGCAGACGCCGTC
Organism: Geodermatophilus sp. SYSU D01119; assembly: GCF_054049975.1. NCBI lineage: Bacteria > Bacillati > Actinomycetota > Actinomycetes > Geodermatophilales > Geodermatophilaceae > Geodermatophilus > Geodermatophilus sp. SYSU D01119. The sequence goes on along the minus strand of NZ_JBJGYL010000007.1, from coordinate 112,485 downwards.
GCCGGAGGTGGCGCGCTGGCGGATGCCGAGCAGCCACAGCAGCGCCATCTCCACCCGGTAGGCGATCCGCATCGGGCCGGTGTAGAGGGTGTCGCCGGCCGTGGTCACCTCGAGCGAGCCGAAGCCCGCCCGCTCCAGGTGGCGGGTGAGCATCCAGTCCGGCAGCAGCGTGATGTGCCCGGGGGAGTCGTAGTGCCGCGGCCCGAAGATGTACGGGGCTCCGCGGAGCAGGGTGAGCAGCCGCGAGTGCGGGTGCGTGACGTTCGGCGTGCTCACCAGCAGCCGTCCGCCGGGGCGCAGCAGCGCGCGGATCGAGCGCAGCACCTGCCGCGGGTTCTCCACGTGCTCGAGGGTCTCCACGCAGACGACGAGGTCGAACGGGCCGCGGGTGTCGTCGGTCCACTCGGGGTCGTCGAGGTCGAGCCGGGCGATCCAGTCGTGCGGCGGGTCGAGGTCGGTGGGGACGACGTCGATCCCGGCGTCGCGCAGCCGCAGCGCCAGCGCCCCGCAGCCCGAGCCGACCTCGAGCACCCGGCCGCCGCCGGGCAGGGCGGCACGCACCTGCGCGGCGGCGTACTCGTGCACCCCGGGCGCGGCGTGGATGCCGTGCCCGCGGTAGGTGCGGACCGCTTCGGTCCGCCGGCCGTCGCGGTGCTGGAGGTCGGTCACCGGAACAGCCTGTCAGCCCCCCGGATGACCCGCAGACCTCACCCCGCCCACCGCGCAGCGTCACCGGGAGGTCATCAGCAGGTCACCTCGCTGCCGACGATCGGTGGATGCCGGACCCCGATCGGCGGCCGGCCCGCTCCGCCCCGAGGAGAGACGTGTCCGGTCCGCACCACCACCACCACCACCACCACCACGGTCACCCGCACGAGCACCCGCACGGCCACGGCCGCGCGCACGACCACGAGGCCGCCTGGACGCCGTACAGCGACACCTCGGTCCCCGACGCGGACCTCTCGCCGGTCGACCTCTCCCGGCGCCGGTTCCTGCAGGCGGCCGGCGTCCTCGGCCTCGCCGTCGGCGCCACGGTGGCCGGCACGCCGCGCGTCGCGCAGGCCGCCCCCCGCCCGGGCGGCGGGGGCGGCGGCTCCTACACGTGGCTCAACGGCGACCACCACATCCACACGCAGTACAGCTCCGACGGCCTCTACACCGTGCGCCAGCAGGTGGAGCAGGCCCGCCGCAACGGGGTGAACTGGCTGGTCATCACCGACCACGGCTCGGCCACGCACGCGCGCCTCGGCGTCGACCTGGTCAACCCCGACATCGTCGCGGCCCGCCAGGCCTACCGGGACATGCTGGTGTTCCAGGGCCTGGAGTGGAACATCCCCGCCGCCGAGCACGGCACCGTCTTCGTCGTGCCGAACGCCAACGAGGTCGCCGTCCTGCGCGAGTTCGAGCAGCAGTTCGACGGCTCGCTGGGCAACGTGACCGAGGACCGCGCGGTGGCCGGTATCCAGTGGCTCGGCCGGCAGATGACCGACCGCCGCACCTCCAACGCGCTGTTCCTCGCCAACCACCCGGCGCGCAACGGCATCGACTCGCCGCACGAGATCCGCGCCTGGCGCGACGCCGATCCGCGGGTCGCGATCGGCATGGAGGGCGCGCCCGGCCACCAGGCCGCCGGGATCCCGGCGCCGGAGGGCCCGGGGGAGGCACGCGGCTACTACGGCAACAGCCGCCGGGCCGACAGCTTCCCCGGCTACCCCGACGAGTCCTACCGGACCTTCGGCGGCTTCGACTGGATGACGGCGAAGCTCGGCGGCGTCTGGGACTCGCTGCTCGCCGAGGGCAGGCCGTGGTGGATCACCGCCAACTCCGACTCCCACTCGGTCTACCGTGACCAGCTCGTCCGCCCCGCCGGGCAGGACAACTCGGCGTACTTCACCGCCAACGGCCGCTACGGCGACCCGGTGGACGGCGGCACCCCGCTCGTCGACCGCGGCGACTTCTTCCCCGGCTACTACTCGCGCACCTGGGTCGGGGCGGGCAGCCGCGACCACGGCGCGGTCATGGACGGCCTGCGGGCCGGGCGTGCCTTCGTCGTCCACGGTGACCTCATCGACGGTCTCGAGGTCAGCGTCCGCGGCGACGGCGGCGGCGACGCGCCGGCCACCCTCGGCGAGCAGGTGCGGATCGGCCGCGGCGAGAACGTGCACGTGCAGATCCGGATCACCCAGCGCCGCCAGCCCAACGCCCACGGCGACGTACCGCGGCTGCGCCGGGTCGACCTGATCACCGGCCCCATCACGGGCCCGGTGGCCGACCGGGACACGCAGACCGCCCCGGGGACCCGCGTCGCCCAGTCCTTCGAGGTGCGCGGCAACGGCCAGGTCGTGCTCAACCACGTGTTCCGGCGGGTCGACCGGCCGTTCTTCCTGCGGCTGCGGGGGACCGACGGCAACTTCTCCGCGCCCGGCACCATCGAGCCGCGGCAGGACCCGGTGGGCAACAGCGACCCGTGGACCGACCTCTGGTTCTACTCGAACCCGGTGTTCGTCTCCGTTGGCTGACACCCCCTCCGGGGACCGCTGGGTCGCCGTCTGCGGCGACACCGGCGCGTCGCCGGCCGCGCTGGCCGAGGTCGAGCACCGGCTGCTCGACCTCGGCCGGCGGGTCGGCGCCACCGAGGTCGCGACCCACGTCGTCCGCGCGGACGGCACGGGCCACCACGCCGGGTCGCTGCGGGTCCCGGCGGTGGCCGGGCTCGCCGGCGCGGTGGCCGCCTGGGCCGGTCCCGGGGGCGCGGTCGTGCTGTCGGGGGACGGGGACGACGCCGTGCTCGGCGACCCCGCGCACGCGGCGCACGCGGCGGGCGTCGCGCGGGCGCACCGCGCGCGGACGTCGGGGCGGCTGGTCCGCTTCCCCGGCCAGGACGGCCTGCCCGACCGGTTCCCGCTGGCCGAGCTGACCGCGCGCTGCGCCGTCGAGGCCGTGCACCTGCTCGGCGTGGCCGACGACCCCGCGCTGGTGCTGCGGACCCGCGGTCACGTCCGCCCGGAGTTCCGCGACGGCGTCCTCGTCCTCGTGGTCAACGCCTGGGACGACCGCGAGGTCTGCCCGTTCGAGCCGCCGGTGCAGCGGGAGTGCTGCGCCGACCACTGACCGCCGGGCACCGTCCGCCGGCCACCGACCGCCGGGGAGATCAGGCGGGCGCGCCGTGGTGGACGACGCGGCCCTTGCCCGCGCGCTTCGCGGCGTACATCGCCGCGTCCGCGCGGGCCATGAGCTCGTCGGCGCCGGCGGCGGTGTCCTCCGGCCCGAGCGCGACCACGCCGGTGCTGGCACCCACCGGCCGGAGCGTGCCGGCGACGGGGAAGGGCAGGGCCATCGCGGCGGCGACCCGGGAGGCGGCCTCGCCGGCGTCGCCGCCGTCCTCCAGCACGACGGCGAACTCGTCGCCGCCGAGGCGGGCCACGGTGTCGCCGGCGCGCAGCGAGCCCGTGAGCCTCTCGGCCACCCGCTGCAGCAGCTCGTCGCCGGCCGCGTGCCCGAGGGTGTCGTTGACGGCCTTGAAGTCGTCGAGGTCGAGGAAGACGACGGCGACCGGTCGCATGTCGCGGGCGTGCAGCGTGAGGGCGTGCTCGAGCCGGTCGAGGAACAGCGCGCGGTTGGCCAGGCCGGTCAGCGGGTCGGAGAAGGCCAGCCGGCGCAGCTGCGCCTCGCGGGCGGCCAGGTCGTCGGCGAGGCGCACGTTCTCGCGCACGGTGCCGTACTGACGGGCGAGCAGGGCGGCGACGACCAGGGCGGCCACGAGCTCCTCGCCCCGCGTCAGGGCGGCGCCGGAGAGGCTCCGGACGAGGGCGGTGCCGAGGGCGACGGTGACCGGGACGTAGGGCAGCAGCGACGCCGCGGCGCTGGTCCGGCGGGCCGCCTGCCCGGCGGGCCCGGCACCGGCGGCGGTGGCCGGGCGGCACAGGCCCGCCACCGCGAGCAGCACGAAGGCCAGGGTCCAGCCGGCGTCGGCGGTGCCGCCGTCGTAGGCGCTGGTGGCGGCGAGGTAGGTGAAGGCGCTGTCGGCGACCGCCATCGCGGTGACGCCGGCGGCGACGAGGTTGAGCGGGCGGCGGTCGCCGGCGGTGCGGGTGACGAGCAGCACGGCGAGCACCACGAGGGCGACGTCGGCGACCGGGTAGGCGGCCAGCAGCAGGCGTGCGGCGACGTCGTGGCCGGTGTCCTCGCGCAGCACCGCGCCGAGCGCGGTCTGCCAGCTGACCAGGCCGACGGCGCCGGTGGTCATCACCGCGTCGAGGCAGCGCTGCCACCGGCCGGTGCGCCCGCCGCCCGCGGGGTGGACCACGAGCGCGAGCACCGAGCACACGGCGAAGCCGAGGAACCCGACGTCGGCCAGCGAGGGGAACGGCGACCCGCCGCGGGCGGAGAGCACCGTCCAGTACGCCTGGCCCGCCGACCACGACCCGCAGGCCGCGGCGAGCAGCCACCACGCCGCGCGCATCCGCAGCCCGGCCGACGCGGCGGCGTGCCGGCCGGTGGCCGCCGCGGCGGCGGCCGCGGCCAGCGCCTGCGTGACGTCGGAGACCAGGGTCGCGGCGGAGGAGGGGAGCACGGCGGTGGCGAGCACGCCCGCCGCGCAGACGGCGACGAGCAGCGCCCCCAGGTGCCGGGACGCCGGGCCGGTGCGGGCCACCTCGTGCTCCTCTCGTCGACGGCGGTCTCCTCCTGTCATCGGCGCGCGGCGGCGCCGGGGAGATGACCCGTCGGGGTGAGGGGCCGGACGGCTCAGCCTGCGGCGAGCGCCGCCGTCTGCTCCGCGCACAGCTCGGCCAGCGCCTGGGGCGCCGACCGGCACAGCCGCGGGAAGGCGAGGAAGCCGTGCGGCATGCCCACGTACTCGGTGTGCCGCACCGGCACCCCGGCCGCGCGCAGCACCGCGGTGTAGCGGGCGCCGTCGTCGCGGATGGGGTCGTGCTCGGCCACCTGGACCAGCGCCGGCGGGAGGCCGGTGTGGTCGGGGGCGAACAGCGGGGAAGCGTAGGGGTCGGTGGGGTCCTGCCCGCCGAGGTAGTGGTCGCGGAAGGCCAGGCAGTCGGCCTTCGTCAGGATCGGCGCGGAGGCGTTCTCGTCGATCGAGGGGCTGCTCATCGTCAGGTCGACCGAGGGGTAGACCAGCCCCTGGTGGGCGATCCGCGGACCCGAGCGGTCCCGCGCCATGAGGCACACGACGGCAGCGAGGTTGCCGCCCGCGCTGTCGCCCATGACCGCCACCCGTTCCGGGTCGGCGCCGAACTCGCCCGCGCGCGCGACGACGTCGACCAGCGCGGCGTAGCAGTCCTCCGCCGCGGCGGGCCAGCGGTGGCCGGGCGCCAGCCGGTAGTCGACCGACACGACGACGGCGCCCACGGAGGCCGCCACGGAGCTGCACAGCCAGTCGGCGGAGTCGAGGTTGCCGAGCGTCCAGCCGCCGCCGTGGAAGTTCACGACCAGCGGCAGCGGGCCGTCCGCCCCCGCCGGCCGGTAGGTGCGCACCGGCACGTCGCCGACCTCGCCGCGGGCCGTGCCGTCGCTGAGCCGCACCCCGCGGGCCACCCCGCCGAGCAGCGCGTCGGTGACCGGGTTGTGCGGGATCCGCTGCGCCTGGGCCCGGCGGATCCGCTCCTCGTCCATCGACGAGACCGACATCCGGCCCAGCAGCCGGCCCAACACCCGCACCCGCAGGTCCATCCGCGCCACGTGCTCCTCCTCAGTGTCCTCCGGCCCGGTCCTCGGCGAACCAGGCGAACCCGTACCCGGGCACGACGACCCGGCCGTCGGCCACCGGCAGCGCGCCGTCGCTGCCCTGCACCTGGGCGAAGGTGCCGAGGCCGGTGACGGTGTCGGCGTCGACGGACGCCGGGGTGGCGGCCACGTTGGCCACCCCGACGAAGGTGCCGTGCCGCGGGTGCCGGCGGCGCCACACCAGGACGGCGTCGCTGCCGGCGTCGAGCGGCTCGGCCCCGACGTCGCCGGTGAGCGCCGGCAGCGACCGGCGGGCCTCGCCGAGCGCCCGCAGGGCGGCGCACACGCGACCCTCCACGGTGGCGGGGTCGGTGGCGGGGTCGGTGGCGCGCCCGGCGGCGGCCCAGTCCAGCGGCGGCCGGTGCATCCAGCGGTTGTCCGGGGCGAGCGCGGGGTCGGCGAGGTAGCCGGGGTCGTTGCGCTGCGCCAGCTCGTCGCCGGAGAAGAGCAGCGGGATGCCGCCGAAGCCGTAGGTGACCGCGTACAGCAGCACCAGCCGGCGGATCCCGGCGTCGAGGGCCGCGTCGTCGCCGCGCTCGAGGGCGTCCTCGATGCCGCACAGCGAGGCGGTGGTGCCGGAGATCCGCGCGTCGCCGGTGGCCTCGTTCTCCTGGAACAGCGCGCCGCGGGCGAAGGACCCGGGGAAGCGGCCGGCGTAGAAGTCGTTGAGGAACCGGCGGTGGGCGAACCCGTCCAGGCCGACCGCCGCGGCGTCGGTGTCGGTGACCGCCCAGCCGATGTCGTCGTGTCCCCGCACGTAGGTGCACCAGGTCGTCGAGCGGGGGATCGGGCGCATCCGGCCCAGCGACTGCCGCGCCAGCCGCACGTCGCCGGTGGCCAGGCTGCTCCACAGCAGCACCATGAGCTGGTTGTGGTAGGCCAGCTCGCACTCGGGCCGCTCGCGCTCGTGGGCGCCGAGGTAGCGCACCAGGTCGTCGGGCGCGACGATCGCCTCGGCCTTGAACACCACGCCCGGCGCGGCCAGCCGGGTGAGCGCGTGCAGCACCTGCAGCAGCAGGTGCGCCTCGGGCTGGTTCTGGCAGTCGGTGCCCCGCCGCTTCCACATGAACGGGACGGCGTCCATCCGGAAGACGTCGACGCCGCGGTTGGCCAGCCAGGTGATCTCGCCGAGCACCGCGAGCGTCACCTCGGGGTTCGTGTAGTCGAGGTCCCACTGGTAGGGCCAGAACGTCGTCCACACCCAGCCGCCCGCGCCGCCGAGCGCCTCGGGCACCCAGCTGAACGAGCCCGGCGCCCGGTCGGGGAAGACCTCGGGGATGGTCGCGTCCCAGGCGTCGGGCTCCGCGCGGTCGGGGTAGGCGGTGTAGAAGCCGGCGTACCCGGGGTCGCCGGCCAGCCAGCCCCGCGCCCACGGGTGCTCCCGGGCGGTGTGGTTGAGCACCAGGTCGATGCACAGGCTCATGCCGCGCCCGTGCAGCGCGGCGGCGACCGCCTCGAGGTCGGCCATCGTGCCCAGCCGCGGGTCGACGGCCCGGTAGTCGGCCACCGCGTAGCCGCCGTCGTTCTCGCCCTCCCGCGGGCGCAGCAGCGGCATGAGGTGCAGGTAGGTGGTGCCCAGGCGCTGCAGGTGGTCGAGCCGGGCGGGCAGCTCGCGCAGGGTGCCGCAGAACCGGTCGACGTAGCAGACGTAGCCCTGCACTCCGGGGGACTGGAACCAGCCGGGGTCGATCTCGCGGCGGCGGTCGATCCGCCGCAGCGGCGCGGGCCGGTCGGCGGCGGCGGCCAGGGCGGTGCGCAGCCCGCGGGCCAGGACCTCGCCGGCGCGGTCGCCGTAGAGCCCGGCCAGCGCGGCGGTGGCGTCGGGCAGGGCGAGCGCCACCCGGGTGAGGAAGGCGTCGCCCTCGTCCGCGCCCAGCGCGGCGGTCACCTCCCCGGCGAACCCGTCCGGCAGTCCGTCCCGGAACCCACTGCGCGTCGCGCCCCCGCTCATGTGTCCTCCGTAGCGCGTCCGGCGCGCACGTGCACCCGGGCGAGGGCCTCGTCGGCGAGGCGGGCGAACTCCTCGGCCGGCGTGTCCGGGTCCCAGGTGCGGAAGGCCGCCGCGAGCGCGCCGCCGGCCGTGGCCGCCAGCAGGCGCGGCGCCAGCTCGTCGCCGGGGAGCCGGCGGGCGGCCCAGGCCTCGAGCGCCGCCTGCACGTGCCGGTGCACCTCGACCGGGTAGTCGCCGGGCTCGCCGGAGCCGGCCACCCGGCGGTAGACGTGCAGCGCGTCGTGCGGGCCCGAGCGCACCACCTGGGCGCAGACCGCGCGCAGGTCGGCCCACACGTCGTCGGTCTCCGGCGCCTCCGCGGTCAGCCGGGCCAGCTGCCCGGCGAACTCGGGGTCGGGGTCGAACAGGGCGGCGGCCTTGGTGGGGAAGTAGTTGAAGAACGTCCGCCGCGAGGTGCCGGCCGCGGCCGCGACGTCGTCGACGCTCACCGCCGCGAACCCGTGCTCGGCCACCAGCCGCAGCGTCGCCTCGCGCAGCGCCCGCCACGTGGCCAGCCGGGAGGTCTGCCGGGCCTGCGTCACGGCGTCGACCCTAGGGCCTTGCACTGAGTGCAAGCGCTGCCTAGCGTGACGCGCGGCACATCGGTGAGCGGAGGGGACGACGTGGCGGGACGGGTCGAGGGCAAGGTGGCGCTGGTGACCGGCGCGGCGCGCGGGCAGGGACGGGCACACGCCGTGCGGCTGGCCGCGGAGGGCGCCGACGTCGTGGTGGTGGACGTGTGCGGGCCGCTGCCCGACGTCAGCTACCCGTCGGCCACCGAGGAGGACCTGGCCGAGACGGTGCGCCGGGTGGAGGCGCTGGACCGGCGGGCGGTGTCGGCGGTCGTGGACGTCCGCGACCTCGACGGGCTGCGCGCGGCCACCGACCGGGGCGTGGCCGAGCTCGGCCGGCTCGACGTCGTGGTCGCCAACGCCGGCATCTGCAGTCCGCGGGCCTGGGACCAGGTGGGCCCGGAAGTCTTCGCGAACACCCTCGACGTCAACGTGACCGGCGTCTGGAACACCGTGATGGCCACCGCGCCGCACCTGGTCGCGGCCGGCGGCGGCTCGATCGTGCTGGTCAGCTCCGCGGCGGGCCTCAAGGTGCAGCCGTTCATGGTCCACTACACGACCAGCAAGTGGGCCGTGCGCGGCATGGCCAAGGCCTTCGCCACCGAGCTCGCGCAGCACGCGATCCGGGTCAACAGCCTGCACCCGACCGGCGTCGCGACGCCCATGGGCGAGGGCGACATGCAGGCCACGCTGGGCGCCGCGATGGCCGGCGACCCCAGACTGGCGCCCATGTTCAGCAACCTGCTGCCGGTGCAGATCACGCAGCCCGAGGACGTCGCCGACGTCGTCCTCTTCCTCGCCTCCGACGAGTCCCGGTACGTCACGGCGCACGAGATGGCCGTCGACGCGGGCGTCTCGGAGTTCTGAGGTGAGCGGTTCCCCGGGCAGCAGGGCGCTGGTCCTCGGCGGCGGCGGGATCGCCGGCATCGCGTGGGAGCTCGGGCTGCTGTCCGGGCTGGCCGCGGCCGGCGTCGACGTCCGCGACGCCGATCTCGTGGTGGGCACCTCGGCCGGCTCGATCGTGGGCACGCTCCTGCGCACGGGAGCCGACCTCGAGGAGGCCTACACCGCCCAGCTCGGCCCCGTGCCGGCGACCGAGCGGGCCGTCGACTTCGACGGCGCCGGCTTCTTCGCCGCGATGGCCGAGGCGCTCGCCGGCGTCTCCTCCCAGCAGGAGGCGCGGGCGCGCATCGGCGCGCTGGCGCTGCGGGCGCAGACCATGCCCGAGGAGGAGCGGCTCGCGGTCATCGGCGGGCGGATCGGGTCGCCGGGGTGGCCCGCCGCGCGCCTGGTGGTCACCACGATCGACACCGCCGACGGGGAGTTCCTCGCCGTCGACGCCGGCACCGGGTTCGACCTGCTCCACGCCGTCGCCGCGTCCTGCGCGGTGCCCGGCGTCTACCCGCCGATCACCGTCGGCGACCGGCGGTTCATGGACGGCGGCCTCCGCTCGCCCACGAACGCCGACCTCGCGGCCGGGCACGACCGGGTGCTCGTCGTCGCGCCGATGGGCGGCTTCCCGGGCAGCCCGCTGGGCCCCTCGCTCGACGAGGAGATGGCCACGCTGCGCCGCGACGGGCAGGCGCACCTCGTGCTCGCCGACGAGGCGGCGCTGGCGGCGTTCGGGTCCAACCCGCTCGACCCGGCCACCCGTGCGCCCGCCGCCCGGGCCGGCCGCGACCAGGCCGGCCGGGTCGCGGCGGAGGTCGCCGCCCTCTGGGGCTGAGGCCTCACCCCTCCGGGGAGGGGTGTCGCTGGATCGACTCCAGCGCGCGCCCCGGCTGCCGATGTCCAGGTCACCCGCGACGGACCGCGGGGGACCTGGACACCGGACGGCGACGGCGCCGTCCCCCGGAGAGGAGGTGGCGGCGTGCCGGGAGGACCACTGTCGACGGCGGAGCGCGGCGCCCCGTCCTACAGCGCGACCGCGGCCGACGCGACGGCGCTGCTCGTCGTCGACGCGGTCGGCAGCGGGGCGCTCCCCATCAGCTGGGCCAACGAGGGCGCGGCCCGGCTGCTCGGCGCACGCTCCGCGGACCTGCGCGGGCACGACCTGCGGTCGTTCCTCCCGAGCGTCGGCCCGGACGTGCTGGCCACGCTGCTGCACTCCGGGCGCACCGCCCAGCTCACCGCGCCGGTGCAGCGGGCGACGGGGGAGCAGGTCGAGGCGGTCGTCGTCGCCATGCCCGAGCCCTCCGGCACCCGCTGGACCATCCGCGTCATCTCCACCGCCGACGAGCTCGAGCGGGCGCTGCGCGCGACCGCCGACGCCCACGAGCGGCGCTTCGCCGCGGTCACCGAGCGCTCCCCGGTGCCGCTCCTGCTCAGCGAGCAGGGCATGCGGCTCACCCACGTCAACGAGGCCATGAGCGCACTCGTCGGCGCGCGGCCCGAGGAGCTGCTCGGCGTCGGCTGGCTGGACTTCCTGCACCCCGACGACCTCGACGACGTCGTCGAGCAGGTCGCCGACGTCCTCGAGGGCGCCGACGGCGTCACCTCCGTGCGCGTGGTGCGCGCGGACGGCGACGTGCGGACGGCGGTGCTGCGCCTGTCGCACGTGACCACCCCCGGCGTGGGCGCCGGTTTCGTCGCCACGCTCGAGGACGTCACCGAGCGGCTGGCCTTCGAGGCCCGGCTGGCCCACCAGGCCAACCACGACCCGCTCACCGGCCTGCCCAACCGCACGCTGCTCTCCGGCTGGATCGCCGAGCACTTCACCCCGGGTGCCGGCGGTCTGGCCTGTCTGTTCCTCGACCTCGACGACTTCAAGGTGGTCAACGACTCCCTCGGCCACGCGGCCGGCGACGTGCTGCTGGTCGAGGTCGCGGACCGGCTGCGCGCCGCCGTCCGCCCCGGCGACCTGGTCGCCCGCTTCGGCGGCGACGAGTTCGTGGTGGTGGCGACGTCCGTGGACGAGGCCGAGGCGGTGCTGCTCGCCGAGCGGCTGGTGGCGGCCGTGGCGCTGCCCGTGCGGCTCAGCGGCGTGGAGGTGCGGCCCACCACCAGCGTCGGGGTCACCGTGCAGACCGGCGCGCACGTCACCGCCGACGACCTCGTCCGCGACTGCGACATCGCCATGTACCAGGCGAAGGCCGGCGGCAAGGGCCGGGTGGCCGTGCTCGACGAGCGCGCCCGGGTGGCCGCCCGCGAGCGGCTCGCCCTGGTCGCCGACCTGCGCGACGCCATCTCCGCCGGCGGCATCGCGGTGTGGTTCCAGCCGATCCTCTCGGCCGCGGACGGTCGGCCGAGCGGCGTCGAGTCGCTGGCCCGGTGGGTGCACCCGCGGCGCGGGGCGGTCAGCCCCGAGGAGTTCGTGCCGCTCGCGGAGTCCAGCGGGCTCATCGCCGCGCTCGGCCTGCACGTGCTCGACGAGACCTGCCGGCAGCTGGCCGCGTGGGACGCCGAGCTGGGGGAGGCCGCCCCGCGCCGGGCCAACGTCAACGTGTCCGCGCTGCAGCTCGACGCCTCGCTGTCCGGCCGCGTCGCCGCGGCCCTCGCCCGGCACGGGCTCGCCCCGGAGCGGCTGTCGATCGAGCTCACCGAGTCCGCGCTCATGACCGACCCGGCGGCGGCCCGGGAGGTCCTGCAGCGGCTGCGGGACCTGGGCGTCCACCTCGCGATCGACGACTTCGGCACCGGCTACTCGTCGCTGGCCTACCTGCGGCACCTGCCGGTCGACTGCCTCAAGGTCGACCGCTCCTTCGTCGCCGAGCTCACCACGGGTGGCGACGCGATCGCCGCGGCGGTCATCGGCCTCGCCCGGACGCTCGGGCTGAGCACGGTCGCGGAGGGGGTCGAGACGCTCGACCAGGCCGGCGAGCTGGCCCGGCTCGGCGTCACACACCTGCAGGGCTTCCTGCACGCCCGCCCGATGACCGGCGCCGACTGCGGCGCCTGGTTCGCCGCCCGACGGGAGTCCCGGTGACCGTCCTCGACCCCACCGCCCCGCTCGACGTCGACCGGCTCCTGGCCCGCATCGACACGCTCGCCACCAGCCGCCCGGTGGCCGCCCGGCTGGTCGCCATGACGAGTGCCGACGACACCGGCGCCCGCGACCTCGCCCGCCTGCTCGCCGGCGACGTCGCGCTGGCCGGCCGGGTGATGAAGCTGGCCAACTCGGCCTACTTCGGGATGCGCGGGCGGGTGACGTCGCTGCAGTTCGCCGTCACCGTCGTCGGCTTCATGACCGTGCGGACGATGGCGACCGTCGCCCTCACGGACCTCGGCGACGAGTCCGCGCTGCCCGAGGACTTCTGGCTCACCAGCATCCAGCTCGCGCAGGCCGCGGCCTCGCTGGCCCCGCGCTTCGGCGAGCGCCCGCCCGACGCCCTCTGCCTGGGCATGCTGTCCCGGATCGGGGCCGCGCTCCTGCACCACGAGGACCCGGAGGGCCGCCCCGCCCTGGCGGCGGAGGCGGAGGACGCGCCCGCCCGCCGGCTCGCCGAGACCCGCCGCTACGGCCTGCACGCCGAGCGGCTGAGCGCCCTGGCGCTGCGGCACTGGGGCTTCCCACCGCGGATGGTGACCGCCCTGGAGTGCGCCGACGACCTCACCGCCCCCGAGGGCGCGCTGCTGCGCGTCGCCGCGGAGGTGGCCGCCCGGCTGTCGGGCCGGCCGCACCGGCCCGTGCCGGTCGGGAGGCTGTGCGGCGGGCTGCTCGGCGAGGAGCCGCTCGCGCTGGTCGTCGACCGGGTGCGGGCCGAGGCGGAGGAGCTGCGGCTGGCCCTGCTGGGCTGAGGCCGCCTCGGTCGGCGGGCGGTCAGCGCCCGTCGCCGAGCACGCGGACGGCGAGCACGGCGACGTCGTCGTCGGTGCGGTCGGGCAGGACCCGGGTGAGCAGCCGGTCGCACAGCGCGTCGGCCGGCAGCCGGGACAGCCCGGTCAGCGCCCGGGCGACCGCGGCCAGGCCCTCGTCGATGCCCCGCCGGCCGACCTCCACCAGCCCGTCGGTGCACAGGACCAGCGTCTCGCCGGGCCCCAGCTCCACCTCGTGGTCGCGGCGGGTGCGGGGCTCGTCGGCGCCGAGCAGCCGCTCGGGCGCGGTGGTGAGCATCCGCACGGTGTCGTCCGCGCCGAGGACCAGCGGCGGCAGGTGACCGGCCGACGACCAGCGCAGCAGCCGGCCCGGGTGGTCGCCGTCCGGCGGGAGCAGGTGGGCGACCAGCGCGGTGGCCAGCGTGCCCACGTGCAGCCCGGCGAGCACGCGGTCGACCCGGTCGAGGGTGCCGGCGGGACCGTCGGGGGAGTCGTAGGCCAGCGTCCGCACGGCGCTGCGCAGCTGGGCCATGGCGGCGGCGGCCTCCACCCCGTGGCCGACGACGTCGCCGATGACGAGCACCGTGGCGCCGTCGGGGCGCCCGAACGCGTCGTACCAGTCGCCGCCGACCAGGTCCTGCGACACCGCCGGGCGGTAGCGGACCGCGACCTCGAGGCCGTCGGGCTGCGGCGGCGGGGTGAGCAGGCTGTGCTGCAGCGTCTCGGCCACCCGCAGCTGCCGGCCGAACAGGCGGGCGTTGTCCAGCGCCAGCCCGCCGCGCCGGGCGACCTCGACGGCGAGCGCGACGTCGTCCGGCCCGGCCGGCGGGCGGTCGCCGCAGCGCACGAGGGACAGGACGCCGAAGCCGGTGCCGCGCGCCTGCAGCGGGACGAACAGGCTCGAGCGCGGGTCCAGGCGGTCCCACGCGGCGCGCACCGGACCCTCCGGCAGCGACTCCGGGCCGAGGTCGGGCTCGAGTTCGGCGAGGTGCACCGGCTCGCCGGACTGCAGCGCCGTCGCGAGCGCGGCCTGGTCGCGGGGGGCGGTGACCCGGCCGGCCAGGTAGGTGTCGACGGCGTCGAGCAGGGCGGGGTCGCGGTGCGCGCGGGCCGAGCTGCTGGGGGCGCCGTCGCCGGCGAGCAGCGTGACGGTGGCCCAGTCGGCCAGCCGCGGGACCACCAGGCGGGCGAGCTGGTCGGCGGTCGTGCCGGTGTCCAGGCTCTGCGTGAGGGACTCGGTGACCTCGGCCAGGTAGCGGAACCGGTCGCGCTCGACGCCGGCTCCGCCGTCGTCGGTCGGTGTCCTCACCCAGGCTCCGTCCCGGCCCGCGGTCCCCCCACGTGCCGGGTACGGAGAGTACGGCAGCCCGCACCGGCCGGAACGAGATCGTGCCCGGCGCCGTCCGCCGGGCCACACTGGACGCGGACGGGAGGTGCGCCATGACCACCGAGGTGCTCGACGCGGGCGGCTACGCCGACGCGGTGGCCGGGGCCGGCATCGTGCTGGTCGACTTCCGCACGGACCGGTCGGGCAGCAGCCGGGCGTTCAGCGCGGTGTTCGACGCGGCCGCCGGCCGGCACCCGGACCTGCGCTTCGCCGCCGTCGACACCTCGGCGGAGGAGGCGCTGACGGCGGACCTCGGGGTGCGGTCCGCGCCGACCCTGATGGTCTACCGCGACGGGGTGCTGGTCTTCGCCGAGCCCGGCTGGCTCCCGGCCGACTCCCTCGACCTGCTGGTCGACACCATCCGCGCGCTCGACATGCCCGCCGTCCGCGCGCTGTACCCCGAGCCGCTGCACCAGGGGCACTGACTCAGCCGGCGAGCACGACCACCAGCGTCCGGGGGCCGTGCACGCCCTCGACGCGCTGCAGCTCGATGTCGCTGGTCGCCGACGGCCCGCTGACCATCGTGAGCGGGGCGACCGGGTCGAGCCGGCCCAGTGCGTCGGGCACGTCGGGCACCACCTGGGCGGCCTCGACCACGCAGACCAGGACGTCGGGCAGCAGCGACAGTGCCCGCCGCCCGGACAGCGGCGAGCCGTCGAGGACCAGGGTGCCGGTCTCGGCGACCGCCGTCGCGACGCCGGTGAGGGTCGCGGCGAAGGCGGCCAGTCCTCCCGGCGGCCGGCCGTCGTCCTCGGTCGCGCCGTCCGGCCGCCAGGCGGCGGGCACGCCCGGGGCGACGACGACGCCGGCCGGGTCCCAGCCGGCGCCGAGGGCGGCGTCGAGGCCGCGGGCGACGGTCGCGCCGATCTCCGCGGGCGCGCAGCGCAGCACCGTGGCGCGGTAGTCCTCGACCCGCTCGGCGAGCAGGTCGAGCAGCGCGGCGGCCGGCAGCTCGCGCGGCGCCGGCACCGGCGGGACGGCGACCGACGGCCGCTGCTCGCCGAGCGCCGTCCGGATCCGGCCGAGCACCTCCTCGCGGGCGCTCACGGCCGGTGCTCCTCGTTCCACTGCTGCACGAAGGTCCTCCCCGGCGGGGTGGGCAGGTCGCGGGTGCGGGTCCAGGCGCTCGCCGGCGGCGGCAGCGCGGCCGGCAGCGTCGGCCTCCCGCGGGCGAGGAACCGGCCGAGTCCCGCGGCGCGCTGGGCGAGGTGCCACAGCCGCGGGCTGCTCATCACCTTCGCCAGTCCCCGGAAGGCGACCGCCTCCGCCGTGGGCCTCGCCCTCTCCCCGGCGACCGCCTCCACGTGCTCGGCGCGCAGGTGCACGAGGATCGACGGGATGTCGATCGCCACCGGGCAGACGTCGTAGCAGGCGCCGCACAGCGACGAGGCGTACGGCAGCGAGGCGTTGTCCTCGACGCCGGTCAGCTGGGGGGACAGCACCGCGCCGATCGGGCCGGGGTACACCGAGCCGTAGGCGTGCCCGCCGGTGCGCTCGTACACCGGGCACACGTTGAGGCAGGCCGAGCAGCGGATGCAGTGCAGCGCCTCGCGGCCCACCTCGTCGGCGAGCACCGCCGTCCGGCCGTTGTCGAGGAGCACGAGGTGGAACTCCTGCGGCCCGTCGCCGGGCGTCACGCCGGCCCAGGTCGAGGTGTAGGGGTTCATCCGCTCCCCGGTGGAGGAGCGGGGGAGCAGCTGCAGGAAGACGCCGAGGTCCGCCCACCGCGGGACGACCTTCTCGATGCCCATGACGGTGATGAGCGTCTGCGGCAGCGTCAGGCACATCCGGCCGTTGCCCTCGCTCTCGACCACCGACAGGGTCCCGGTCTCGGCGACGGCGAAGTTGGCCCCGCTGACGGCGACCCGCGCGCGCAGGAACCGCTCGCGCAGGTGGGCGCGGGCGGCCATCGCCAGCTGCCGCGGGTCGTCGGTGAGGTCCTGGGAGGCGCCGGGACCCTGGAGATGGGGCAGGGTGCGGCGGAAGATCTCGCGGATCTCCGAGCGGTTCTTGTGGATCGCCGGCACGAGGATGTGGCTGGGGGAGTCCTCGCCCAGCTGCACGATCAGCTCGGCGAGGTCGGTCTCGACCGCCTCGATCCCGGCGGCCTCCAGCGCCTCGTTGAGGCCGATCTCCTGGGTGGCCATCGACTTGACCTTGACCACCTCGGAGCTGCCGGTGGCCCGCACGAGGTCGGTGACGATGCGGTTGGCCTCGGCGGCGTCGCGCGCCCAGTGCACCGTGCCGCCGCGGGCGGTCACCTGCCGCTCGAGCTCCTCGAGGTGCTCGTCGAGCCGGGCCATGGTGGCGGCCTTGAGCGCCTTCCCGGCCTGGCGCAGCTGCTCCCAGTGCGGCACCTCGGACACGACGGCGGCGCGCTTGCCGCGGATCGTCGTCGTGGCGCGCCCGAGGTTGGCGCGCAGCTGCCCGTCGCGCAGCGCGGTGCGGGCGGCGTCGGGGAAGGGCTGCGTGCCGCGCAGGTGGCCCACTCTGCGGGGCGCGGTCGGCAGGCCGAGGAACGTCGTCCCGGACCGCGGCGCGCCCGGCGCGAGCGGCGTCGCGCTCACGCCCGCACCGCGGGGGCGGTCGTCTGGGTGGGGGACACGTTCTCCTCCGTCGAGGCGAGGATCTCGGCCAGGTGGACCGTGCGGGAGCCCGAGCGCAGCCGCGACAGCCCTCCGCCGATGTGCAGGAGGCAGGACGCGTCGCCGGCGGTGCAGACCTCGGCGCCGGTGGACAGCACGCCGGCCATCTTGTCGGTGAGCATCGCCGTCGAGGTGTCGGCGTTCTTCACCGCGAAGGTGCCGCCGAAGCCGCAGCAGGACTCCGCGCCGGGCAGCTCGACGAGGTCCAGCCCGCGGACCGCGCGCAGCAGCCGCAGCGGGCGGTCGCCCACCCGCAGCAGCCGCAGCGAGTGGCAGGTCGGGTGGTAGGTGACCCGGTGCGGGTAGTACGCGCCGACGTCGGTGACGCCGAGGACGTCGACGAGGAACTGGCTCAGCTCGTACGTGCGCGCCGCCAGTGCCTCGGCCTCCTCGGCCAGCGCGTGCTCGCCGGCCCGCCGGGCGACCGCCGCCTGCTGGTGGTGGATCGAGGCCACGCACGAGCCCGAGGGGGCCACGACCGCCTCCGCGCCGGCGAACGCGCGCACGTGGTTGGCCACGATCGGCACCGCCTCGCGCCGGTAGCCGGTGTTGACGTGCATCTGCCCGCAGCAGGCCTGCGACGGCGGCACGACCACCTCGTGGCCCAGCCGCTGCAGCAGCGTGGCGGTGGCCCGCGCGACCTGCGGCACCACCGTGTCCACCAGGCAGGTGGCGAACAGCGCGACCCTCACGGGGTCCCCTCTCGATCGCGGAAGACCATGCTCGACTCGCGCACCACCAGCGTCGGCTCGACGACCTCCTGCACGTGCGCGTGCTCCCCGCCGCGGGCCTCGTCGAGCAGCAGCTCGGCGGCCCGCGAGCCCAGGGCCTGGCGCGGCTTGCGCACGCTGGTCAGCGGCACGGCGGCCGACGCGGCGAAGTCGATGTCGTCGTAGCCGACGATCGCGAAGTCGTCGGGTACCCGCACGCCCTGGCGGACCATCTCCTGCAGCACCCCGAGCGCCATGAGGTCGTTGGCGCAGATCGCCGCGGTGGGCCGGCGCGCGGCGGGCATGCCGACGATGCGCGCGGCGGCCTCGCGCCCGGCGTCGACGGTGAGGTGCTCGGGGGAGAAGACGACGAGCGCGTCGTCGCCGCCGGTGGCCTCCCGGACGGCGGTCTCGATCCCGGCGTGCCGCTCCTGCACCTGGGGCAGGCCCGAGGCGCCGCCGATGAAGGCGATCCGCCGGTGCCCGCGCTCGAGCAGGTGCTCGGCGGCCAGCCGGCCGCCGAGGACGTCGTCGACGGCGACGGCGCACTGGTCGGGCGCGGGCGCCCGCCGGTCGACCAGGACCACCGGGACGCCGCGCCGGCGCAGCGTCTGCAGGTTCGGCGACAGCTCCGCCGTCGGGGTGATGAGCACGCCCTGCACCCGCTGCTCGGCGAGCACGTCGAGGTAGGCGCTCTCCTTCTCCGGCCGGTCGTCCGAGTTGCACAGGATGACGGCGAGTCCGGCGGAGTTGGCGACGTCCTCGACGCCGCGGGCGACGTCGGTGAAGAACGGGTTGGCGATGTCGAGCACGACCAGGCCGATCGTCCGGCTGTGCCCGGCGCGCAGCTGGCGGGCCGACTCGTTGCGCACGAACCCGAGCGCGGCGATGGCGCCGAGGACCCGCTCGCGGGTGGCCGCGCTGACGACGTCGGGCCGGTTGAGGACGTTGCTCACGGTGCCCACGGACACCCCGGCGTGCTCGGCGACGTCGCGGATGCTCGCGGCCACGGCGCCTCCTCGCGCTGGTCGGACGGGGGTGACGGGGCGCACCCGCCGGCAGTGATGGTCGCTGCTGTCCTGAAACGTGTCAAACAGCCCCGAGTCGTGCCGGATCGCGGTTCGGCAACGCCCGGAACGCGGCGTTGACACGTTCTCGACCCGGCCCCTATGGTCTGCGCCACAGGTCGTCTGAATCGTTTCACAACGGAGGTGGTCGTCGTGGACCACGCCCCGGCGCCAGCGGCGCCGCCGGCGGGAGGGCAGGTCGTCCTGGCCCTGGAGGACGTCGGCAAGAGCTTCGGCGCGGTCGCCGCGCTGCGCGGCGCGCGGCTCGAGCTGCGCGCGGGGGAGGCCCACGCGCTCGTCGGCGAGAACGGCGCCGGCAAGTCGACCCTGGTCAAGATCCTCGCCGGGGTGCACGGTCCCGACACCGGCCGCGTGCTGCTCGACGGGCAGCCGGTGACCCTCCCCGACCCCGCCGCCGCGCGGGCCGCCGGCATCGCGGTCATCTACCAGGAGCCCACGCTCTTCCCCGACCTGTCGGTCGCGGAGAACATCTTCATGGGCCGCCAGCCGCTGCTGTCCGGCCGCCGGATCGACCGCCGCGGACTCGCGCAGCGGTGCCGGGCGCTGTTCGACCGGCTCGGCGTCGCGCTCGACCCCGACCGCCCGGCGCGCGGCCTGTCGATCGCCGACCAGCAGATGGTCGAGATCGCCAAGGCGCTGTCGTTCGACGCGCGGGTGCTGGTCATGGACGAGCCGACCGCCGCCCTCTCCGGCGTCGAGGTGGAGCGGCTGTTCGCCGTCGCCCGGTCGCTGCGCGACTCGGGTGCCGCGGTGCTGTTCATCTCCCACCGGTTCGACGAGGTCTTCGACCTGTGCGACCGGATCACCGTCATGCGCGACGGCCAGTGGGTCTCCACCGACCTGGCCCGCGACCTCACCGTCGACCAGGTCGTGCGCCGGATGGTCGGCCGCGAGGTCTCCTCGCTGTTCCCGAAGGTCGACGTCACCCCGGGCGAGGTCGTGCTCGAGGTGCGCGGCCTGACGCGCCGCGGCGTCTTCTCCGACGTCTCCTTCGACGTGCGGGCCGGCGAGATCGTCGCCCTGGCGGGCCTCGTCGGCGCCGGGCGCAGCGAGATCGTGCGCGCCGTCTTCGGCGTCGACCCCTACGACGCCGGCACCGTCCGGGTCGCGGGGGAGGAGCTCGAGGGCGGCAACCCCGCCGTCGCCATGGCCGCCGGCCTCGCGCTGGTCCCCGAGGACCGCCGCCAGCAGGGCCTGGTGATGGAGCTGTCGGTGGAGAGGAACGCGACCCTCACCCGGCGTTGGAGGCTGGCGAGGGCGGGCCTGCTCAGCTCCCGCGCCGAGCGCGCCTCGGCCGCCGAGTGGTCGGAGCGCCTGCAGGTGAAGGCCGGGAAGCTGTCCGACCCGGTCTCCACGCTCTCGGGCGGCAACCAGCAGAAGGTCGTCCTGGCCAAGTGGCTGTCGACCGAGCCGCGCGTGCTGATCGTCGACGAGCCCACCCGTGGCATCGACGTCGGCACCAAGTCCGAGGTGCACCGGCTGCTGTCGCAGCTGGCCGCCGAGGGCCTGGCTGTGGTCATGGTGTCCAGCGAGCTCCCGGAGGTGCTCGGCATGGCCGACCGCGTCCTCGTCGTCTCCGAGGGCCGCCTCGTCGACGACATCCCCCGCGCCCGCGCCGACGAGGACAGCGTGATGCTGGCCGCGACCGGCCAGGGCGGCTCCCCCGGAGGAGGCGCCCGGTGAGCGCGCCCGTCACGAAGGCCCCCGCGCCGCTGCCCGAGGAGCTCGCCGCCCCCGAGCGCACCGGCCGCCGCGGCTCCGCGCTCGTGCAGCGCCTGGTCGTGGTCCGCGAGCTCGGGATCGTCGCCGCGCTCGTCCTGCTCGTCGTCGCCACGGTCATCGCCAACCCGCGGTTCCTGTCGGGCCAGAACGTCCGCGACCTGCTGCTGTCGGCGGCGATCCTCACCGTCCTGGCCGCCGGCCAGACGATGGTGGTCATCACCCGCAACGTCGACCTGTCGGTCGGCTCGGTGCTGGGCCTGTCGGCCTACGCCTCCGGCACGCTGATGGTGGTCGCGCCGGGCACGCCGGTCGTCGTGGTGGTGCTCGCCGGCATGGCAGTCGGCGCGGTGTGCGGACTGCTCAACGGCGCGATCGTCGCCGTCGCCGGGGTGCCCTCGCTGGTGGTCACCCTCGGCACGCTCTACGCCTTCCGCGGGCTGGACTCGCTGTGGGCCTCGAGCGCCGACCGGCTCCAGATCAACGCCGCAGACCTGCCCAGCGGGTTCAAGTCGCTCGGCACCGCGCGGCTGCTCGGCGTCCCGGTGCTCTTCCTCGTCGCCGTCGTCGTCGTGCTGCTGGTCGGCTACTACCTGCGCACCTTCCGCAGCGGCCGCGAGCTCTACGGCATCGGCTCGGCACCCGAGGCCGCGCGGCTGTCGGGCATCCCGGTCGGCCGGCGCGTGCTCACCGCGTTCGTCGTCAACGGCGCGCTCGCGGGCCTGGCCGGCGTCCTGTACGCCGCCCGGTTCCAGACGCTGGACACCACCGCCGGCACCGGCCAGGAGCTGTTCGTCGTGGCCGCCGCGGTCGTCGGCGGGGTCGCCATCTTCGGCGGCAGCGGCTCGGTCTACGGCGCCGCGCTCGGCGCGCTGCTGCTCACCACGATCGGCACCGCGCTGCCGCAGCTGGGCCTCGACCCGTTCTGGCGCGACGCCGCCGTCGGCGGCCTGATCCTCGCCGCCATCGCCCTCGACCGGGCGCTGCAGCTGCGCCTGGCCGCCCGCCTCCGGGGGAGGAACGCCCGCCGTGACCGTTGAGACCCCGCCCGCGCCGGCCCCGGCCGCCGCGGCGCCCGCCCGCCGCGGGCTCACCCTGCCCAGCGGCAGCGTCATCACCACGTTCCTCGTGCTGTTCCTGGTGATCGCCGCCTTCTCCGTCGAGGGCTTCGCCAGCACCCGCAACGCCGGCTTCCTGCTGCTCGACGTCGTCGTCATCGCGCTCATCGCGCTGCCGCTGACGCTGATCGTGGTCACCGGTGAGATCGACCTGTCGGTGGCCAGCACCGTCGGCCTGTCCAGCGCGGTCATGGGCCAGCTGTGGGTCGCCGGCCTCCCGCTCGAGGCGATCATCCCGCTGGTGCTCGTGCTCGGCGGCGTGCTCGGCGCGGTCAACGGGTTCCTCGTGACCCGGCTGGGCCTGCCCTCGCTGGCGGTCACCATCGGCACGCTGGCGCTCTACCGCGGCCTGGCGTTCGTCGTCCTGGGCGACCAGGCGGTGGCCGACTTCCCGCGGGCCTGGACCACCTGGGCGATCAGCTCGATCGGCTCCACCGGCATCCCGACCGTCGTCGTCCCGCTGCTGGTGCTCGTCGTGGTCACGGCCGTCGTCCTGCACGCCACGCCGATCGGCCGCTCGCTCTACGCCATGGGCAACAGCGAGGACGCCGCCCGGTTCAGCGGCATCGACGTCGCCCGCACCAAGCTCTGGCTGTTCGTCGTCACCGGCGTCGTCAGCGCCCTGGGCGGCGTCTACTGGACGCTGCGCTACGGCAGCGCCCGCGCCGACAACGCCACGGGCCTCGAGCTGCAGGTCATCGCGGCGATCCTGCTCGGCGGCGTGTCCATCTTCGGCGGCAGCGGCGGGCTGCTCGGCGTGATCGCCGGCGCGCTCCTGCTGGCCTCGGTCCGCAACGCGCTGCAGCTGGTCAACGTGCCCTCCGACGTCCTCAACATCGTCACCGGCGTCCTGCTGATCACCGCGGTCGTCGCGCCGCAGGTCGCCGCCCGGGTGAAGGGCCGGCGACGCCGGGCCCCCGCCTGACGACCCCATCCGGACCGCACCACCGCACCACCCCCATCCACCCGAAGAGAGGGACCCCGATGTCGCTGTTCCTGACCAGCCGCCGCGTGCGCGGAGGACTGACCGGCCTGGCGGTGGCCGCCATGGTGCTCACCACGGCCGCCTGTGGCGGCACCACCCGCGGCGAGGACGAGGGCAGCTCCGGCGGTGGCGACGCCGCGGGCGCGTCCGCGAACCCGGACGCCGAGATCCCCGCGGACCTGGCCATCGCCTTCCTGCCCAAGCAGCTCAACAACCCCTACTTCGACGTCGCCGCCACCGGCTCCGAGCGGGCCGTCGGCGAGATCGACGGCGAGTTCAGCCAGGTCGGCCCGTCGGAGGCCAGCGCCTCCTCGCAGGTCAGCTACATCAACACGCTGACCCAGCAGGGCGCCGACGTCATCCTGACCTCGGCCAACGACCCGAACGCCATCTGCAGCGCGCTCGACCAGGCCCGCAGCGGCGGCGCCAGCGTCGTCACCTTCGACTCCGACACCGACCCCGAGTGCCGCGACCTGTTCATCAACCAGGCCACCGCCGAGGGCATCGCGCAGACCCAGATCGACACCATGGCCGAGCAGATCGGCGGCACGGGCCAGGTGGCGATCCTGTCGGCCACCGCCAACGCCACGAACCAGAACACCTGGATCGAGCTCATGACCGAGTACGCCGCCCAGGAGTACCCGGACATGGAGATCGTCACGACGGTCTACGGCGACGACGAGGACGAGAAGTCCTTCCAGGAGACCCAGGGCCTGCTCCAGACCTACCCCGACCTCAAGGGCATCATCTCGCCCACCACGGTCGGCATCTCCGCCGCGGCGCGCTACCTGTCCGGCTCGGAGTACAAGGGCCGCGTCGCGCTGACCGGCCTCGGCACCCCGAACCAGATGCGCGAGTTCGTCCAGGACGGCACCGTCACCGCCTTCGCGCTGTGGAACCCCGAGGAGCTGGGCTACCTCGCCGCCTACGCCGGCGCCGCGCTGGCCGCCGGGCAGATCACCGGCGAGGAGGGCGAGACCTTCGAGGCCGGTGACCTCGGCGAGTACGAGATCGGCGCCGACGGCGTCGTCGTCCTCGGCGAGCCCACCGTCTTCACCGCCGACAACATCGACGACTTCGACTTCTGAGTCGTCCCCCCGCCGCCGCCCGCCCCGCCGGGCGGCGGCGGGGACCCCTCCCGAGAGGAACCCCGCGTGCCCCGCGCCGTCTTCACCCTCCAGGTCCGCCCCGACCGGCTGGCCGAGTACCGCGAGCGGCACGCGGCCGTCTGGCCGGACATGCTGCGCGCGCTGCGCGACGCCGGCTGGCGCGACTACCGGCTCTACCTCCGCGACGACGGCCTGCTCGTCGGCGTCGTGGAGACCGACGACCTCACCGCCGCCCAGGCCGCCGTGGACGCCACCGATGTGAGCGCCCGCTGGGAGGCCTCCATGGCGCCCCTCTTCGTCACCGGCGACGGCTCCGGCAAGGCCGAGCTGCCGCTCGTCTTCGACCTCGACGCCCAGCTCACGGCGCTCGGGGAGACCACCACCGCACCGACTGGAGACCCCTCGTGACCGACCTCGGCACCCCTGACCGCAGGGCCGCCGCGCTCGCCGCGCTGGCCGAGCAGACCATCGAGCTGCCCTCGTGGGCGTTCGGCAACTCCGGCACCCGCTTCAAGGTCTTCGGCCAGCCGGGTGTCGCCCGCGACCCGTTCGAGAAGATCGAGGACGCCGCGCAGGTGCACCGCTACACCGGCGCCGCGCCGCGGGTGTCGCTGCACGTCCCGTGGGACCTCGTCGACGACTTCGGCAAGCTCGCCGCGCACGCCGCCGACCACGGCGTCACGATCGGCGCGATCAACTCCAACCTGTTCCAGGACGACGACTACCGGCTCGGGTCGCTCACCCACCCCGAGAAGCGCGTGCGGGACAAGGCGATCGCGCACCACGCGCAGTGCATCGACGTCATGCGCGCCACGGGCTCGACCGACCTGAAGCTGTGGCTGCCCGACGGCACCAACTACGCCGGCCAGGACGACCTGCGCGGCCGCCAGGACCGGCTCGCCGACTCGCTCCAGCAGATCTACGCCCAGCTCGACCCGGGCATGCGCCTGCTGCTCGAGTACAAGTTCTACGAGCCCTACTTCTACGCGATGGACATCCCCGACTGGGGCACCTCGCTGCTGCACTGCCTGGCCCTCGGCGAGCAGGCCACCGTCGTCCTCGACACCGGGCACCACGCGCCGGGCACCAACATCGAGTTCATCGTCATGCAGCTGCTGCGGGCCGGCCGCCTCGGCGCGTTCGACTTCAACTCCCGCTACTACGGCGACGACGACCTCATCGTCGGCTCGGCCGACCCGTTCCAGCTCTTCCGGATCATGAACGAGATCGTGGCCGCCGACGCGCTGCGCCCGGGCTCCGGCGTCAACTTCATGCTCGACCAGTGCCACAACATCGAGCCGAAGATCCCCGGCCAGATCCGCTCGGTGACCAACGTGCAGGAGGCCACGGCCAAGGCGCTGCTGGTCGACCGCGAAGCGCTGGCCGCCGCGCAGGCCGCGGGTGACGTGCTCGGCGCCCACGGCGCGCTGACCGACGCCTTCTCCACCGACGTGCGCCCGCTGCTCGCCGAGCTGCGCGAGAGCAAGGGGCTCGACGCCGACCCGTACGCCGCCTACGCGCGGTCCGGCCACCAGGAGCGCATCGCCCGCGAGCGCGTCGGCGGCACCCAGGCCTCCTGGGGCGCCTGACGAAGTCGCCTCCGTAGCGCTATTGGCTCCCCACACCACCGGAAGGAAGCACCCGTGACCAACCCCGTCGTCCGTGAGCTGCTCGAGCGGAGCAACCGGCTGGGCGCCGACCCGCGCAACACCAACTACGCCGGCGGCAACACCTCCGCCAAGGGCACCGGGACCGACCCGGTCACCGGCCGGCCGGTCGAGCTGCTGTGGGTCAAGGGCTCCGGCGGCGACCTCGGCACGCTGAGGGAGGCCGGGCTGGCCGTCCTCCGGCTGGACCGGCTGCGCTCGCTGGTCGACGTCTACCCGGGCGTCGAGCGCGAGGACGAGATGGTCGCCGCGTTCGACTTCTGCCTGCACGGCCGCGGCGGCGCTGCCCCCTCCATCGACACCGCCATGCACGGCCTGGTCGACGCCGCGCACGTCGACCACCTGCACCCCGACTCCGGCATCGCCCTGGCCACCGCGGCCGACGGCGAGGCGCTGACCCGCGAGTGCTTCGGCGACCGCGTCGTCTGGGTGCCGTGGCGTCGTCCCGGCTTCCAGCTGGGCCTGGACATCGCCGCGATCAAGGAGAAGAACCCGCAGGCCATCGGCTGCATCCTGGGCGGCCACGGCATCACCGCGTGGGGCGCCACCGGCGAGGAGGCCGAGGCCAACTCGCTGGACATCATCCGCACCGCCGAGCGCTTCCTCGCCGAGCGGGGGAAGGCCGAGCCGTTCGGCGCCGTCGTCCCCGGCTTCGAGGCGCTGCCCGAGGACGAGCGCCGGGCCCGGGCCGCCGTCCTCGCGCCGGTCATCCGAGGACTGGCCTCCACCGACAAGCCGCAGGTCGGCCACTTCACCGACTCCGACGTCGTCCTGGAGTTCCTGTCCCGGGAGAAGCTGGCCCCGCTCGCGGCGCTCGGCACCTCGTGCCCCGACCACTTCCTGCGCACCAAGGTGCGGCCGATGGTCGTCGACCTTCCGGCGAGCGCTCCGGTGGAGGACGTCGTCGCGCGGCTGGAGGAGCTCCACGAGGAGTACCGCGCCGAGTACGCCGCCTACTACGAGCGGCACGCGACGCCGGACTCGCCCGCGATGCGCGGCGCCGACCCGGCGATCGTGCTCGTGCCCGGCGTCGGCATGTTCAGCTTCGGCGCCAACAAGCAGACCGCCCGCGTGGCCGGCGAGTTCTACGTCAACGCCATCAACGTCATGCGCGGCGCCGAGGCCGTCTCCACCTACGCGCCGATCGACGAGAGCGAGAAGTTCCGCATCGAGTACTGGGCGCTCGAGGAGGCCAAGCTCCAGCGGATGCCGAAGCCGAAGCCGCTGGCCACCCGGGTCGCGCTGGTCACCGGCGCGGCGAGCGGCATCGGCAAGGCCATCGCCGAGCGGCTGGCCGCCGAGGGTGCCTGTGTCGTCGTCGCCGACCTCGACCTGCAGAAGGCCACCGACGCCGCGGCCGGGATCGGCGGGCCCGACGTCGCGATCGGCGTGGCCGCCGACGTGTCCGACGCCGAGGCCGTGGCCGCCGCGTTCCGCGAGGCGGTGCTCGCCTTCGGCGGTGTGGACCTCGTGGTCAACAACGCCGGCCTGTCGATCTCCAAGCCGCTGCTGGAGACCACCGAGCGGGACTGGGACCTGCAGCACGACGTCATGGCCAAGGGCAGCTTCCTCGTCTCCCGCGAGGCGGCCCGCATCATGATCGCGCAGGGGATGGGCGGCGACGTCGTCTACATCTCCTCGAAGAACTCGGTCTTCGCCGGGCCGAGCAACATCGCCTACTCCTCGACCAAGGCCGACCAGGCCCACCAGGTGCGGCTGCTGGCCGCCGAGCTGGGTGAGCACCAGATCCGGGTCAACGGCATCAACCCCGACGGCGTCGTCCGCGGGTCGGGCATCTTCGCCGGTGGCTGGGGCGCCAAGCGCGCCGCCGTCTACGGGGTGCCGGAGGAGGAGCTCGGGCAGTTCTACGCCCAGCGGACGCTGCTCAAGCGCGAGGTGCTGCCCGAGCACGTCGCCGACGCCGTCTTCGCCCTGACCGGCGGGGAGCTCACCCGGACCACCGGCCTGCACGTGCCGGTCGACTCGGGCGTCGCCGCCGCCTTCCTCCGGTGACCTCCCGCGAGCTGACCCTCGCGGCCGTCGACCTGGGCGCCTCCAGCGGCCGGGTCATGACCGCGAGGGTCGGCCCCGGCCGGCTCGACCTCACCGAGGTGCACCGGTTCCCCAACCGGCCGGTGCGCACCGCGGGCACGCTGCAGTGGGACGTGCTCGGCCTCCACGCCGGGGTGCTCGACGGCCTGCGGGCGGCCGGGCACGCCGGTGGGGTCGACGGGATCGGGATCGACAGCTGGGCGGTCGACGTCGGGCTGCTCGACGCCGACGGCGCGCTGCTGGGCAACCCCGTGCACTACCGCGACGCCCGCCACGAGACGGCGGTCGCGGACGTGCACGCGCTCGTCCCGCCCGACGAGCTGTACCGGGTCAACGGGCTGCAGCACCTGCCGTTCAACACGGTGTTCCAGCTCGCCGCGATGCGCGGCACGGCCCGGTTCGCCGCCGCGCGGCAGGCGCTGCTCGTGCCCGACCTGCTGGCCTACTGGCTGACCGGCGCCCGGGTCGCGGAGGTCACCAACGCCTCCACGACCGGGCTCCTCGACGCCACCACCCGGCAGTGGGCGACCGGCCTCCTCGACCGGCTGGACCTGCCGCGCGACCTGCTGCCCCCGCTGGTGCAGCCCGGCGAGGAGGTCGGCCGGCTCACCGCCGAGGTGCGCGCCGAGACCGGGCTGGGCGAGGTGCCGGTGCTCGCCGTCGGCTCGCACGACACCGCCTCGGCGGTGGTCGGCGTCCCGGCGTGTGGCGACCGGTTCGCCTACGTCTCCTGCGGCACGTGGTCGCTGGTTGGCGTCGAGCTGGAGGGGCCGGTGCTCACCGAGGCCGGCCGGACGGCGGGCTTCACCAACGAGCTCGGCGTCGACGGCACCGTGCGCTACCTGCACAACGTGATGGGGCTGTGGCTGCTGCAGGAGTCGCTGCGCACCTGGGCCGCCGCGGGGCTCCCGGCCGACCTGCCGGAGCTGCTCGCCGCCGCGGCGCGGGTGCCCGCGTTCACCGCGGTGGTCGACGCCGACGACCCGCGCTTCCTGCCGCCCGGCGACATGCCGGCGCGTATCGCGCAGGTGTGCGCCGAGACCGGGCAGACGCCGCCGCAGAGCCAGGCCGAGACCGTCCGCTGCATCGTCGACAGCCTGGCGCTGGCCTACCGCCGCACCGTCCGGACGGCCGTGGAGCTGTCGGGCCGCGAGGTGGACGTCGTCCACCTGGTCGGCGGGGGGGCGCGCAACGCGCTGCTGTGCCAGCTCACCGCCGACGCGTGCGGGCGGCCGGTGCTCGCCGGGCCGGTGGAGGCCGCGGCGCTGGGCAACGCGCTGGTGCAGGCGCGGGCGCTCGGCGGGCTCGCGGGCGGGCTGGGGGAGATGCGGGAGCTGCTGCGTGCGACGCAGTCGCTGGTCGAGTACCGCCCAGCGGGGCCCGACGCCGGGTGGGCCGCCGCGGAGGCCCGCCTGTCCTGAACGGGAACGAGGGGCCCGGCCGGGCGGTTGCACGCCGCGTCCGGCCCCTCGACCGTCAGGAGACCGCCGTGCCGACCGTGCCCCTCGCCGTGACCGGATCGACCGGGCAGCTGGGCGGGCGGGTCGCGCGCCGGCTCGCCGACGCCGGGGTCGAGCAGCGGCTGCTCGTCCGTGACGTCGGCCGCGCGCCCCGGCTGCCCGGCGCCACCGCCGTCGCGGCGCCGTACGCCGACGGCGCCGCGGTCCGGGCCGCGCTCGACGGCGTCGACACGGTGCTCATGGTCTCGGCGTCGGAGACCCCCGACCGGGTCGCGCAGCACCAGGCCTTCGTCGACGCCGCGGCCGACGCCGGGGTCGCGCACCTGGTCTACGTGTCCTTCCTCGGCGCCGCTCCGGACGCCACCTTCACCCTCGCCCGCGACCACTGGGCCACCGAGGAGCACGTGCGCGCCCGCGGGCTGGCGGCGACGTTCCTCCGCGACTCCCTCTACGCCGACTTCGCGCCGGTGCTCGTGGGCGAGGACGGCGCGATCCGCGGTCCGGCCGGCGACGGACGCGTCGCGCCGGTGGCCCAGGACGACATCGCCGACGTCGCCGTCGCGGTGCTGCGGGACCCCGCCGCGCACGCCGGCCGCACGTACGACCTCACCGGCCCGGAGTCGCTGACGCTGGCCGAGGTGGCGCAGGTCCTGTCCGCCGCCACCGGCCGCGCCGTGCGCTACGTCCCGGAGACGCTCGAGGAGGCGTACGCCTCGCGGGCCTCCTACGGCGCGCCGGACTGGCGGGTCGAGGCCTGGGTGTCCACCTACACCGCCGTCGCGGCGGGCGAGATGGACGTCGTCAGCCCCGCCGTGCCCGACCTGACCGGGCACCCGGCGCGCACGCTCGAGCAGGTGCTGCGGGCAGCCGGCTGACGCCGGACCCGGCGCGGGGGCGTCAGGAGCGGCGGCGCGGGTAGACGACGTCCGTGCGCCTGCCCGGTCCCTCGGACCTCCTCGACCTGCCCTGGACGCTCGCCGACTCGGTCCGTTCGCTGAGCGCGGCGCTGCCCCGCGCCGAGAACCTGCTGCCGGTGGCCGACGACGTCCTGCGCCGTACCCGTGCCCTGCTCGACGGCGCCGCCCCCGCGGTGGCCCGCGCGGCGGCGGCGGGGCCGGAGGCCGTCGAGGTGGCGGCCGACGTCGTGCGGCGCTTCGCCGCCGTCATGACGCCGGAGCGGGTCGCGGCCCTCGGCGCGCTCGTCGACCGGCTCGGCGCCGCGCTGGCGCCGGAGCGGGTCGAGGCGGTCACCCGGGCCGTGGACACGCTGCGGTCGCGCGCCGACGTGGTGCCGCGGGCCCTCGACGCCGTCGATGGCCTGCTGTCCTCGGGCCGGCTGGACCGGCTCGCCGACGGGCTCGACCGGCTGCTGGCCGCCGACCTGCTGCCGCGCGTCGACCGCCTGCTCGACCACCTGGCCGACGAGCGCGTGGAGCGCGCCCTGGACCTGGCCGGCGACGACCGGGTGGTGCGGGCGCTGGAGCTGGTCACCGGCGACCGGGTCGAGCGGACCCTCGACGTCCTCACCGACCCGCGGGTGGACCGGAGCCTGGACGTCCTCACCGACCCGCGGGTCGACCGGACGCTGGACCTGCTGACCGGCGACCGGGTGCAGCAGGCCCTCGACCTGGCGGCCGACGAGCGGGTGCGCACGCTGCTGGACCTCGCGGCCGACGAGCGCGTGCTGCGCCTGCTGGGCCGGCTCGACGACCTGCTCGCCGACGACCGCGTCCCGCGGCTGGTGGACCGCGCGGCCGGGCTCCTCGGCGACGAGCGGCTCGCTCGGGTGGGCGCCCGGCTCGACGGCCTGCTGACCGACGAGCGGCTCGACCGCGTCGAGGAGCTGCTCGACCAGGGGCGGCTGGACACCGTCCTCGACCTGGTGACCCGGCTCGACCGCGAGCTCACCGACGACGCGGCCCGCGCGCTCGGCACCCTGCTCGGCCGGCTGCCCGCGCTGCTCACCGAGGAGCGGGCGGCCGCCCTGGCGGCGCTCACCGACCAGGTGCCGCGGCTGCTGCGCGGGCTGGAGTCGGGCAAGTTGCCGACCACCGCCGACCTCGGGCGGGTGCCGACCGACCTGCACGCCCTCCTCGAGCTCATGGACGACCTGCACCAGGTGGTGTCGGGCCTGCCCGGGGCCGGCCGCGCACGCGACCGCGGCGACGACCCGCACCCGCAGGTCGAGGACCCCCGCCCGCCCGACGACGACCCGCAGCCCGGGAACCAGGGCGGGCCGGTCGACTGACCCGCCGTCCCGGCTCACCGCGGCGCGTCCTGGCTCACCGCGGCGCGTCCCGGCTCACCGCGGCGCGTCCTGGCTCACCGCCGACCCTGAGCCAGGACCCGACACGATCAGCTGAGCTGATCGTGCCGGGCCTGCCACTCGCGCACCCAGGCGCGGCCGTAGTCGTTGCCGTGCGGCGTGCGCAGCACGGTGTGGACGTGGAACGGCTTCGGGGTGTCGTAGTCGAGGAAGACCCCGCAGTGGTGGTCGAGCTCCGCGATCACCACCGGCGACTGCACCCGGTAGTAGAAGACGTCGCCGGGCGCGTGCCCGCCGATCCAGGAGAACCACGTGTCGTCGAGGTGCGCCTCGACCTCGCGCAACCGCGCCGCGCGGGGCCCCTCGGGCAGCAGCCGGACGAACGTCGAGACCAGGTGCAGCACCCGGGCGCGGGCGTCGCCCGAGAGGTCCGCGCCGCGCACGCCCTCGGCCGGGATGACGCGGTTGTCCTGGAACGCGCCGGCCAGGTGGCGCTCGTCGCCGGGGTGCACGCGGCCGGGCGGCATCGCCGGGTCGACCATCCGCTCGTAGACGGTGGCCGCCGCCCGCTGCTCCGGCGTGAGCGCCGCCATGACGGACAGCCCGGCCTCGATGCGGTCGGCGAACAGGCCGGTGACGCCGGCGTGCGGGCCGTCGTCGATCTCGTCGGGCTCGGCGCCGACGAACACCGGCGAGACCACCATCCGGCCCTCGACCACCAGCACGTTCACCGCGCAGTGGTGGCCGTAGAGCTGCCAGCCCCACGGCGCGCGGAGGTCCGGGGTGCCGTAGAGCGCGACGTTGTAGCTCCACTCGCCGAGCACGGTGGGCAGGTCGACGACGTCGCCGAGGAAGCCGTTGACCAGCATCGCGGCGTGCACGAGGTCCGCACCCTCGGGCGACAGGGAGGCGCGCACGAGGGCGAGGGCGGCCTCGCGCACCTCCGTGGGCTGGAACTCCAGGCGCAGGCCGGTGTCGAACTGCAGGAACTCCGGGTTGGCCCAGGTCTGCCACTCGGGCGCGTCGACGGGGGAGCACACGCGCGCCCGGTCCTCGGGCGTGAGCAGGCCGAGGAACGCCTCGGCGGCGGCCACCATCGCGGCCACCGGCGCCTCCTCGCCCGGCCGCGCGGGCTCGAGGCGGTGCACCTCGGGGCGCAGCGTGCCGTCCTCGGTCACCCCGCGGAACGGCGCCAGGTACAGCGGCGTCCAGCCCTCGACCAGGCCGCCGGTGAAGGTGCCCGGAGTGCGGGCGTGCTCGCGGTAGGCGTAGGGGTCCATCCCGCGGACCTCCGCCAGTCGCGGGTGGTCGTGCGGGAACAGGTACCGGCGGAACTCACCCGTCACGGCGCGCCTCGCTCCCGACGATGCGGTTGGTGAGCACGCCGAGGCGCTCCACCTCGACCTCGACGACGTCGCCGGGCTGCATCAGCCACGGCGGCGTCCGGGCGTAGCCGACCCCCGACGGCGTGCCGGTCGCCAGCAGGTCGCCGGGGCGCAGCGTGGACGTGCGGCTGACCAGCGAGAGCGTGTCGCCGACCGTGTAGACCATCTCGTCGGTGCGCCCGTCCTGGACGGTCTCGCCGTTGACCCGCGTCCGCACCCGCAGCCCGTCGCGCAGGTCGCCCACCTCGGCGGCCGGCACCAGCGGCCCCAGCGGCCCGGACCGGTCGCCGTTCTTGCCGAGGATCCACTGGCTGGTGAGCTTCTGCGCACGTCGCGAGGTGACGTCGTTGAAGGTGGAGTAGCCGACGACGGCGGCCAGCGCCTCCTCCGGCGTCGCGTCCACCAGCGTCGAGCCGACGTACGCGACGACCTCGCCCTCCCAGTCGAGCCCGTCCTCGTCGGCGGGCACCGGGATCTCGGCGCCGTCGACGGTGAGCGAGGCGGTCCAGCGGGCGAACAGCGTCGGGTACGGCGGCACGCCGTCGCCGGCGAAGGAGCCCTCGGCCACGTGCCTGAGGTAGTTCAGCCCGATGCAGACCACCCGGGCGCCGGGCAGGACGGGCGGCACGAACTCCACGTCCCCGGCCGGCACGGGCTCCCCGGCCGGCTCCGCGGCCAGGAACCGCGCGGCGTCGGCCCAGAACTCCTCGAGCCCGGCGAGGACCGTCACCGACCCGGCGTCCTCGGACAGCGCCGCCACCTCCACCGGCCCGCCGTCGCGGCGGATCCCCACGACGCGCATCAGGCGAGCCCGTTGCGGCGGGCGACCTCGCCGAGCCAGGCGAGGCTCGGCTTGGGCGTGCGGGCGAAGGTCCGCCGGTCGACGGAGACGAGGCCGAAGGTGGGCCGGTAGCCGAGCATCCACTCGAAGTTGTCCAGCAGCGACCAGTGCAGGTAGCCGCGCACGTCGGCGCCGCCCTCGACCGCGGCGGCCAGCGAGGTCAGCGCGTCGCGGGTGAAGGCGATGCGGTCGGTGTCGTCGGCGGTGGCGATGCCGTTCTCGGTGACCAGCAGCGGCACGCCCGGCAGCACCTCGGCGGCTCGGGCGACGGCGGCACCCAGCGCCTGCGGCCGCCGCTCCATGCCGTGCGCGAGCGTCTGCAGCTCCGGGGCGGGGGCGACCAGGCCGTCGGCGTCGAAGCGGGCGGCGGTGTAGACTTGCAGGCCGACGAAGTCGTCGTCGCGGGCCACCTCGAGGAACTGGTCCTCGAACGCGGCGCGCTCCTCGCGCATCCGCTCCTCCCCACCGGGCTCGGCCAGGTGCTCGCGGCCGACCAGCGTCATGCCGGCGGCGCGGACGTTCCCGCGCAGCACGTCCATCGTCCGGCCGTGCAGGCCGACCAGCGCCTCGGCGACGCCCTGGTCGGGCCGGGGGAGGCCCTTGATCGGCTCGCCGCGCATCGCCATCGCGCCCATCACCGGCTGGGCGGCCATGAGGTTGGGCTCGTTGATCGTGCAGGCGTACTCGGCCTCGGCCAGCACCGGCAGCGCGTACTCGGCGAACCGCGCGATCCGGTCACCCGCCTTCGGGCCGGTCCAGCCGCCGTCGTGCAGCAGCCAGCGCGGCTGGGTGAAGTGCACGAGGGTCACCACCGGCGCCAGCCCGCGGTCGCGGCAGCCGTCGAGGACGCGGCGGTAGTGGTCGAGGGCCGCGCGGGAGAACTCGCCCTCCTCGGGCTCGATGCGGCTCCACTCCAGGCTGAACCGGTAGGCGGTGAGGCCGGCGCCGGCGACCAGGTCGAGGTCCTCGGGCCAGCGGTGCCAGGAGTCGCAGGCGTCGCCGCTGGGCTCGGCGAACGGTGAGTGCGGCGCGTGCTCGGCCTCCCAGTGGTCGTTGTTGACGTTGCCGCCCTCGACCTGGTGGGCGGCGGTGGCGGCGCCCCAGAGGAAGCCCTCGGGGAACTGCGCGGCGGTCATGGGGGATCTCCTTCGGGGAGGCTCAGCGGAGGGCGGGGACGGCGGCGCCGAGCACGCGGGCCAGCAGCGCGTCCGGGTCGGGGACGGAGTCGCCGCGCCAGGCGACGTGCTGGTCGGGCCGGACGAGCACCAGGTCGGCGCCGACCAGGTCGCGCAGCTCCGGCTCACCGGCCAGGTCCACCACGGCCAGCGGCACGCCGCGGGCGGCCGCGGCGGCCGGCAGCGCGCCGGCGTCCGCGGCCGGGTCGAGGCGCAGCAGCGTGAACCCGTCGCCGAGCCGGTCGAACAGCGAGTCGCCGTCGGCGAGCCAGGCGTGCGGCAGCCGGGCACCGGGGTGCGCCGACGGGGTGAAGGTGGCCAGCGCGGGCTCCGGCACCGGCCGGCCGTCGGGGACGACGACGGGGGAGTCGGGGTAGTCGTAGCCGAGCACGAGGCCGAGGCTGTGGAACTCGGGGTCCTTGACCTGCAGCGCCTCCGCCAGCGCGGCGCGCAGCTCCACGCCGGTCGGTCCGTCGTCGTCGAGGTCCCGGCCCGTGAAGGCGGGGGCGAGGAACGCCTCCTGGCTCCCGGCGGCGTCGATGGTGCGGCGGGCGACCGGCCGGCGCTCGGGCTCGTAGCTGTCGAGCAGCTCCGCCGGCGCCCAGCCCCGCAGCACGGCGGCCAGCTTCCAGCCGACGTTGACCGCGTCGCCGACGCAGGTGTTGAAGCCGTGCCCGCCCCACGGCGGGTTGAGGTGCGCGGCGTCGCCGACGAGGAACACCCGCTCGCCGCGGTAGCGGTCGGCGAGCAGCATCCGCGCCTGCCACGGGTCCGTGGCCAGCACCTCGACGTCGATCTCGTCCCCGACCATCGCCCGCACCAGCGCGGCGGGGTCGGCGTCCCCGGCCACCGTGTCGACGCCCTGGACGATCGCCCACCAGGTGCCGTCGAGGTCCAGCCGGCCCATGAGCCCGCCGCGCTCGGTGCCGATCACCCAGTGGTGGACGCCGTGCGCGCACAGCGGCCGCTCCTCCAGCGCGCGCGAGCGGAAGGTGACGCTGAGGTTGGGCAGCGCGCCGGAGGAGCCCTCGTACCGGGCGCCGATCGCCCGGCGTGAGACCCCGGCGCTGCCGTCGCAGCCGAGCAGCCAGTCGGCGGTCACCTCGGTGGCCGCGCCGTCGGGGCGCTCGACGACGGCGCGCACCTCGCCGGGGCCGTCGGTGATCGCCGTGACCCGCGAGCCGGCGAGCAGGGTGACGGACGGGAGCGCCGCGGCGGCCTCGCGCAGCAGCCGCTCGACCTCCGGCTGCGGGGCCTGCTGGCCCGCCTCGGCGGCGATCTGCCGTGGCCGGGTCCACAGGCCGAACGCCTCGGGGAAGCGGGTGATCTCGTGCCCGAACAGCCCGGTGCAGAAGACGACGTCCTGCGCCCACGACACCGGCAGCGGCGCGGCGGCGCGCAGCCGGTCGGCCAGGCCCCAGCGGCGGAGGTGCTCCATGGTGCGGACGCTGGTGGTCTTGGCGCGGGGGCGCAGCGGGTCCAGCGTGGTGCGCGGCTCGACGACGAGGACCTCGATCCCGCGCCGGCCGAGCTCGATGGCGGCGGCGAGACCGCTGGGCCCGCCGCCGGCCACGAGGACCGGGACCCGCGAGGGGACGTGCGCTTCGGTCACGAGGGGACTCCTGTCGGACTGCGGTGCGGGAGAGGAGCCTTTAGCGCGATAAAGGCCGGGTGACCCGGCGGGCTCGGCGGCGCGTCCGGACGGGGTCGAGCATCCGTGGCGCGGGTCACCCTGCCGAGTGCCGATTCCATTGACCGGCAAGCGGACCCCGGTCGTTCCGGATCAGCCGCCGAGCAGCCGCGCGCGGAGGAAGGCGACGGTCCGGTCGAGTGCGTCGGTCGCCGCCTCGGGGGTGCCGAGCCACATGTGGTCGGCGCCGTCGTAGGTGTGCAGCGCGACGTCCGCGCCTGCCCCGTGGAGAGCGTCGGCCAGCCGCTCGGACTGCACGCACGGGACGAACCGGTCGGCGCGGCCGTGCAGCAGCAGGAACGGGGGTGCGCCGGCCGACACGTGGGAGAGCGGGCTCGCCTGGGCCGCGGCGTCGGGGACGTCCACCGGCGGGGCGCCCAGCAGCTGCGCCTCGCGGGTGGTCGCGTCGGCGGGGTCGGCGCCGGCGTCCCCGGCGAAGCCCACGAGGTCGGTCGGTGGGTACCAGGCGGCCACCGCGACGACGGCGCTCGACGGGCCGGTCACCCCGACGTCGCCCTCCGAGTCCGGGTCGGTCACCAGCCCGAGCAGTGCGGCGAGGTGTCCGCCGGCCGACTCGCCCCACGCGGCCAGCCGGTCGCCGTCGACCCGGAGCTCAGCCGCGCGGGCCCGCAGCCAGCGGACGGCGGCCTTCGCATCGGACAGCTGCGCCGGCCACACCGCCTCGCCGGAGAGCCGGTAGTCGGCGCTGGCGACGGCGATCCCGGCGGCCGCCACCCGCTGGAACAGCGTGCGGCCGGGGAACGCCGGCCCACCCGAGTGCCGGCTGCCCAGGCGCCACCCGCCGCCGTGCAGGAACAGCACGGCCGGGTGCGGGCCCTCGCCGGGCGGCAGGTACAGGTCCAGCTCGAGCGGGCGGGCGCCCGGCAGCGCGGCGTAGGCGACCCCGGACAGGACGCGGGTCCCGTCCGGGCCGGGTGCCTGCGCGGGCAGGGGCGCGGCGTGTGCCTGCGGGGGGAGCGGCAGGGCGGGCGTGGGCACGGGGCCTCCTCGGAACGCGCGCCGGGCGCGGCTCCGCGCAGGAGCCGCGCCCGGTCGGGGGAGTGCGGGACTCAGGCCTGCTCGGGCCACTCGAAGTCGCGCATGAACTGCATGTTGTGCTGCTGCGCCGCCGCCTGCATGCGCGGGAAGTCGGGGATGAAGGGCGGCTGGTCCTTGGTCGCGTGGTCGGTCGGCGTGCCCATGTGCTGGAAGAACCGCTCGAAGCCGCCCGAGAGGGTGCCCATCATGCGGGCGTCCTCGACGATCTGGTACGCGTGGGCGAAGCCGGCGGGGACGTAGCCGAAGTCGCCGGGGGTGAGCAGCTGGCTCTGCCTGCCGCCCTCGGCGTCCTCGAAGAACAGCCGCACCTGGCCCTCGAGGACGAAGAACGTCTCGTGCGTCTCGTTGTGCGAGTGGGTGGGGATGACGTCGCCGGCGGGGGAGTCGCTGACGACGATCCCGAACTGGTTCTCCGTCTCGTCGCCGGAGAGCAGCACGGTGAACAGGTCGCCGAAGAGCATCGCGTGCTCGCCCTCGCCGCGGCGCAGCACGTAGGGGACCGGCTTGCCGGGCAGGACGCCCTGCCACTGAGGCCCCTTCTCCGGGTCGATCAGGTACTCGAAGCTCATCTGCACTCCCGGGTCGGGTCTCCACTGACCGCCCGAGCATCGGTGACGCGGGTCACCCGGCCAACGGCCGTGCCATTGAGCGGCACGCCTCGGTCATGAGGTCGAGTGCGCGGTCGACCGGCCCGACGTCGTCGGCGGGCATGTTGAGGAAGCCGTGCAGCATCCCGGGGACCAGCACCTGCCGGACGTCGACGCCGGCCAGCGCGAGCGCGGCGGCGAACGCCTCGGCGGAGGCGCGCAGGTCGTCGTACTCGGAGTTGAGCAGCAGCACCGGGCACAGCCCGTCGAGGACGGCGTTCGCCGGCATGGCGTACCCGTCGGCCCGGCTCTCCGGCCCGCCGAGGTAGTTGCGGGTGATCGACGCGCGGTCCTCGGGCAGGAAGCGCAGCAGCCGCGGGACCTCCGTCATGAGCGCGGCCAGCGCTGCCGACGGGGCCGGGACGACGGCGTGCAGCGTCGTGTAGGCCAGCACCAGCGCCGCGGGGACCCAGCCGTCGTCGTCGCGCAGCCGCAGGACCGCCCCGGTGGCCAGGTTGCCGCCCGCGCTGGCGCCGCCGACGGTGATCCGCGTCGGGTCGACCCCGAGCTCCGCGGCGGAGTCGCGCACCCACCGGACGGCGGCCACGGCGTCGTCGTGGGGGACCGGGTAGGTGACCCCGCCGACGCAGAGCCGGTAGTCGACGCCGACCACGACGGCGCCCGCGCGTTCGCACAGCTGCCGCGCGGTCCAGTCGGCCTCGGGCACGTCCAGGCCCCCGTGCGGAACGCGCCGCCGTGCAGCCACACCAGGCAGGGCCGGCCGGTGCCGCCGCCGTCGGGCTCGTGGACCCGCAGCGGGACGTCGCCGTGGGGGCCGGGTGCCGTCGCGGCCCGGGTGGCGACGGCGGGCGGCGGGGGAGCGCCCTCGATCGACATGAACGCGTCGAGGCGGGCGCGCTGATCCGGGTCGGCGAGCCCCTGCTCGAAGGACTCGATGCCCTCGAGGAGGTGCAGGTTCGCGGCGATGGCGGGGTGGATGGGCACAGGTCCTCCGGAGCTCGGCGGGGAGTCGGCGTCACCCTCACCAGGGTCGTGAGGCCCCGGCCATCGCGGTCCCATTCACCGGCACGTGAACGGCGCGCCTCCGCGATCACGGCGTCGCGGTGCCGACACGTCGGTGGCTGCCGGGATGTCGCCACCGCAGCTCCGTGATCGCGGCGGGAGGGTGCCGCGGGCCTGTCCGCGTCGGGGCGGCTCAGCGGCCGGGGCCGAGGGGGCGGCGCGCGCCCAGGCCGCGGGAGATGGCGCGGGCGGCGGTGCGCACCGCGGGGCCGAGCACCCGCGCGTCGGCGCCCTCCTGCGGCACGACGACCGAGACGGCGGCGGCCAGCCGGTCGGCGGCGTCGAACACCGGCGCGGCCACCGACACGATCGGCCGCGGCACCTTCCGGCGGAAGTGCGCCATGCCCTCGCGGCGGACGTCGGCCAGCATGCGCCGCAGCGCCGCCTCCGACACCGGCGTGCGCTCGGGCTCGTGCAGCAGCGGCCGGGACAGGTACTCCTCCTGCACGTCGGCCTCGGCGTAGGCGAGCAGCACCAGGCCCACGCCGGTGGAGTGCAGCGGCAGCCGGCCGCCCACGCTGTAGAGCACCGGTATGGCGGCGTGCGCCGACAGTCGCTCGAGCAGCACGGCGTCCCCGCCCTCCCGGACGGCGAGCAGCACGTGCTGGCGGGTGACTTCCTCGAGGTCGCCGAGGAACGGCATCGCCACCTGGCGCAGCCCGCGGGCCCGCGGGGCCAGCGAGGCCACCTCCCACAGCCGCAGGCCCACGGTGAACCGACCCTCGGCGTCCCGTTCCAGGGCGCCCCACGCGACGAGCCTGCCTGCGAGCCGCAGCGTCGAGCTGGTCGGGATGCCGCTGCGCCGGGCCAGCTCGCCGAGGGTCAGCGACGGGCGGCCGGCGTCGAAGGCGGCGAGCAGCGCGAACGCCCGGTCGACCACCGGGTCGCCCTGCGGCGGGCGCTTGCCGCGCACCCGGGGGACCTCCCCGGGGCGAGTCTCCGACACCTGCTGGTCACCTCCCCGTCAGCTGAGGCCCGCACCACACTGGCGTGCCATTGACCGGAATTGTGCCTGACGCCACAGGGAAGACGTCCGCATCGTCTTGGAGCAGTCGGGCGGAGCAGCCCGCACGGCCGCCGGTCGGCCGTCCAGACCCCTCGCGTCCGCCGAGGATGAGGAGCCAGGACACGATGAATCGATTCACCCTCCCGACCCGCCGGCGCACCCGCCCGATCAGGGCCCGTCTCGGTGCCGCGACCCTCGCCCTCGCGACCGCGGCGACGCTCGCGGCGTGCGGCGGCAACGGCGGTGGCGGTGGCGGCGGCCAGAGCGCCGAGGGCACCCTGACCTTCGCCTACGACGCCGACGCCGCCCCCACTGGGTACGACCCGCTCCTGTACTCCCAGGGCCAGTTCACCTTCTTCGGTGCGCTCTACGACGCGCTGTTCGTCACCACCTCGGACGGCAGCATCGAGCCGAGCCTGGTCACCGAGTTCTCGAACAACCCCGAGAACACCCGGACCACGTTGACCCTGCGCGAGGGCGTCACCTTCACCGACGGCTCGACCCTGGACGCCGAGCTGGTCAAGGCGAACCTCGACCGGCGCAGCGACCCGGACCTCGAGGCCTACGGCGCCCTGGCCCCCGGGCAGGCGTCCGAGATCACCGACGTGACCGTGCAGGACCCGCGGACCGTCGTCATCACCTGGGCGCAGCCGCAGGCCCGGCCCGAGGCCAACCTGGTCGACACCGCCGGCGTCATCGTCGGCCGCGAGGGCGTGGACGACCCGAGCACCCTCGAGACCGCTCCCAACGGCTCCGGCGCCTACACGCTCGACGCCGAGGAGTCGACGCGGGCGAGCACGTACACCCTCGACAAGAACGCCGAGGCGTGGAACGCCGACGAGTGGGCCTACGACTCGATCGTCTTCGACATCATCACCGACCCGCAGGCGCTGGCCAACGCGGTGGTCTCCGGCCAGGCCGACGTCGCGACCGTCCTGGACCCGACGACCATCGACCTGGTCGAGGAGCGGCAGAGCACGGTGAGCGTGGGCGGCACCATCGTCGGCTTCCCGGTCATCGACAAGACCGGCGCCAGCAACCCGGCGTTCGCCAGCGAGCAGGTGCGGCTGGCGATGATCCACGCCACCGACCGCGAGTCGCTGGTCGACGACCTGCACGACGGCTCCCGGCCGACGTCGCAGCTGTTCCCCGAGGAGGCGCCCGGCTTCGACCCGGCGCTGGACGAGGAGTTCGGCTACGACCCCGACCGGGCGCGCGAGCTGCTCGCCGAGGCGGGGTTCCCGGACGGCATCGACGTCGACTACACGGTGCTCGGGCAGCCGGACGAGGACGCCGTGGCGATCCAGGGTCAGTGGGCCGAGGTGGGGATCCGGCTGAACTTCGTCACCGCGACCTCGACCGACCAGGTCTTCGCCGCGGTGCGGACCGACCCGGTCATCTTCGGGCCCTTCACCGTCGGCGCGAACCCCGCGGGCTTCGTGGCCGGCGTCCTGTACGGCGGCTTCATGAACATGCAGGGCGCCACGGAGCCGGAGATCGAGGCT
Source organism: Geodermatophilus sp. SYSU D01119 (assembly GCF_054049975.1). Classification (NCBI taxonomy): domain Bacteria; kingdom Bacillati; phylum Actinomycetota; class Actinomycetes; order Geodermatophilales; family Geodermatophilaceae; genus Geodermatophilus; species Geodermatophilus sp. SYSU D01119. The sequence continues at coordinate 70,889 of NZ_JBJGYL010000007.1, read as the reverse complement.
CCGCTCGGTGCCGCCCTGGGGGCGACCGGTGACGCGCAGGCGCAGGCACTGACCGAGCTCAACCGGGCCATCACCGCCAACGGCTGGTTCGTCCCGGTGTACGAGGACTTCGTCTACGCCGGCTACAACGCCGAGTCCGTCGCCGAGCCGTCCTTCGCCGGGACCAACGCCTACCTGGTCCTGTCGGAGATCCAGCCGGCCAGCTGAGGCTCCGGGGCCGGTGGCCGCGGGCACGCCCCGCGGCCACCGGCACCTCCTCGACCACCCTCCTGACACCGGCACCCCACGGACAAGGGACCCGAGATGCTCGCCTACGTCGCCAAGCGACTGGCCCTGGCGGTCGGCACCGTGCTCGCCGCGGTCGTGATCGTCTTCCTGCTGGTGCACGCCAGCGACACCACGCCCGGCGCCGTCCGGCTCGGGGCGGGGGCCACGGCCGAGCGCGTCGCCGCGGAGAACGAGGCCCTGGGCTGGAACCGGCCGCTGCCCACCCAGTTCGTCGACTACCTGGGCCAGTTGGTGCAGGGGAACCTCGGCACCTCGCTCGTCGACGGCCGCGACATCGCCGCCGACCTGGCCGACCGGTTGCCGGTGACCGCCTCGATCGCGCTGTTCGCCACCCTGCTGTCGGGTGTGGTCGGGGTCCTCCTCGGCGTCACGGCCGCCGTCCGCGGTGGTCGCCTGGGCCGGTCGATCACGACCGGCAGCGGCGTCGCGCTGTCCCTGCCCGCCTTCTGGGTCGGGATCCTCCTCGTCTACCTGCTGTCCCTGCAGCTGGGCTGGTTCCCGGCCACCGGCTACACCCAGTTCGCCTCCGACCCGGTCGGGTGGGCCTCCAGCATCGCGATCCCTGTGATCACCCTGGCCGTGGGCGGTGCGGCGATCGTCGCCCGCACCGCCGCCGCCGGCATGCGGGAGGCGCTCGCGCAGGAGCACATCCGCACCCTGCGGGCGATGGGGACGCCGCGGTGGCGGATCCGCTACGTGCACGCGCTGCGCTACGCCAGCGTGCCGGTCGTCTCCACGCTCGGCATCCAGTTCATCGCCCTGTTCGGCGGCTCGGTGATCATCGAGAACCTCTTCGCGCTGCCCGGCCTCGGCCAGGCCAGCCAGGTCGCCGCGTCCTCGAGCGACTTCCCGGCACTGGTCGGGGTCGTCGTCGTCGCCACGGTCGTCGTGGTCGTCACCAACCTGCTGCTCGACCTCGTCGTGGCGGCCCTGGACCCGAAGGTGCGGACCTCATGAGCGTCCTCCCCCTCGACGCGGCCGACGAGGTCGCCACCGAGCCCGTCGCACCGGCCCGGCGCCGCCGCGGTCTGCCTTCGTTCCTCCGTCGTCCCGGGGGCTTCCTCGGCGCTGCGTGGCTGCTGCTCGTCGTCGTCGCGTCGCTCACGGCGCCGCTGTGGCGGCCCTACGAGCCCGGGCAGCAGGACACCGCCGACCGGCTCGCGCTGCCGTCCGCCGAGCACTGGCTGGGCACCGACCCGCTGGGCCGCGACCTGCTCTCGCGGATCTTCACCGCGGGGTCGCTGCCGCTGCTGTCCTCGGCGCTCATGCTCGTCGTCGCCTTCGGCATCGGCCTGCCGCTGGCGCTGATCGCCGCGGAACGCGGCCGGCGGGTCGAGCGGGTGATCAGCCGGGTCACCGAGGTCTTCCTGGCCCTGCCCTCCACGATCCTGCTGCTGGCCCTGATCGGCGTGATCGGCAACCGGCTCTACCCGGTGATGGCCGTCCTCGGCGTGCTCATCTCCGCCGCTGTCTACCGCGTGCTGCTCGGGGTCGCCCAGTCGGTGCGTCAGCGCCTCTACGTCGACGCAGCCCGGGTCAACGGGCTGGGGTCGGTGCGGGTCAACCTGCTGCACGTGCTGCCGTCGATGGCCACGGTCGTCGCGGTGCAGGCCGCGCAGTTGTTCGGCATCGGCCTGCTGATCGTCGCGGGCCTGGCCTTCCTCGGCTTCGGCCCGGGGGAGCCGGAGCCGAGCTGGGGCTTCATGATCCAGGACGCCTCGGGCTACATCTACACCTCGCCGTGGCTGATGGTCCCCACCGGCCTGGTGCTCGCGCTCACCGTCGTCGCGGCCAACGAGCTCGCCGACGCGCTGGCCGGCGGGGCAACGGGCGGGGCGCGCTCCCGGCGACGCCGCCCGCTGCGCCGGGCCGTGCAGGCGGTGAGCGCGCCCGCCGCGCCGGCGGACCCCGAGGCGGTGCTGGAGGTCCGGGACCTCACCGTGTCCGTCGACGACGGCCCCGACCTGGTCACCGGCGTCTCCTTCTCCCTGCGGCCGGGGCAGGTCCTCGGCCTGGTCGGGGAGTCCGGCTGCGGCAAGACGATGACCGCCCGCTCGCTGATGGGTCTGCTGCCCGACGGCGTCGCGGTCACCGGCGGCTCGATCCGCTGGCAGGGCCGCGAGCTCGCCGGCCTGTCGGAGGGCGAGCTCAACCGCATCCGGGGACGGGAGATCGCGATGATCTCCCAGGAGCCGATGGTCGCCCTCGACCCGATGTTCCCGATCGTCACCCAGCTCGTCGGCCCGATCCGCCGCTTCCGCGGGGTGGGCCGGTCGCAGGCGCGGCGGATCGCCGCGGAGCTGCTGCGCAACGTCGGCATCGTCGACGCCCGGCGGGTGCTGAAGAGCTACCCGCACCAGCTCTCGGGCGGCATGGCGCAGCGCGTCTGCATCGCCCTGGCGCTCACCGGTGAGCCGCGGCTGCTGGTCGCCGACGAGCCGACCACCGCCCTCGACGTCACCGTGCAGGCGGAGATCCTCTCGCTGCTGCGGGCGCTGGTCCGCGACACCGGCCTGTCGGTCGTCATGGTCAGCCACGACCTCGGTGTGGTCGCCGACATCTGCGACACCGTCGCGGTCATGTACGCCGGCGAGGTCGTCGAGGCCGGCACCGCGGCACGGGTCCTCGACGATCCCGCGCACCCGTACACGATGGCGCTGCTGGGGGCCAACCCCCACGTCCCCGAGGGCGAGCCGGTGCCCCAGCGGCTGGCCTCGATCGCCGGCACCGTCCCGCCGCCCGGCTCGTGGCCTCCCGGCTGCCGGTTCGCCGCCCGCTGCCGGTTCGCGCAGGAGAAGTGCACGGTGCCCTTCCCGGCGCTGCCCGCCCACGGCGACGGACAGGTGCTCTGCATCCGGGTCGACGAGCTCTCCCGCGAGCACGCCACCTGGGCGCCCGAGTCCGCCGGCGACGAGCTGGCCACCGCCGCCGACGAGACCGCCCCGACCGCCGGAGTGTCCGCATGACCGCCCCCGCCCCGGCCGCGCCCGCCACGGCCACCACCCCCGCGCTGGAGATCCGCGACCTCGTCGTGCGGTACGGCTCGGGCCGCAAGGCGCGGCAGGCGCCGCCGGCCATCGACCGCGTCAGCTTCGACATCGCCCCCGGCGAGACCGTGGGCCTGGTCGGCGAGTCCGGCTCGGGCAAGTCGACGATCGGCAAGGCCGTGCTCGGCCTGCAGCCGGCTGCAGGCGGCACCATCCGGGTCAACGGCCAGGACGTCACCGCGATGTCGCTCAAGCAGCGCAGCCGCCAGGTGGCCGACCTGCGGGTCGTCTTCCAGGACCCGTACTCCTCGCTCAACCCGGCGCGCACCATCGGCCAGACGCTGGTCGAGCCGCTCCGGCTCATGGGGACCAGGGGCGCCGAGGCACTGCAGAAGGCACGCAGCGGCCTGGAGTCCGTCGGCCTGCCCGGCGACGCCGTCGACCGCTACCCGGCGCAGTTCTCCGGCGGCCAGCGGCAGCGCATCGCCATCGCCCGCGCGCTGGTGTGCGACCCGAAGGTCGTCGTCCTCGACGAGCCGGTCAGCGCCCTGGACCTCTCCACCCAGGCGCAGGTGCTCAACCTCCTCGCCGACCTGCGCGACCAGCGCGGCCTGGCGTTCCTCTTCATCGCCCACGACCTCGGCGTCGTCCGGTTCCTCTCCCAGCGGACGGTCGTGCTCTACCGCGGGCAGGTCATGGAGACCGGGCCGGTCGAGGCGGTCAGCCGGGCGCCGCGGCACCCCTACACGGTGGCGCTCACCGCCGCCGCGCCCGTGCCGCGGCCGGCCGAGCAGGCGGCCCGCCGCGCCGCCCGGGAGGCCGCCGGGTTCGGCACCGCGGGAGCCGCGGCGCCGTCGCCCACGGGCTGCCCGTTCGTGCCGCGGTGCCCGCTGGCCACCGACGTCTGCGTCACCGAGCGCCCGCCGCTGCGGCTGGTCGAGGGCACGGAGGCGGCCTGCCACCACGCCGACCGGGTCGCCGCCCTGTGACGGCTGCGGCACCGCACGGGCTGCGCACCGAGCACCTCGACGAGCCGCTCGGCATCGGCACGACGCAGCCCCGGCTGTCGTGGCGGCTTCCCGACGGCGCCCGCCAGCAGCTGGCGTACCGGCTGACCACCGACGACGGCTGGGACTCCGGCTGGGTGGAGGACGCCCGGTCGGTGCTCGTCCCGTGGACCGGTCCGGTGCTCCGCTCGGCGCAGCGGGTGCTCTGGCGGGTGCAGGTGTGCACCGACCTCGGCGAGAGCCCGCCGTCGGAGCCCGCCTGGTTCGAGACCGGCCTGCTCGAGGTCACCGACTGGTCGGCCGACTGGATCGAGCCCGGCACCATGCCGGGCGGCCCGGCGGGGGAGCGGCCGGCCGCACTGCTGCGCTGGGAGTTCGACGTCGACCGGCCCGTGGTGAGCGCCCGGCTGTACGCCACCGCGCAGGGCCTCTACGAGGCGTTCCTCGACGGCGCGCGCATCGGCGACGCCGAGCTGACCCCCGGCTACACCCAGTACGACCAGCGGCTGCAGGTGCAGGCCCTCGACCCCGGACCGGTGGCTCCCGGGCGGCACGCGCTGGCCGTCGTCCTCGCCGACGGCTGGTTCCGCGGTCAGACCGGCGTCACCCGCTCGGCCGACCAGTGGGGCGACCGGGTCGCGTTCCTCGCGCAGGTGCACCTCACCCACGACGACGGCACCGTCACGGTGCTCGGCACCGGCCCGGGCTGGCGCAGCGCGACCGGTCACGTCGTGGCCGCCGACCTGATCGCCGGGGAGCGCTGGGACCTGCGCGGGATGCCCCGCGGCTGGGACGTCCCCGGCTTCGACGACGCCGGCTGGGACCCGGTCACCGTGGTCGAGCACGGCTTCGGCGGGCTGGTCGACCCGCCGGCCCCGCCGGTGCGCCGCGTGGAGGAGATCGAGCCCGCCTCGGTGACCCGGCTGCCGTCCGGCGTCCAGGTCGCCGACCTCGGCCAGAACGTCAACGGCTGGGTGCGGCTGACCGACCTCGGCCCCGCCGGCACCACGATCACGCTCACCCACGGCGAGTGGCTGGGCCCCGACGGCGACGTCACGGTCGAGCACCTGCGGCCGGACCTGCCGTTCCTGCCGCACCCGCTGCCGGCCGGGCAGGTCGACGTCGTGGTCTCCGCCGGGGTACCGGGCGAGGCGTTCGAGCCGCGCCGCACCACCCACGGCTTCCGCTACGTGCGGATCGAGGGCCACCCGCGCGACCTCACGACCGACGACCTGCGCGGTGTCGTGGTGCACACCGACCTGCGCCGCACCGGCACGTTCACCTGCAGCGACCCCCGGGTGGACGCCTTCCACGAGGCGGCCGTGTGGAGCTTCCGCGGCAACGCCTGCGACATCCCGACCGACTGCCCGCACCGCGAGCGGCACGGCTGGACCGGCGACTGGCAGCTGTTCGTCCCCACCGCCGCGTTCCTCTACGACGTCGCCGGGTTCTCCACCAAGTGGCTGCGCGAGGTGGTGGCCGACCAGTGGCCCGACGGCACGGTCGCCAACGTCAGCCCGTGCCCCCGCGGCGAGGGGCGGGACAGCCCGGTGTCCTCCCTCAACGGGTCGGCCGGGTGGGGCGACGCCGTGGTCGTCGTGCCGTGGGAGCTGTACCGCGCCTACGGCGACACCCGCGTGCTGGAGGAGACCTGGCCGGCGATGGTGCGCTGGCTCCACCGCGCGGAACGGATGGCCCGCGAGCAGCGGCACCCCGACCGGGCCGCCCGCCGACCGGAGCCCGCGCCGCACGAGCGGTGGCTGTGGGACACCGGCTTCCACTGGGGTGAGTGGCTCGTCCCCGGGCAGGAGGTGGGTGACTTCGGCGCGTTCGTCGCCGCGGACGAGGGCGTCGTCGCCACCGCCTGGTTCGCGCACAGCGCCGAGCTGGTGGGCCGGATCGCCGCGGTGCTCGGCCGGGACGACGACGCCGCCCGCTACGCCGGCCTCGCCGCGCAGGTGCGCGCCGCCTGGCAGGCCGAGTACCTCGACGGCGACGGCCGGCTGGTGTCCGACACCCAGGCCGACCACGTCCGCGCCCTCGCCTTCGGCCTGGTGCCCGCGGAGCTGCGGCCGGCCGTCGCCGGGCGACTGGTGGAGCTGGTGCGGAAGGCGGGCACCCATCTGGGCACCGGCTTCCTGGCGACGCCGTACCTCCTGCCCGTGCTCGCCGACGCCGGTCACCTCGACGTCGCCTACGAGCTGCTGCTGCAGGACACCGAGCCGTCGTGGCTGGTGATGGTCGACCGCGGCTCGACGACGGTGTGGGAGCACTGGGACGGCGTGGACGCCGAGGGCAGGCCGCGCGACTCGCTCAACCACTACTCCAAGGGCGCCGTGGTCGGCTTCCTGCACCGCTACACCGCGGGCATCGAGCCGCTCGAGCCCGCGTACCGCCGGTTCCGCGTGCGGCCCCGGCCCGGCGGCGGGCTCACCTCCGCCGCGGCCGCGCACGAGTCCCCGTACGGCCGGATCGGCTCGTCCTGGCGGATCGACGGCGACCGGTTCGAGCTGACCGTCGAGGTCCCCGCCGGCACCGAGGCCGAGGTCGTGCTGCCCGACGGGACGACGCACCCGGCCGCCCCCGGCACCCACACGTTCACGAGCACCCTGGAGGACGTCGCATGACCGCCACCGAGTGGGCCGGCCCGGCCCGGTTCCTGCCCCCGCACGCGCCGGCGCGGCGGGACGACGGCGCCCGGCACTTCTCCGGCCTCACCTACGCGGTGGCCTTCGGGTACCGCCCGCTGCAGCTCGACGTCTGGGTGCCCGACACCCCGGCGCCCGCGCCGCTGGTCGTCTGGGTGCACGGCGGCGCGTTCATGATGGGCGACCGCCGCTACCTGCCGGAGACGCTGCGGGAGAACCAGGTCTTCGACGCGCTGCTCGCCGCCGGCCTCGCCGTCGCCAGCATCGACTACCGGCACGCCCTCGAGGCGCCCTTCCCGGCGCTGCTGCACGACGCCAAGGCCGCCGTCCGCTACCTGCGGCGTTTCGCCGACGAGCTCGGCGTCGACACCACGCGCATCGGCGCGTGGGGCGAGTCGGCGGGCGGGCACGTCGTGGCGCTGCTCGGCCTGACCGGGCACCGGCCCGACCTCGAGGGGACGCACGGCGTGGTCGGGGAGTCCAGCGCGGTCGACGTCGTCGTCGACTGGTACGGCGTCTCCGACCTCGACACCATGCCGCGGCAGGCGCCGCCGCCGGAGATCGCCGCGCTGCTGCCCGAGGAGCTGCGGGGACCGCCGGAGGAGCACCTGGTCGCCGGGCTCACCGACGCCACCCGCGCCGACGCCAGCCCCGTCACCCACGCCACCGCGGGCGCGCCGCCGTTCCTGTTGCTGCACGGCACCGCCGACTGGCTCGTGCCGTACGCCCAGAGCGAGGCGCTGCACGCGGCGCTGCGGGCCGCCGGTGCCTCCTCGGAGCTGGTGCCCGTCGAGGGCGCCGGGCACATCTGGCTGGGGTCCGACCACGTCGACGGGATCGTCGACCGCTCCGTGCGGTACCTCGCCGGCGCGCTCCTCGGGGACCGGGTCCGATGAGTGACGTGACCGTCGCCCCCGTCACCGTCGAGCACCACCGCGAGCCGGTCGGCATCGGCGAGGCCACCCCGCGGCTCTCCTGGGTCACCACCACCGACCTGCCGGGCTGGTGCCAGGCCGCCTACGAGTTGGAGATCGGCGCCTGGTCGTCGGGCCGGGTCGACTCCACCGACTCGGTGCTCGTGCCGTGGGACGCGCCGCCGCTCGCCTCCCGGGAGCGGCGCACCGTCCGCGTCCGCGTGTGGGGACAGGACGACGCCGAGCCGTCGGCGTGGAGCGAGGAGGTCGCCGTCGAGGCGGGTCTGCTCGCGCCCGCCGACTGGAGCGCGCGGCTGGTGCGCCCGGTGCTGCCCGCCCGGGAGGAGGCCGTGGCACTGCTGCGGCGTGAGTTCACCCTCGACCGGCCGGTGGCCCGCGCCCGGCTGTACGCCACCGCGCAGGGCGTCTACGAGGCCGCGCTCAACGGGACGGCGGTCTCCGACGTCGTGCTGGCGCCCGGCTGGACCAGCTACCGGCACCGGCTCCGGTACCAGACGTACGACGTCACCGGCCTGCTCCGCGAGGGGCCCAACGCGATCGGCGTGCACCTGGCCGAGGGCTGGTTCGCCGGGTACCTCGGCTTCACCGGCAAGCGCGAGTGGTACGGCGACCGCACCGGCGCGTTCCTGCAGCTGGAGGTCGACCACCCCGACGGCTCGCGCACCGTGGTGACCACCGACGCCGCCTGGCGCTCGACGACCGACGGGCCCACCGTCCGCTCCGGCCTCTACTCCGGCGAGACGGTCGACTTCCGCCGCGACCTGCCCGGGTGGTCCGCGCCCGGGTTCGACGACGCCGCGTGGACGCCGGTGGAGGTCGACGACCTGGACCCCGCCACGCTGGTGGCGCCCACCGGCCCGCCGGTGCGCCGCACGCAGGTCCTCCCGGTGCAGGCGGTCACCACCTCGCCGTCGGGGCGGCTGCTCGTCGACTTCGGGCAGAACCTGGTGGGCCGGATCCGGTTCGCGCTCCCCGACGGCCCCGCCGGCACGGAGATCACGGTGCGGCACGCCGAGGTGCTGGAGCACGGAGAGCTGGGCACCCGCCCGCTGAAGGCCGCCCGCGCCACCGACGTCGCCGTGCTCGACGGGCGCGGCCCGCGCACCTGGGAGCCGCGGTCCACCTTCCACGGGTTCCGCTACGCGGAGGTGTCCGGCTGGCCCGGGGAGCTGCGAGCCGAGGACCTCGAGGCCGTCGTCCTGCACACGGACCTGCGGCGCACGGGGACCTTCACCTGCTCCGACCCCGAGGTCGAGCGGCTGCACGAGAACGTCGTCTGGGGGATGCGCGGCAACTTCCTCGACATCCCGACCGACTGCCCGCAGCGCGACGAGCGGCTCGGCTGGACCGGCGACCTGCAGGTGTTCGCGCCCACGGCGTCGTTCCTCCACGACACCACCGGCATGCTGCGCTCCTGGCTGGCCGACCTCGCCGCCGAGCAGCAGGAACTCGACGGCGTCGTGCCGATGTACGTGCCGTTCCTGCCGCTGCTGCCCTTCCCGCAGCAGCCGGAGACCGGGTGGGGCGACGCCGCCGTCGTCGTCCCGTGGGTGCTCTACCAGCGCACCGGCGACACCGGGCTGCTCGCCGCCCAGTGGGGGTCGATGACCGCGTGGATCGACGCCTTCGCCGCGCGGGCCGGGGAGCACATCGACTTCCCCGGGGGCGGGTTCTCCTTCGGCGACTGGCTCGACACCGCCGCCCCGCCGGACAACCCGGCCGCCGCCCGCACCCCCTGGCAGTGCGTGGCCACCGCCTACCTCGCCCGCTCGGCGCGCACGGTGGCGGAGGCGGCGGAGGTGCTCGGGCACGACGGCGCCCGGTTCGCCGAGCTGGGCGAGCGGGCCGCGGCCCGCTTCCGCGCCGAGTACGTCTCCCCGAACGGCCGGGTGGCCTTCCCGTCGCAGACCGCCTACGCCCTGGCGCTGGAGTTCGACCTGCTGGAGCCCGGGCAGCGGGAGCACGCCGGCCGGCTGCTGGCGCAGCAGGTACTGGCGGACGGGTTCCACATCGCCAGCGGCTTCCTCGGCACGCCGCTGGTCACCGACGCCCTGACGAACGCGGGTGAGCTGGCCACCGCCTACGCACTGCTGCTGCAGCGGGAGAACCCGTCGTGGCTGTACGCGGTGACGATGGGCGCGACGACGGTCTGGGAGCGCTGGGACTCCGTGCTCCCCGACGGGACGATCAACCCCGGGGAGATGACGTCGTTCAACCACTACGCCTTCGGCGCGGTCGCCGACTGGCTGCACCGCACGGTGGCGGGGCTCGCCCCGGCCGCGCCGGGCTACCGCCGGATCCGGTTCGCCCCGCGCCCCGGGCCCGGCCTCACCTCCGCGGCGGCCACCCACGAGACGCCGTACGGCACCGCGTCGGTGTCCTGGGCGCTGACCGGGGGCACGGCGTTCGCGCTCGACGTCGTCGTCCCGCCGAACACGACGGCGGAGGTGGTGCTGCCCGACGGCAGCGCGCCGGTGGAGGTGGGCTCGGGCCGGCACGCGTTCGCCTGCACGATCGAGGAGCCGCGCCCGGTGGAGAAGCCGGCGCTGTTCTTCGACCCGGACGCGCACGCGTGACGCCGCGCCCCGTCGTCCCCGGCTTCCACCCCGACCCCAGCGTGGTCCGGGTCGGCGACACCTACTGGATGGTGCACTCGTCCTTCGAGTACGCCCCCGGCGTCCCGCTGTACCGCTCGACCGACCTCGTGACGTGGGAGCAGGCCGGGCACGTGCTGGCCCGGCCCTCCCAGCTCGACGTGTCGGCCGCGCCGGGGTCGGGCGGCGTCACCGCGCCGACGATCCGCCACCACGACGGCCGCTTCTGGCTGGTCACCACCAACCTCGCCGACGGCGGGTGGCAGGTGCTCAGCACCGCCGAGGACCCGCTGGGGGACTGGTCGGACCCGGTGCGGATGCCCGGGGTGCGCGGCATCGACCCCGACCTCGCCTGGGACGACGACGGCACCCTGCTGGTCTCCTACGCCGGCTTCGGCGCGGGCGGCCCCGCCGGGCTGGTGCAGCAGGCGGTCGACCCGGTCACCGGGGCCGCGCTCACCGAGCGGCGGCGACTGTGGCAGGGCACCGGCGGGCGCTTCCCCGAGGGCCCGCACCTGTACCGGGTGGGCGACCTCTGGTACCTGCTCATCGCCGAGGGCGGCACCGAGCGCGGTCACGCGGTGACCATCGCCCGCGCACCCTCCCCGGCCGGGCCGTGGGAGCCCTGCCCGGCCAACCCGCTGCTCACCCACCGCGGGGTGGAGTCGCCGGTGCAGAACACGGGGCACGCCGACCTGGTGCAGCGGGCCGACGGCTCGTGGGCAGTGGTCTTCCACGGCGTGCGCCCGCGCGGCGCCAGCCCGCAGTTCCACGTCCTCGGTCGCGAGACCTTCGCCGCCGAGGTCGAGTGGGCCGACGGCTGGCCGCGGCTGGGGGAGTGGCTGACCCCGCCGGGCGGCGCGGTCGCGGTCGCCGACGGACTCTCCGGCCCCGCGTGGGTCGCGCCCCGACGGTTCCCCGGCGAGTTGCTCACCCCCGTCGAGGGCGGGTGGCGGCTGGCCGCGACCGGTCCCGACCCGGCCTCGGAGGACCTCGCCGTCGTGGGGCGCCGGCAGGAGCACGAGCACGCCCGGTTCCGCGCGACCGTGCGGGTGGACGGTGTCGGCGGGCTGACGCTGCGGATGGACGCCCGCCACCACCTCGACCTCGAGGTCGACGGCGACCGGGTGCGCGCGGTGGCACAGGTCGGGCCGCTGCGCGCGGTCCTCGGTGAGGCGGAGGTCGCCCCCGGCGAGGACGTGACCCTGGAGATCCGGACGCTCCCGGGCGAGGGCCACTTCTCCTCGACGGCGCTGGCGCCCGACGTGCTGGTCGCCGGCCTCGTCCGCGCGGGCCGCTCCACCGAGCTCGGCCGGCTCGACGGGCGCTACGTGTCCACCGAGGTCGCCGGCGGCATGACCGGACGGCTGTTCGGCCTCTGGTGCGCCCGCGGCGAACTGCTCGTCCGATCGACCACGTACCGCGGCGCCGACGACCCGGCCGCCGTCTGACCCCGGAGGACCGTGTGTCCCTGCGCATCACCCGACGCTGCCGCGTCGTCGTCGACAACGACTGGGCCGGTGACCCCGACGGCCTGGTCGCCCTGGCCCACCACCTGCTTAGCCCCGCCAACCGGGTGGACGCGGTGACCAGCTCGCACCTGAGCGCGGTGTTCGGGCCACCCGAGGGCACCGCGGGGAGAGGCGCCCGGTTCGCCCAGGAGCTGGTGGACCTGGTCGGCGGCCCCCGGCCGGCGGTCGCCGCCGGCTGCGACGTGCTCCTGGACGCGGGCGACACCCGCTCGGCCGCGGCGGACCTCATCGTCGCCGAGGCCCGGCGGGACGACCCACTGCCGCTGTTCCTGGTCTGCGCCGGGCCGCTCACCAACGTCGCGCAGGCACTGCGGCAGGCGCCGGAGGTCGCGTCGCGGCTCACGCTGGTCTGGGTCGGCGGGGCGCTGGACCCGGCCGCCTTCGAGTACAACCGGGAGACCGACGCCGGAGCGGCCCGTGAGGTGCTGGCCCGCACCGATCTCGCCGTCTCCCAGTTCCCGCTGGAGACCTACCGACGGTGCGAGTACTCCGTCGCCGAACTGGAGCAGGACCTCGGTGGGGCGGGCCGGGTGGGGGCGTGGCTGTGGCAGCGGTACCTCGAGCTGCCGATCCCCGACTTCGTGGAGCAGGGGGAGACCTGGCCGTTGGGCGACTCCCCGCCGGTGCTGCTGACCGCCCTCAGCGACGCCACCAGCGCGTGGACCGAGACCCCGGTCGTGCCCGGGGGCGCGTCCCGGCGCGTGTACGTCGACGTCGACGTCCGGCTGCTGGTCGCCGACCTCCACGCCAAGCTGCGCCGGCACGAGCGGCAGGCGGCCGGGACCTCAGGGACGGGGTGACCGGTGACCCGTGGGGGAGCGCACCCGGCCCGCCCCACCGGGTCACAACGTGGTCATGCCGCCGTCCACGGCGAACACCGCACCGGTGGCGAACGCCGACTCGTCGCTGGCCAGGTAGACCATGACGCCCTCGAGGTCACCGGTCGTGCCGGCCCGGCCCATCGGGATCCGGCCGACGATCCCGGCGCGCGCCACGGGGTCGGCGGTGATGGCACGGACCAGCCCGGTCTCGGTGTAGGGCGGCACGACGGTGTTCACCCGGATGCCCCGGCGGGCGTAGGCGGCGGCGACCGTGCGGCCCAGCCCGTGCACGCCGGCCTTCGACGAGGCGTAGGCGGTGAACTCCGCCCCCTCACCGCGGACCGCGGTCGGGCTGCCGGTCAGGACGATCGAGCCGCCGCCGACGGTCAGCATGCCGCGGACGGCGTGCTTGATGGTCAGGAAGGCACCGGTCAGGTTGACCTCGTGGGTGCGCCGCCAGACGTCGAGGTCCAGGTCGGCGACCTCGGCGTCCTGTCCGATGAGCTGCACGCCGGCGTTGACGACGACGACGTCGGGGACCCACCCGTCCGAAGCCAGCGTGGCGAAGCCGCCCGCCACGCTGCCCTCGTCGGTGACGTCCATCGGCACCGACCGACCACCCGACGCCTCGGCGGCCGCCTCTGCTCCCGCGGCGTCCCGGTCGGCGTAGGCGACCCGCGCTCCCTCGGCGGTGAACCGGTCGGCCACCGCCCGGCCGATGCCGGCCGCAGCCCCGGTGACCAGTGCCGTCTTCCCTGCCAGTCGCCCGCTCACGTCCGCAGGATGTCCGCGCCCCCCGGGGCGCCGGAACCCGTCTGCCATCCACCGGCACGCGGCTGTCCGTCGGCTGCCCGCGCCGCCGATGACCGGGGGCGCGGGCTCCAGCGGCGACCCGGCGGACGCCGCGCTGCACCGAGCGGCGCTGCCAATGGTCGGCATCCGCGAGGCCGTGCGGTCCGCGGCACAGCAGGATCGGGTGGTGACCACCGCCACGCCCCCCGACCGGTCCGACCTCGACGCGCTGCCCCTCGAGACGAAGGCGGCGCTGCTGTCCGGACAGGACTTCTGGTCGACGCCGGCGGTGGAGGAGGCCGGGCTGCCGTCGGTCGTCCTCACCGACGGACCGCACGGCGTCCGCCGGCAGGCCGACGACTTCGACCGGATCGGCCTGCTGCAGAGCCTGCCGGCCACCTGCTTCCCGCCGGCCGTCGCCGTCGGGTCGAGCTGGGACCCCGAGGTCGCCGAGCGGGTCGGCGCGGCGGTCGGCCGGGAGGCGCGCGCCCTGGGCGTGCCGGTCGTCCTCGGCCCGGGTGTGAACATCAAGCGGTCCCCGCTGTGCGGGCGGAACTTCGAGTACTACTCCGAGGACCCGCTGCTCACCGGCGTGCTCGGCGCCGCGCACGTCCGCGGCCAGCAGGCGCAGGGCGTCGGCGCCTCGGTCAAGCACTTCGCGGCCAACAACCAGGAGACGCAGCGCATGCAGGTCAGCGCCGACGTCGACGAGCGGACCCTGCGCGAGATCTACCTGCCCGCCTTCGAGCGGATCGTGACCTCGGCGCGGCCGGCCACGGTCATGTGCGCCTACAACCGGGTCAACGGCGTCTACGCGTCACAGAACCTCTGGCTGCTCACCGAGGTGCTGCGCGAACAGTGGGGCTTCGAGGGCGTCGTCGTCTCCGACTGGGGCGCCGTGGACGACCGGGTCGCCGCGCTGGCCGCCGGCCTGGACCTGCAGATGCCCGGCGACTCCGGTGCGGGCAACCGGCTCGTCGTCGCAGCCGTCCGCGCCGGGGAGCTCGACGAGGCGCTCGTCGACCGCAGTGCCCGGCGGGTGGCCGCGCTCGCGGACCTCGTTCCCGAGCCGACCGACGGCTTCGACGTCGACGCGCACCACGCGCTGGCCCGCGAGCTCGCGGCGCAGTGCGCGGTGCTGCTCCGGAACGACGGCGCCGTGCTGCCCCTGGCCCCGGACACGAGGGTGGCCGTCGTCGGCGAGTTCGCCCGCACGCCGCGCTACCAGGGCGGCGGCAGCTCGCACGTCAACGCCACCCGGGCCGACGACGCGCTGACGGCGCTGCGGGCGGCGCTCCCGCCGCTGTCGTTCGCGCCCGGCTTCTCCCTCGAGGGCTCCGGGAACGCCGCCGCACTCCGCGAGGAGGCGGTCGCCGCGGCCCGCGACGCCGAGGTCGCCGTCGTCTTCGCCGGGCTGGCCGAGCAAGACGAGTCCGAGGGCTTCGACCGCACCACCCTCGACCTGCCCGCCGTGCAGGTCGAGCTCATCCGGGCGGTGGCCGCGGCCGCCCCGCGCACCGTCGTCGTGCTGTCCTCGGGCGGCATCGTGTCCCTGGAGGGCTGGCACGACGACGTCGACGCGGTCCTGGCCGGCTTCCTGCTCGGCCAGGCGGGCGGCAGCGCGCTGGCCGACCTGCTCACGGGTGCGGTGAGCCCGTCCGGGCGGCTGGCCGAGTCGATCCCGCTGCGCCTGGAGGACACCCCCAGCTACCTGAACTTCCCCGGCGAGCAGGGGCACGTCCGCTACGGCGAGGGCGTGATGGTCGGCTACCGCCACTACACGTCCGTCGAGCGTCCGGTGCGGTACCCGTTCGGGCACGGGCTGGGCTACACGACCGTGGAGACCTCCGGCCTGCGGGTGGCCGTCACCGGCGACGACGCGGCGACCGTGTCGGTGACCGTGGGCAACACCGGCGCGCGGGCCGGCCGGCACGTGGTCCAGGTCTACGTCGCGACGACGGCCGGCCCGGTCCGCCGCCCCGCCCGGGAGCTGCGCGCCTTCACGAAGGTGCCGCTGGAGCCGGGGGAGTCGCGGACGGTGGAGCTGGACCTCGACCGCCGGGCGTTCGCCTACTGGGACGTCCGGGAGGGCGGCTGGGTCGTCGCGCCGGGCGAGTACACGGTGCAGGTCTGCGCGAACGCCGCCGAGGTCCTGGCCGAGGAGACGGTGACGCTGGCCGGCGACACCGTCGTCCCGGAACTCACGCTGGGCTCGTCGGTGGCCGAGTGGTTCGAGCACCCGGTGGTCGGGCCGCAGCTGCTCGAGGGGTTCCTCGCCTCCGTGCCGGACGGTGCCGCGGAGATGCACGCCGGGATGCTGCAGATGATCGGGTCGATGCCGATGCGCCGGTTCGCCGCCGACTTCGGCGCCGCCATCCCGCCGGCCGAGCTCGACCGCCTGATCGCCGTCGCCCGGGCCGCCCGCGCCGGCTGACCGTCCGCCGGACGCCGGTGGGGCCCGGGAACGTCTCCACCCCGGGCCCCACCGGTACGACGGCTAGGACGTGCCGCCCACCTGCGGACCGGACGAGGTCCGGGCGTGCAGCTGCACCTTGGCGAACAGGTCCTCGACCATCAGCCGGCAGTCGAGCTGGGTGTAGACACGCATCGGCCGCGCGCCGGGAGCGGTGGTGTACTGCCCGTCCGCGGAGATCGCCGGCGTCTCCCGGACGACGTGCCGGCTCGAGGACGGGTCCGGCTCGAACGCCGACTGCAGCGCGGTGAGCAGCACCTGCGGGCTGTCGCCGAGGATGTAGGTCTCACCGAGGTCCGCCCCGTAGCGCGCGGCCTGCGTGCGGAGGCCGTCCAGCGCGGCGCACAGCCGGGCACCCAGCGGCCCCTGTTCGGCCATCCGCACCTGCAGCTCGGCGAAGGTGGCCAGCGTCTGCCGGTAGGCGTCGCGTGGCACCTGCCAGATCGGGATGGCGGAGTCGCCGAACACGATCGATCCGGCCAGCACGTCGATGAGCAGGTTGTACTCGACCGGCATCGCGCCGGGTGGCGGCTCGGCCAGGCCGGCGTGCTCCGGGCCGCCGATCCAGACCAGCGTGAGCCGCTCGGCGATCCGCGGCTCGATCAGCCACGCACTGGCGACCTCGGTGAGGCCGGCACCCGCGCAGACGTAGAGCGGGCTGTCGACGTCGGTGCGCATGGCCTCGGCGACCAGCGCCTCGGCGGCCGCGGACCGGATCGGCGTCCCCCGGTCGGTCAGGCCGACGTTCGAACCGGCGAGGACGGGGACGTCGGGGCGGCCGGCCAGCGCCAGGATCTCCCGGGCGAGCTCGGCGGCGTTGTCGGCAGTGGTGTCCGAGGGGTCGAAGTGGTCACCGGGCCGCAGGTGCGAGCCGATGACCAGCCGCAGGTCGACCGATGGTGACAGCGCGTGGTGCGCCAGCTGGACGAGGCCGTCGGGGTCACCGCTGAAGTCGTTGTCGACGACGACGCGGATCCGGGGTCGGCTCATCGGTCAGATCTCCCTGCTCGGCAGTGACTGCGCGTAGCGGCGCGCCTCGGGTGGTGGCCCCGAGCGCGGGTCGTCGTCCCGGTCGTCCTCGAGCACCACCGCCTCCTCCGCGGCGGCCGGCTCCGACAGCTCCGCCAGCGCCGCCAGCTCCTCCTCGGAGGTGACCGCCTCGCCGCGGGCGACCATGCCGGCGTGCTCGGCGAGCGGGATCTCGCGCAGCACGGACGACAGCAGCAGCGCCACGGCGAGGATCGGCACGAGGTACCAGAACACCGGCGCCAGCGAGTCGGCGTAGGCGTCGACGATCGCCGTCCGCAGCGGCTCGCCTGCCGCGTCGACCGCCGACGGCACCAGGGTGTCCGGCGAGGTGATGCCCGCGGCGGCCGCCTGCGGGGCGTTCGCGCTCAGCGCGCCGGTGAGGTTCTCGGCCAGCCGGCTGGTGAACAGCGTGCCGAAGACGGCGACGCCGAGGGTGGCGCCCACCTCGCGGAAGTAGTTGTTCGTGGAGGTGGCGGTGCCGATCTGGGTGGCCGGGACGGCGTTCTGCGCGGCCAGGACGACGTTCTGCATGATCAGCCCGAGCCCGCAGCCGAGGGCGAAGAACATGGCGCCGACGACCCACAGCGACGTCCCGCCGGTCAGCGTGGTCATCCAGACCATCGTCGCGAGGATGACCGCGACGCCGGCGACGGTGAACCGCTTGTAGCGGCCGGTGCGCAGGATGACCGACGCCGAGGTCTGGATCGTGAGGATGATCCCGGCGGTCATCGGCAGCATGAGCAGGCCCGAGTTCGCCGCCGAGAGGCCGGAGCTCATCTGCAGGAACGTCGGCATGAACGCGATCGCCGAGAACATGCCCAGGCCCACGGCCATGCCCAGCGCCGTGGCGACGACGAAGGTCGGGTTGCGGAACAGGGTCAGCGGCACGATCGGCTCGACCGCGCGCCGCTCGACGAGCACGAAGGCGGCTGCGCAGACGACGGAGGACGCCGCGAGCCCCAGGGTCCACGGGTCGGTCCAGCCGTCGCTGCCGCCGAGGTCGGTGAACAGCACCAGCGACGTCGTGGTCGCCGACAGCGCGACGATCCCGGCGACGTCGAGCGGGGTGGTGCTGCGCCGGCGCGGCAGGGAGAGGGCGAACCAGCCGATGAGGAACGCGCCGACGCCGACCGGCACGTTGATCCAGAAACACCACTCCCAGCCCAGGGCCGCGCTGTCGGTGAAGAAGCCGCCGACCAGCGGGCCGGCGACGGCCGACAGGCCGAACAGCGCGCCGATCGGGCCCATGTACCGCGCGCGTTCCCGCGCCGGGACGATGTCGGCGATGATCGCCTGCGACAGGATCATCAGCCCGCCGCCGCCCAGGCCCTGCACGCCGCGCCAGAACACGAACCAGCCGAAGTCGGGCGCGAGCGCGGCGCCGACGCTCGCTGCGGTGAACAGACCGATGGCGACGAGGAACAGCGTTCGGCGGCCCCAGAGGTCGCCGAACTTGCCGTAGACGGGCATGACCAGCGTGGTGGCCAGCAGGTAGGCGGTGGTCACCCACGCCATGTGCGAGACGCCGCCGAGCTCGCCGACGATGGTCGGCATCGACGTCGAGACGATCGTCTGGTCGAGGGCGGCGACGAGCATCCCGGCGAGCAGCGCCGAGAAGATGACGTTGATGCGGCGCCGGGTCAGGACGATGGGTGGGGCGGTGCCGTCGGGCGGCGGGTTCACTCGTTCTCCACGGGTCGTGCGACGGTGCCGCGGGCGCGCGGCACCGAGGGGCGAGCGGACGGCGCCGGCCGCTCGGGGGATCAGGGGCGCGGGGCGGGCAGCCCGGCGGCGAGCACGTCCCAGGCCTCGTCGACGAGGCGGGGGAGCGGCACGGAGAAGTCCGCGGCGAGCCAGCGGTGCAGCGCGGTGCGCATGGCGGCACCGGCGACGGCGGCCAGCAGGGTGGGGTAGGCGTCGGCGCCGACCCGGGTGCCGGTGCGGGCGGCGACGGCGTCGGCCAGCGCCCGCTCGGAGGCGCCGAACGCGGCGTGCAGCCGGGCGAGCAGCACGGGGTGCTCGTCGATGACGCGCAGCCGCAGCGGCCACACGCCCTCGGGCTCCTCGGCCATGGCGGCGGCCTGCTCGGCCTGCACGGCGCGCAGCGCGGTCACCGGGTCCTCGCCGGCGGGGCGTGCGGCGAGCCGCTCGGCGGCGAGGGCGGACTCGCCGGGGTCGAGCCCGAGGACGGCGTCGTCCTTGGTGGCGAAGTAGTTGAAGAACGTGCGGGGGCTGACGCCGGCCCGCTCCGCGACGTCGTCGACCGAGACGCCGTCGAGCCCGCGCTCGGCGACGAGGTGCAGCGCCGCGGCGTGCAGCGCCGAGCGGGTGGCGAGCTTCTTGCGCTCGCGCAGGCCGGAGGTCACCCGGTCATGATCGCCCGAAACGTGCAGTCCGTGCAAGATTGCGCCGACTGCACGGCGTGTCGACCGGATCCTGGCTCACCGCCACGCGTCCAGGCTCACCGCAGACCGCGAGCCAGGACGCAGCACGATCAGGCCGCCTGATCGTGCTGCGTGTCGCTCAGTCGCGGTCGCGCTGCCGGTCGATCGCCTCGAGCACCGTCTTGCGGCCCGCGCCGAGGTCGCGCTCGGCCCTCTCGGCCCGGTCGAGCTGGGAGTCGCCGTGCATGCGGCCCACGGCCTCCCTCGCCTCGTCGGCCTTCGCGTCGAGCAGTTCGGCGGCCTTCCGCGCCTCCTTGGCCGCGTCGGTGTTGGCCACGTGCTGCTCCTCGCCGTGCCGCTTGCGGGAGTCCGTGGCGCGCTTCTCCTCGTCGGAGAGCAGCTCCCACGCGGCGTCGGGCAGGTACCGCTTCGTCCCACCCTCGCCGCGGGCGCGGTCGCCGCCGTCGGCGGTGTGCCAGTCCTGGCCGGTCCACTCCTGCAGGTGCCGCTGGGGCTCGCTGCGCTCGCCCTCGTGCCGGTAGCCGCCGCCGGCCGCCTCGTACTCGTGCGCGAGCAGCTGGCTCTTGCGGGCGCTCCACTGGCCGGGCCGCCCGCCCCGGTCGCCGGCCTTGATCTCCTCCTTGAGCCGCTCGCGCAACTCCGGGTCCGTGTAGTCCCTGGCGTAGTCCTCCGCCGACTTCCCGCTCATGGACCGGGCGTACCCGATCCGGCGGGATGTCATCCGGCGGAGCGCGACCGGTCCACCTCCACGTGCGGCCGGGACTGCCAGCGCGCCCAGTCGGCGCTCACCTCGCCGGCGGTGCGCAGCAGGGCGGGCAGGTGCTCGCCCAGCAGGTGCTCGGTGGAGGTCTCCGCCGCGTGCACCGTCACGTTCATCGCGGCGCGCACCGCACCCGTCCCGTCGCGCACGGGGACGGCGACCGACCGGACGCCCGGCGCGAGCTCCTCGTCGGCCAGCGCCCACCCGCGGGCCCGCACCTCGGTCAGCTCCTCGCGCAGCTGCTCGGGCGAGCGCCCGATGTAGGGCGGCAGGCCCGACCGGCTCGGCTGGGCGAGGACGGCGTCGAGCTCCCCGACGGGCAGCGCGGCCAGCAGCACCTTGCCCTGCGACGTCTGCACCGCCGGGAAGCGGGTGCCGATCTCCACGCGCAGGGTGATCAGCTTCGGCACCGACACCCGGGCCACGTAGACGATGTCGGACCCGTCGAGCTGCGCCATCGACGACGACTCGCCGGTCCGCGCGACCAGTGCCTCCAGGTGCGGCCGGGCGACGTCCCACAGCCCGAGCGCGCCGACGTAGGCCATGCCGAGCGCGAGCACCTTCGGCGTCAGCGAGAACGTGCCCCCGGCCGACCGGACGTAGCCCAGCTCCTCGAGCGTGAGCAGCAGCCGCCGCGCCGTCGGGCGGGCCAGCCCGGCGGCCGCGGCGACCTCGGACAGCGACATCGCCGGCCGGTCGGCGCCGAAGCAGGTGAGCACGTCGAGCCCGCGCGCCAGCGCCTCGACGAAGTCGGGCCCCTCACCGCGTCCGGCCACCGTTCCCCCTCAGTGCTCCCCGGCCAGGTGCCGCTCGAAGGCCTCCTCGCGGGCGGCGTGCGTGCTCTCCGAGCGGAAGTCGGTGTACTGGTAGGGATTGTCGAGCACCTTGCCCTCGGGCAGCTCGGGGTCCATGCCCGACTGCCACACGTCCTCGCCCATGTCGGCGCGCAGGTGCTCCACGGTCGCCTCGACCTCGCGCCGCACGGCGGCCAGGTCGACGCCGACCAGCCGGTGCTCGGACTTCACGACCCGGCCGTCGACGAGCACGGTGTGCACGTCGCCGCGCTGGGCCTGGAACGCCACGTGCCCGTGGGGGTGCAGGAGGGGGAAGGACACCGGTGAGGCGTCGTTCTTGAGGAGCACGACGTCGGCCTTCGCGCCCGGCACCAGCCGGCCCAGGTCGTCGCGGCCCAGCGCCGTCGCCCCGCCGCGGGTCGCCCACTCCACGACGTGCTGCGCGCGCAGCGCCAGGTGGGTGACCGTCTCGCCCTTGAGGTGGGCCTCGAAGTGCTCCCGGGAGCGGTCGGCGCCGAGCGTCGTGCGCATCGCGGAGAACAGGTCGCCGCTCCACCACACGCTGGTGTCCATCGACAGCGACACCGGGATGCCGTGGGCGCGCACCTGCCAGGTGGGCGGGTAGCCCTGCCCGGCGCTCTGCTCGGACTCCGTGGACACCGAGATCGACCCGCCGGTGGCGGCGATCCGGTGGTAGCTGTCGGGGGACAGCGAGGCGGCGTGCACGTAGACGGTCTCCGGCGTCGCGAAGCCGTGCTCGTGCATGAGCCGGATGCCCTCGTCGTTGGTGGCGCCCCAGACGCCGGCGTGCGTGGTCACCGGCAGGCCGAGCTCGCGGGCCACCTCGAAGGCCGCCTTCTCGGGGAAGGCCGGGTCGCCGGTGACGTCGAAGGCGAGCTGGAAGGCGAGCAGGTCACCGGCGCCGGTGCGGCGGCGCTCGAGGAAGGCCTGCACGCCCTTGTCGGCGGTCCACTCCCACGGCGCGGCCTGGATGTTGCCGTAGGCGAGCACGTACCGGCCGGGCACCGACTGCAGCGCGTCGACGGCGGCCTCGGCGTGGTCCACCGTCTGCAGCCCGTGCGACCAGTCGACGACGGTGGTCACGCCCGCGTCGAGCGCCTCGACCGCGGCCAGCCGGTTGCCCGCTGCGACGTCCTCCGGGCGGAAGCGGCGGCCGTGCTCGAGGTAGTACCAGACGAAGTACTGGGTGAGGGACCAGTCGGCGCCGTAGCCGCGCATCGCCGTCTGCCACATGTGCCGGTGGGTGTCGATCATCCCGGGCATCACGATCCCGCCGCCGGCGTCGATCTCCCGGGTGCCCTCGGGCACCTCGAGCGCCGGACCGACGGCGGCGATGCGGTCGCCGACGACGAGGACGTCGGCGTCGCGCAGCACGGTGCCGGCGTCGTCCATGGTCAGCACCGTGCCGCCACGGAGGACGACGGGGCGGCCGGCCTGCGGGGCAGGGGTCTCGGGCTGGGGCACGGAGGTCTCCTCGGGCGTCGGGCGACGGAAGCGGACGACCGTCCGTACTGCGGACGGTGGTCGGGACGGCGCCACCTTGCGCGTGACCTGCCGCACATGTCAAGCGCAGGGCCGTCCGGTTGACACAGGTCAGGGCGCTGCTCAGGATCGGCCCCACCGGCGGACGCCCGTCCGTGTCAGCGGCACCCGAGCACGAGGAGCGCGGAGCGACGATGACGGCAGGACCGGCCGGAACCGGCGCACCGCCACCCTCGGGCCCGCTCGCGGGGCTCCTCGTGGCCGACTTCTCCCGCATCCTCGCCGGGCCCTACGCCACGATGCTCATGGCCGACCTGGGCGCCGAGGTGGTCAAGGTCGAGGGCCCGGGCGGCGACGACACCCGCACCTGGCAGCCCCCGGTCCGCGAGGTCGACGGGCAGGGCGTCTCCACCTACTACCTGGGCGTCAACCGCAACAAGCGCTCGGTGGCGCTCGACCTCAAGGACGACGCCGACCTCGCCGCCGCCCGAGAGCTCGCCCGCCGCGCCGACGTCGTCGTGGAGAACTTCAAGCCCGGCGGCCTGGCCCGCTTCGGCCTCGACTACGACACCGTCGCCGCCACCAACCCGGCGGTCGTCTACGCCTCGATCAGCGGCTTCGGCAGCGGCCCGGGCGGGCGGTCGCTGCCCGGCTACGACCTCATCGTGCAGGCGATCTCCGGCCTGATGAGCCTCACCGGCGACCCGGAGGGCGACCCCTACCGGGCCGGCGTCGCCGTCTTCGACGTCATGGCCGGGCTGCACGCCACCATCGGCGTGCTGTCGGCGCTCAACGCCCGGCACGCCACCGGCCGCGGCCAGCACGTCGAGGTCAACCTGCTCGCCAGCGCCCTGTCGGGGCTGGTGAACCAGACGTCGGCGTACGTCGCCGGCGACGTCGTCCCGTTCCGGATGGGCAACAGCCACCCCAGCCTGTTCCCCTACGAACCGCTGCCCTGCGCCGACGGCGACCTCATCGTGACCGCCGGCAACGACGGCCAGTTCCGCAGGCTGTGCGAGGTGCTCGGCGTCCCGGAGCTGCCGGAGGACCCGCGGTTCCTGCACAACGAGGACCGCACCGCGAACCGCGGGGAGCTGCGGCCGCTGCTGGTCGAGCGGCTGCGCACCCGCACCAAGATGGCGTGGTTCCGCGACATCATCGCCGCGGGCGTGCCGTGCGGGCCGATCAACACGATCGACCAGGGCGTCGCGTTCGCCGAGGAGGTCGGCCTCGACCCGGTCGTCGTCGCGGGGGAGGGTGCCGCCGCCGTGCCGTCGATCCGCAACCCGATCCGCTTCTCGGCCACCGCCGCGGAGTACCGGCTGCCACCGCCCGGGCTCGACGAGCACGGCGAGGAGATCCGCCGCTGGCTGGCCGAGGGGGAGGAGACGCCGTGACCGCGCAGGACGGGTACCCGACCGCGCTGGGGGCCTCGAGCCGGGAGTCGATCACCCTGCTCGGCACCGACCTCGCCCGCGACGTCATGGGCAGCGTCGGCTTCGGGGAGCTGGCGTTCTGGCTGGCCACCCAGCGCCGGCCCGCGCCGGGGGAGACCCGGGTGTTCGAGGCGGTGCTCGCCGCGCTGGCCGACCACGGGTTCACCCCGACCGCGATCGTCACCCGGCTGACCTGGCTGTCGGCGCCGGACTCGGTGCAGGGGGCGCTCGCCGCCGGGCTGCTCGGCGGCGGCTCGCGGTTCCTCGGCGTCACCGAGGACTGCGGCCGGTTCCTGCACGAGGTGCTCGTCCGAGCCGGCGAGCTGCCGGCCGACGACGCCGGCTGGGACGCCCTCGCGCTGGAGACCGTCACCGCGCGGCGGGCCGAGGGCCGGTTCGTCCCGGGCCTCGGCCACCACGTGCACAAGGACGGCGACCCGCGCACCCCGCGGCTGTTCGAGATCGCCGCCGAGGAGGGCCTGGTCGGCCCGCACCTGGCGCTGTTCGCCGCCATCGGCCGGGTGCACCCGCAGGTCCTGGGGAGGACGCTGCCGCTCAACGGCGCCGGGGTCTGCGGGGCGGCGCTGGCCGACCTCGGCCTGCCGCTGGAGCTGCTGCGCGGCTTCGCCCTGCTCGCCCGTACCGCCGGGCTCATCGGCCAGCTCGCCGAGGAGATCCGGCACCCGGTCGCCGACGAGGTGTTCCTCTCGGTCGACCTGCACAACCGCTCCGTCGCCCCGGACCCGTACGAGCCCGGGACCCTGCCCCCGACCGCCAACGGAGGTCCCCATGGCTGAGCTGGCCGCGGTCATCGCGTCCACCCACCACCCCTTCTACTACCGGGCGAGCACCGCCACCGGCGCCGACCGGCCCCCGTTCGCCGACGAGTGGGTGGCCAAGATCGAGCGGTTCCGCGAGACGCTCACGCGCGCGGAGCCGGACGTGCTGGTGATGGTCGGCAGCGACCACTTCCACCAGCTGTGGCTGGACAACATGCCGCAGTTCCTGGTGGGCAAGGCGCCGTTCTTCGACGCGAACTTCTACAACGAGGAGCGCGAGTTCGGCCTGCCGCGGATGACGCTGCGCGGCGAGGAGGACCTGGCCGCGCACCTGCTGCGCGACGGCCTGGACCGCGACTTCGACCTGGCGTTCTCCAACGAGCTGCGGATCGACCACAGCATCACGTGCCCGATCATCACGCTGCGCCCGCAGGCCGACCTGCCGATCGTGCCGGTCTACACGAACATCTTCGCCCCGCCGCTGCCGCAGCCGAGGCGCTTCGTCCAGCTGGGCCGGGCGATCCGCGAGATGGTCGAGTCCTGGGAGTCGGACAAGCGGGTCGCCGTCATCGGCACCGGCCACCTGTCGCTCGAGCTCGGCGGGCCGCGCCAGTTCGGCGAGCACGGGCCCGACCCGGAGTTCGACCGCAAGGCGGTGGAGTGGATCGCCTCCGGGGACATCGAGGGCTGCCTGGCCGAGGTCTCGCTGGACAGCCTGCACCAGCCGGGCAACGCCACCCACGGCTTCATGGACTTCATGCTGATGATGGGCGTCGCCGGCGAGGGCCGGAAGGCCGACCACGTCGACACCCTCGACCTGTTCCACACGATGGAGGCCTACTTCACCTGGTACCCGAACGGCGTCCCCGGAGAGGTGGTGCCGGCATGAGCCGCTACCTGCTCGACAAGTTCCTCTACACCGTCGACCGGGACCCCGAGCTCGTCGAGCGCTACCGCGAGGACCCGGCCGGCACGGTGGAGTGGTGGGAGGCCGAGATGGCCAACCGGATCCTCAACTGCACCTCCGACGAGCGCTCCACCTGGCTGGAGTTCACCGAGGACGAGCGGCGGGCGCTGCGCGAGCACGACCACGTGACGCTGTTCCAGATGGGCGCCCACCCGTTCCTCACGCTCACGCTGTTCATCGCCATGTTCGAGCGCGACCACGGGCCGCTGGAGTACCAGAAGGCCTACGGCAGGGCGATGGAGCACATCACGCTGCCCTATCCCGACATCACCACCTGACGTGCGCGCCGCCGTCGTCCGCGCGCCCGGGACGCAGCCCCAGCACGCCGAGCACCCCGACCCGGCCGCGGCGCCCGGCCGCAGCCTGGTCCGGGTCACCGCGGCGCCGATCGTGCCGCTGGACCTGCTGTGCGCCTCCGGCACCTCCTACCTCGGCGCGCCCGCGGTGCCGTACGTGCCGGGGGTGCAGGGCGTGGGCGTGGTCACCGACGGCGGGCGGCTGCCGGCCGGCACCCGGGTGTGGTTCGCGACGTCGGCCGGCATGGCCCCCGGCGACGGCGGCCTCGCCGAGCGCTGCTCGGTGGCCGACGACGACCTCGTGCCGCTGACCGCCGACCTGCCCGACGCCGCCGTCGCCGCGATCGGCCTGTCCGGCGTGGCCGCGTGGATGGCGCTGACCTGGCGCGGCCGGCTGCAGCCGGGGGAGCGGGTGCTCGTCCTCGGGGCCGGCGGCGCGGTCGGGCAGGCGGCGGTCGGCGCGGCGCGGGTGCTCGGCGCGTCCCGGGTGGTGGCGCTGGCGCGGTCCGCGTCCGGGCAGGAGCGGGCCCGGGCGGCCGGGGCCGACGCCGTCGTGCCGGCCGAGGGCGACGCCGCCGCGCAGGCCGCGGCGCTCGGGAACGCCCTCGGCGGCGGGGCCGACGTCGTCGTCGACCCGGTCTTCGGCGTCGCGGCCACCGCGGCCGCGCGGGTGCTGGCCCCCGGCGGGCGGCTGGTCAACATCGGCGGGGCGTCCGGCGACGAGGCGGTGTTCTCCTCGGCGGTGCTGCGCGGGCGCTCGGCGGAGGTGCTGGGCTACACGAACAACGCGCTCACCCCGGCGCAGCGCCGCACCGCGCTCGACGCCGTCCTCACCGCCGCCGCGGCCGGGCGGGTCACCGTCGCGCACGAGACGGTGCCCCTGCCCGAGGTGACCCGGGCGTGGGAGCGCCAGGCCGCGGGCGACGCCGGCGTCCGCCTCGTCGTCGTCCCCTGAGTCCGCCGCACGGTCGGCGGGGCTGACCCACCCCTCGGGGTGACGCCGGACCGGTTCGGGGAGAGGTCGCGCGCCAGGGCGTCGCTACTGACGGCGCCACCCCGTCCGGGGTGGTCTCTCACGGACGAGAAGAGCACATCCATGACGCTCCCGTACTCCCCGAGGTCCCGGCAGTGAGCCGGGGCTGGGGACGCAGAGCCGGCCGCGGTGTCGCGGCCCTCCTGGCGACGTCCGCGGTCCTGGGTGGCGCCGTCGCCACCGCGGGTCCGGCCGCCGCCGCTCCGCTCGGCTACGACGTCACTGCCAAGGGGTCGCTGTTCCACATCGCCCAGGCCGTCGGCGCGCAGGACTCCTACCGGGCCGGCTTCACCGGCCGGGGCATCGGGGTCGCGCTGATCGACACCGGCGTCACCCGGGTGCCCGGCCTGGACACCGGCAACGTCGTCGACGGGCCGGACCTGTCCTTCGACAGCCAGGACCCCGAGCTCGCCCACCGCGACGCCTACGGGCACGGCACCCACCTGGCCTCGATCATCGCCGGCCGCGACGCGGCGGGGAGCCCCGCGTCCTACACCGACCCGGGCCGCTTCACCGGCATCGCGCCGGACTCGACCCTGCTCAACGTCAAGGTCGGCGCGAGCGACGGCGCGGTCGACGTGACGCAGGTGATCGCCGCCATCGACTGGGTCGTCGAGCACCGCAACGACAACGGGATGAACATCCGCGTCATCAACCTGTCGTACGGCACGGACTCCACCCAGGACAGCCGTGTCGACCCGCTCTCCTTCGCCGTCGAGCAGGCGTGGAAGGCCGGCATCGTCGTGGTGGTCGCCGGCGGCAACGACGGCTCGACGAACTACAACCTGGCCAACCCCGCGCGCGACCCGTACGTGCTCGCGGTCGGCGCCGCCGACACGCAGGGCACGGTCGACCCGGTCGACGACACGGTGCCCGCGTGGGCGACCCGCGGGACCAACCAGCGGCACGTGGACGTGGTGGCCCCCGGTGTCTCGGTCGTCGGCCTCCGGGTGCCCAACGGCTACGCCGACGAGCGGCACTTCGACGCCCGCCGGGGCGACCGCTTCGCCGTCGCGTCGGGCACCTCGCAGGCCGCCGCGGTCGTCAGCGGCGAGGTCGCCCTGCTGCTGCAGGAGGACCCGCGGCTGACCCCCGACCAGGTCAAGCGGCAGATCATGTCGACGGCGTCGCCGTTCAGCTCGACGACCAACCAGTACCGGGGCAACGGGCTGACCGACGTGCGGGAGGCGCAGCTCAAGCCGGTCACCAACGCGAACCAGCCCAACCAGTTCTGGAGCACCGGGACCGGGTCGATCGAGGCGGCGCGCGGCAGCTCGCACGTCGACCGCGACGGCGTCCCGCTGCAGGGCGAGGTCGACGTCTTCGGCAACGCCTGGGACGGCCGGGCGTGGGCTGCGGCCTCCGCGCGGCAGAACGCCTGGGTGGGCGGCCACTGGCGCGGCTACCTGGTCAGCGGTGACGGCTGGGACGGCACCACCTGGCGGTCGGCCGAGTGGAGCTTGCCCGCCTGGGACGGCCGGATGTGGCGCGACGCCGACTGGGCGGGCCGCATGTGGCGTGACGGCTCCTGGACCGGGATCTCCTGGTCGGGTCGCATGTGGCGCGACGCCAACTGGAGCGGGCGCATGTGGCGCACGGGCGACCTGGCCAGCGCGGCGTGGTCGTGACGCGGGCCTGACCCGCTGAGCGACGGGGGTGGGGTGCGGCCGCGGGTCGCGCCCCACCCTCCTCGCCGTCCCGGAGAGGCCTGTGTCGCGCTAGTGGCCCCTGGGGGCGGCGCGGACGTGGATGCGCTCGCCCTGCGGGCCGAACAGGGCCAGTACCTCGGCGGCCCGGTCGTCGGGGTTGCCCAGCCAGTGCGGAGTGCGGGTGTCGAACTCGGCGACCTCGCCGGGGGTCAGGGTGACGTCGGCGTCGCCGAGCAGCAGCCGCAGCCGGCCGGAGAGCACGTAGACCCACTCCCAGCCCTCGTGCGAGCGCAGCTCGCCGGGCTCCCCGCCCCAGCGCGGCGGCAGCACCATCTTGTAGGCCTGCAGCCCGCCCGGGCGCCGGGTGAGCGGCAGGAACGTGGCGCCGTGCCGGGTGAGCGGCTTGAGCCGCACGCGGGGGTCGCCGGTCTCCGGGGCGTCGACGAGCTCGTCGAGCGGCACCTGGTGGGCGCGGGCCAGCGGCAGCAGCAGCTCCAGGGTGGGCCGGCGCTGCCCCGACTCCAGCCGGGAGAGCGTGGACACCGAGATGCCGGTGTCGTCGGCGAGCTGCTGCAGGGTGGCGCCGCGCCGCCGCCGCAGCTCGCGCAGCCGCGGGCCCACGGCGTCGAGGACGGCGTCGAGGCCGGGGTCGAGGTCGGTCACGCCGCCCAGTTTGCCGTTCCAGCAACGATGTTTGTCAAGGCGGCACGGGCGGCTGCACCGTGTCGGGCATGGACGAGACGTACGACGTGGTGGTCATCGGCGGGGGAGCGGCCGGCCTGTCCGGTGCCCTCGCCCTGGGACGGGCGCGCCGCTCCGTGGCGGTGGTCGACGAGGGGACGCCGCGCAACGCGCCGGCGCACGCGATGCACAACTACCTGGGCCGCGACGGCACGCCGCCCGCCGACCTGCTCGCCGCGGGGCGCGCGGAGGTCGCCGGCTACGGGGTCACCCTGGTCCAGGACACGGCGACCGACGCCGGCGGCACGATCGGCGCGTTCACGGTGCGCACGGCCGGCGGGCGGACGCTGCGGGCCCGCCGGCTGCTGGTCACCACCGGCCTGACCGACGAGCTCCCCGATCTCCCGGGCGTGCGGGAGCTGTGGGGCACCGACGTCCTGCACTGCCCCTACTGCCACGGGTGGGAGGTGCGCGACCAGGCCATCGGCGTCGTCGCCACCGGTCCGCTGTCGCTGCACCAGGCGCAGCTGTGGCGGCAGTGGAGTGCCGACGTCGTGCTGTTCCAGCACACCGCCGGGGAGCCGCCCGCCGACGTCGCCGAGGCGCTGGCCGCCCGCGGCGTGCGGGTGGTGACCGGCGAGGTCGCGGGCCTGGACACCGACGGCGGCCGGCTGACCGGCGTCCGCCTGGCCTCCGGCGAGGTCGTGCCGCGGGCGGCCGTCGTCGTCGCGCCCCGCTTCACCGCCCGCTCGGCCGTGCTCGCCGGGCTCGGCATCGAGGCGGTGCCGTTCGCGATGGGCGAGGTGGTCATGGGCTCGCACGTGCCGGTCGACGCGCGCGGCGCGACGTCGGTGCCCGGCGTCTGGGCGGCCGGCAACGTCGCCGACCTGTCCGCGCAGGTCATCTCCTCGGCCGCCCAGGGCCTGTGGGCGGCGGGGCAGCTCAACGCCGACCTGGTCGCCGAGGACACCCGGTTCGCCGTCGAGGTGCTGCGCGCGCAGACCGACCCGGAGTTCGGCGAACAGTGGTGGGAGGACCGCTACCGCGCCACGGACCGGGCCTGGAGCGGCCGGGTCAACGACGTGCTGGCCACCGAGGCCGCCGACCTGCCGCCGGGCCGCGCGCTCGACGCCGGGGCAGGCGAGGGCGGCGACGCCGTCTGGCTGGCCCGCCGCGGCTGGGCGGTCACCGCGCTCGACCTCTCCCGCGTGGCGCTCGACCGGGCCGCCGCGGCCGCCGAGGCGGCCGGGGTGTCGCTCGAGACCCGCAAGGCCGACATCTCCTCGTGGGAGCCCGGCGACGAGCGGTGGGACCTGGTGACGGCGTCGTTCCTGCACTTCCTGCCCGCCACCCGCGACGACGTGCTGCGCCGGCTGGCCTCCGCGGTCGCGCCCGGCGGCACGCTGCTGGTGACCATGCACGACGGCAGCGACCTCTCGCACGGCGTGCAGCGGCCGGGCCTGCCCGAGTGGTACGCCACCGGCGAGCAGCTCGCCGCGGTCCTCGACGGCGACGAGTGGGACGTCGAGGTGGCCGGGACCCGGCCCCGGGCGGCGCGGGCGCACGAGCACCGCGGGAACGGGCACGGCGGGGGCGGGCACGGCCACGGCGGCCACGCGCACGTGGCCGACGCCGTGCTGCGGGCGCGGCGGCGTCAGCCGGCCGTGTCGCCGTCCTCGCGCGGGTAGAGGAACCGCAGCCGGGCCGGCGGGCGGAACGGCGCCCAGCCCTCCCGGGTCTGGGCCAGCCGGTCGGCGACCAGCCACAGCACCGCGGGGTCGTGGCCCATCCCGAGGTGGCTGGCGTGCACGCCGACGTTCTCCGCCCGCGGCCCGGCCTGCTGCCGGCAGGCCCGCCAGTCGACGACGCCGTCCCACCGCGAGTAGACGGCGGTGCTCGGCACGGGCAGCCCGCCGCCGAGCCCGCCGCGCCCGCGCGGGACGGCGTGCAGGTGGCGGTAGCGGGCGTAGGCGCGGGCGCCGGGGCTGTCGTCGCCCCCGCCGCCCGCGAGCCCGAAGGGCGAGCCGAGGCTGATCACCTGGCGGACCAGCCGCGGCACCCGCAGCGCCAGCCGCCGCGCGTAGATGCCGCCGAGGCTCTGACCGACGATGCTCACCGGCCCGCCGTGCTCGTCGGCCAGCCGCTCCACCAGCCGGGGCAGCTCGTCGGTGATCTCCTTCGTCGGGCCGCGGTTGCGGCCGAGCTCCCAGCCGACCACCGGGTAGCCGAGGCCGCGCAGCCAGCGGCGCAGGGTGACGGTGGAGACGTCGGAGGCGAGCAGCCCCGGCAGCACGAGCACCCCGTGCGGCTCGCCCCGCGGGGCGCCGCGCAGCAGCGGGTAGGCCAGCGCCAGCGCGCCGGCGCTGGCGGCGGCGCGCACCGGCTCGGTGGCGGCGAGCAGCGTGCGGCGCCGGTTCGGGTCGGTCACGGGTGCTCCTCCGACGGCGGTGGCGGGCGGACCCGGTCGGCCATACCCGCCCGGACGCTCCCGGACCGTCGGCATGACGCGGGACACGCCGCCGCGGCGGAGCCGGACGGCGCCCGGGCCCGCGTCACGCCGCGGCGCCCGGGTCGTCTCCATCCCTGCACGGCCCCCGCGGCGACGACGCCGCACCGGGCCCCACCGGGAGGAGACCCCTCGTGACCAGCATGCTCAAGCGATCCGCCGTCTGCGTGGCGGCGAGCGCCGCCCTCGTCGCCGGCGCCGCCGGCACGGCGAGTGCCCAGCCGGTCGCCGTCCAGGACGGCCTGGTCAACGTCGCCGTCGGCGACGTGACCATCCTCGAGGACGTCAACATCGGCGTCGCGGCGCAGGTGGCGGCACAGATCTGCGGCCTCAAGGTCGGGCCGGTGGCGGTCCTCGGCACCGCGGTCGACCGCAGCGGCGACACCGAGACGGTCTGCACGATCGGCGACCAGGACGTGGACCTCACGCAGAACGCCGGCTGACGGACCCGGCGCGGTTCCCCGTCCGCGCCGCCCCGAGCCCCCGGTCGGGAGCCGTGGCCCCGCTCCCGGCCGGGGGCCCCTCCGCGTGCTCAGCGGGGGCGCAGCAGCGCCCGCTGCGCCATGTCCGACGTCGCCAGCACCTCGCCGAGGAACTCCGAGGCCGCGGCGGCGACGTCGGGGAGTTCCTCCGCGGGGGTGTCGCGCAGCACCTCGAGCAGCACCTCGTGGTGCACCCGGACCACCTCCAGGATGCCCAGCCCGTGCGCCACCGCCTCCCGCCCAAGCTCCCAGCCGCGGTGCAGCGAGGCCTCGCAGCGGCGGGCGAGGTGCGCCAGGAACGCCACCCGGTAATCGCGGGCGAACCCCTCCGCGGGCGTCACACCGGACCGCCGCGCGTCGGGGCCGGCCGCGGGGAGCCGGTGACCCGGTCGAGGAAGGCGAGGCCCTCCTCCAGGTCGAGGGCGGTGTGCACCGACCCGGTGTCCATGCCGAGGGCCACCATCGCGAACGCCACCTCCGGCCTGATGCCGACCACCACGGTCACCGCCCCGCGCAGCCGGGCCACCTCGGCGATCGTGCGCAGCGTCCGGGTGGCGAAGGAGTCGAGGACGTCGAGCGCGGCGACGTCGATGACGACCCCGCGCGCCCGGTCCTGACCGATCCGCTCCACCAGGTCGTGCTGGAAGGCGGTCATCTGCGTGTCGTCCAGGGCCGTGTGGACCGAGGCGATGAGCACGGCACCCTGGCGCAGGATGGAGACGAGGCGGGGACCGGTCACGGCTCCGCCCCGTCGTCCCTGCCGGCCGTGTAGCCGAGCAGCCGCTCGGCCTCCTCGAGGCCGCCCTGCAGGTCGCCGATCGTGTCCATCTTGCTGAGGTCGACGCCGATGGTGACCAGCGTCTGCGCGATCTTCGGGGACAGCCCGGTGATGATGACACCGGCGCCCATGAGCCGGGAGGCGTCGACGGTCTGCACCAGGTGGTTGGCCACCGACTCGTCGACCTCGGGGACGCCGGTGATGTCGATGACGACGACCCGCGCGCGGTGGGTCCGGATGCCGTTGAGCAGCTGCTCGGTGAGCTGACGGGCGCGCTCGCGGTCGAGCACCCCGATGATCGGCAGGATGAGCAGTCGCTCCCGCACCGGCAGGACGGGGGTGGACAGCTCGCGGATCGAGTCCTGCTGCTGGCGGATGACCCGCTCGCGCTCCTCGACGAAGCTGACGGCGACCGTGTTGGCGATCCGGTTCGCGGCCGGCTCGTAGGCGTCGAGCACGCGGTTGAGCAGGCCGAAGTCGCGCTGGTACTTCTCGAACAGCGAGCGGGCGAGGACGTCGCGCAGCAGCAGCACGATGCCCACGACCTCGTGGGTCTCCACGCCGCGCGGGATGATCCGCTCGGACAGGTCCCGGGCGTAGCGCCGCAGCGCCTCGACGCTGCCGGTCTCGAGCACCTCGACGTAGTTGTCGTAGACCGACGTCGTCTCGGCGGCCATCTCCTGCGGCGTCATCGCGTGCAGCAGTCCCGACGCGTTGATGCGGTCGGCCCACTCGTGGCGCAGCCGCGTCCGGTGCTCGCGCAGGTGCGCGACGAGCTGGGGGAGCAGCTGTTCCTCGCCGGGCCCGCCGGCCGCCGCCGTCCCCGTCCCCGCCGCCGTCCCGATGCCGGTCATCGCTCACCACACCATCTCGTCATCGTCACCGTCGTGCCCCGCCCCACCTCGGAGGCGATGGCGAACTCGTCCATCAGCCGGCGCGCGCCGGGCAGCCCGAGGCCCAGGCCCGCGTAGGTGCTGAAGCCGTCCTGCAGCGCCCGCTCGACGTCGGGGATCCCGGGGCCGGTGTCGCGGGCGGTGACCTGCACGCCCCGGCGCGGCCCGCCGAGGACCTCCACGACCACCTCACCGGTTCCGGCGAACCGCACGATGTTGCGGGTCACCTCGGAGACGGCGGTGGCGATGAGCGTCAGGTCGGTGGGGGAGAAGCAGCCGAGCCGGGCGGCGAGCTCGCGGGCGGCCTGCCGGGCGGCGACGACGTCGGCGTCGCGGCCGATCGGGATGCGCACCTCGTCCTCGCGCTGCGGCGCCCGCTCGAGCAGCGGCCGGCTGAGCGCGGCGCAGACGTCGCACTCCAGCAGGTGCCGGGCCGCCTCCACCTCGCGCTGGCGCCGGCGGTCGCCGCCGGACAGGGCGAGCAGGACCGGGCGGCACCGGTCGGTCGGCGGCTCGGTGTGCTCGCGGGCCAGCAGGTACTCGACCCGCAGCCGGGCCCGCGCGCGGTGCAGCTGGGCGGCGACCGCGCCGGCGGTCGAGCCGGCCTCGGTGGCCAGCGAGCGGGTGTCTCGCCCGGACACCTCGTGGGCGACGAGGGCCTCGCGGTCGCGGTCGGGTAGCCGGGCCAGCGCCTCGGCGACGGCGGCCCGCTCCTCGGCGGCGAGCAGGTCGTCGTCGGGTGGGGCCGGGACGGCGAGGTCGACCACCCGGTGCTGGTTGCGCTGCTGGCGGTCCCGCTCCCGCCAGGCGGTGGCGACGACGTTGCGGGCCGTCGCGATGGCGTAGGGCTCGAGCATCCCGGGCTCGACCCGGCCGGACGCGGCGAGCACCCGGACCAGCGTCTCCTGCACCAGGTCCTCGGCGGTGGCGGCGTCGGCGACGCGGGCGGCGACGATGCGCCGGACCATCGGGATGAGCGACGCCACGGCGTCGGGGTCGCCGTCCGGCGACCTCCCGGCGGACGGCGAGCCCGACGCCGTGGCCCCCATCCGCCGGACGCTACGCCCGGCAGGCCGTCCCCGCGCCGGGATCGCGCGCGGGGACGGCCGCTGTGGTCAGCGCTGCTGCAGGTAGGCCGCGGCGGTGGCCCGCAGCCGCTCGTGCACGCCGTCGGCCGCCGTCGCGCCCGGCAGGTACCGCTTCGCCAGCTTCGCCACCATCGTGTAGTTGGTGTCGACGACGTTGCCCGCCGGCGCGAGGCCGGCCTGGCTGACGAGCTGCAGCGCGTCGAGCCGGTCCCAGCCGGTGAGCTCGGCGGCCCACGTGACCAGGTCGTGCTGGCTCACCCGGTAGGCGTCCTCCAGCGGGCGCACCGAGCCGGTGGACATGAGGAACTCGTCGGTCTCCAGCCGCGGCCACGCGGGGCCGCCGCCCTTGACGAGGTCCACCACGACGACGGTGCGCATCGCCGACTCGACCGCCGTCCCGCACACCTCGCCCTCGCCCTGCCGGCAGTGCCCGTCACCGATCGCCAGCTGCCCGCCGGGCACGTTGACGCCGAAGTAGACGGTGGTCCCGGCGCGCATCTCGGGGGTGTCCATGTTCCCGCCGTGCGCGCCCGGCGTGATGCTGGCGAACACCTCGCCGGCCGCCGGGGCGACGCCGATCGTGCCGTGCATCGGGTCGAGCGGGAGCTCCACCTCGGGCCCGCCGCGGCGCGGCCGGAACAGGCAGGTGCCGCGCTCCCGGTCGATCTCGTAGAGCCAGACCAGCTCCTCGAGCGGCTCGTGCAGCATCGCCGTCGAGTGGGTGGTGGTCAGCGCGCCGAAGTGCGGGAACGTGCTGGACACCGCCCAGTCGCGGGCCGGCGCGATGTCGACCAGGTGCACCGCGAGGGTGTCGCCGGGCTCGGCGCCCTCGACGGCGATCGGGCCGCTCACCGGGTTGAGGTAGGGGAAGTCGCACACCTGGCTCGGCAGGTCGTCGACGCCGCGCACCTTCCCGCCGTAGCAGTCCTCGGTGGTCAGCTCGACCACCGTGCCCGGCGCGACCGTCAGCAGCGGCTCGCCGCCGCCGAACGAGAAGCGCCACTGGTCGCGGGTCGGCTCCAGCGGGACGACCTCGAGGGACTGCGTCACAGCTTCTCCTCCGCGCGGATCTCGGGCTTGCGGCCCGTGGCGATCAGGACGCCCATGACCACCAGGCCGATGACCAGCCACACGAAGCCCAGCTCCTGGGCGGCCACCTGGGCGTTGTAGACGACGTAGGCCAGGATGCCGAACCCGATGACGGGCACCGCGAGGTGCAGCCACCAGTTCCGGCTCTTCAGCCGGCCGACGTAGTGCCACACCACCGAGACGTGCAGCAGCAGGAAGGCCGACAGCGCGCCGAAGTTGACCAGGGTCGACAGCAGCGTGATGCCGTCCTCGCGGGACTCCATGTACAGGCCCAGCACCAGCGAGACGGCGGCCACGAGCAGGGTGGCGTTCACCGGCACGCGGCGGGTCGGGTGCACCTGGCGCAGGAAGCCGGGCAGCTGCCGGTCGCGGGCCATGGCGAACAGCAGGCGCGAGGTGGCGGCCTGGGCGACCAGCGAGTTGGCGAAGCCCCACGCGATCGCCGTCGCCACCGCCGTCAGGGTGCCCAGCCACGCGCCGCCCGCGACCTCGGCCGCGTCGTAGAAGGCGGTGCCGGCGGCGTCGCCCTCCGCGATGAGCGTGTCCGGGTCGGGCACGAGCAGCGCCGCGACCCAGGTCTGGACGATGAACAGCGTCCCGGCCAGCGCCAGCGCGGCGATCATCGCCTTGCCGATGGAGCGGGCGGAGTCGCGGTTCTCCTCGGCGAGGGTGGAGATGCCGTCGAAGCCGAGGAAGCTCAGCACCGCGATCGACACCGCGCCGAAGACCAGCTCGAGGGAGAACGTGTCGGCGTTGTAGATGGGGGAGAAGTCGAAGCCGCGGCCCTCACCCGAGGCCAGGGCGACGACGCCGATCACGAGGAAGATCGCGAGCACGATCAGCTCGCCGACCAGCATGATCTTGTTGACGCGGGCCGTGAACTCGATGCCGAAGTAGTTGACGACGGTGTTGAGCACGACGAAGGCGATCAGCCAGATCCACACCGGCACCGACGTCACGATCGAGTTCATGGCGATCGCGGCGATGAGGTACAGCAGCGCCGGGACGAGCACGTAGTCGAGCAGGATCATCCAGCCGGCGATGAAGCCGACCGGCTGGGCGATGCCGCGGCCGGCGTAGGTGTACACCGACCCGGCCATCGGGAACGCCCGTGACATCTGCGAGTACGACGCCGCGGTGAAGGCCATGGCCAGGCCGCCGATCGCGTAGGCGAGGGCGATCATGCCGCCGGAGCCCTGGAAGACGCTGCCGAAGATGCCGAACGGCGCGATCGGGACCATGAAGACCAGGCCGTAGACCAGCAGGTCGGTGAAGCTCAGCGAGCGCTTGAGCTCCTGCCGGTAGCCGAACTGCTCGACGCCGGCCGCGCCGGCGGCGGGCACCGCTCCGGCGCCGGTCCCGGACAGGTCGGGTGAGTGGGTGGTGCGGGGGTCGCTCACGGCTCCTCCTCTCGGCCGGCTCGGGGCCGGACGCGGGGGAGGGTAGACCCCAGTTGTTTCCAACTGGAAGCACCGGTGTCTCGGGGGTGTCTAGCCGACCTCGCGGAAGACCAGCCCGTCGGCCCGCGCGAGCCGCGACGGCGCCGGCCGGGCGGGGCCCGCGCCGCCTCCGGCGAGCAGCGAGGCGGCGGTGCGGACGCCGTCGTGCACGCCGCGGGCGTAGGCGCAGACCACCGGCGCCGACGGTCCGGCGCGGGAGGCCAGCCGCTCCTGCAGGTCCAGCTGGCCCTCGTCGCCGGTGCCGTCGGCCGCGGCGAACGACGGCATGCAGGCGTAGAGCTCGCCGGTGCCGTCGCCGCCCACGGCGTACAGGCCGTTCTCCTCCAGCGCGCCCGACAGGCGCACCACCCGCCGGTCGAGCCCGGCGCGGGCGAAGGCGCGGTTGAAGGCCACCAGGTCGCGGCCGACCAGGCTGAGCAGGACGGCGTCGGCCCGGGTGCGGCGCACCAGGTCCAGGGCCGGGCCCGGGTCGGTCGGCCCGAAGGGGACCAGCCGCTCGCCGACCACCTCGGCGCCGAGGTCGGCGAGCACGGCGCGCGCGGCGCGGTGCACGGCCTGCGGCCAGACGTAGTCGGTGCCGAGCAGCACCCAGCGCCGCGCCCGCCGGGAGCGCACCAGCCAGGCGAGCGCGGCGGCGTGCTGGGCGAGCGGGGACGAGCCGATGCGCAGCACGCCGGGCCGCGACCGGCCGCCCTCGTGCGGCGGGGTGAAGACGTAGCCGGCCCGGCCGGCCAGCGCGGCGGCGACGGCCCGGGAGACGTCGCTGGTGGAGAAGCCGACGAAGACGTCGACGGCGCCGGCCGCGTGCAGCGCCGCGACGTCGGCGGCCACCTCCGCGGGGCGCCGGCCGGCGTCGACGGTGACCAGCTCGACGGCACGCCCGCGCACCCCGCCGGCGTCGTTGAGCTCGTCGGCGGCGAGGCCCGCGAGGTCGAGCGCCGAGGGAGCGGTCATGGCCAGGGGGCCGGAGAGCGGGACGGCCAGGCCGACGCGCACGACGCCGGGGGAGCGGCCGGTGACCGCTGCCTCCCAGGCGTCGATCGGGACGGTCGGTCCGGGCATCCCCTGAGTATGGTGCGGTCCATGCCGGTCGAGCAGCAGGCCACGGGGTCCGCCCTGCCGCCGGCTGCGGAGCCGTCACTGGTCGAGCTGCTCGCCGTCGTGGGCCGGCGGGTCGCCCGCGGGGTCTCGGCGGCGCTCGCCGAGGACGGCGCCACGCTCGACACCTACCGCCTGCTGCGGGCGCTCGGCGCCGGACCGGGCCGGACGATGACCGAGCTGTGCGCCGCGCTGGCGGTCCCGGCGGCCACCGCCACCCGGCTGGTCGACGGCCTCGCCGACGCCGCGCTGGCCTACCGGCTGCCCGACCCCGACGACGGCCGGCGGGTGCGCGTGCACCTCTCGGCGCGCGGGCGGACGCGGCTGGACCGGCTCGAGGCCCTGGTGTCCGCGCACGAGGCGGCGCTGGCCGCCGAGCTCGGCACGGAGCGCGTGGCCGCGCTGGTCGCCGCGCTCACCGACCTGGCCGCGCCGCCGGTACCCCCGCCCGCGAGCTGATGGCGGGCCCCTGCAGCGGGGTCCTGCGTCAGTCCGCCGGCGGCAGGACGCGGGGGACGAACACCTCGTCGATCGGGCGCGGGCCGACGTACTGGCGGCAGGTGCAGGGCACCCAGGTGTGACCCGCGAACCGGCCGCGCCGGTCGAAGGTGTCGCGGCGCAGCTCGGCGTAGCAGGTGTTGGTCTCGGTGTCGTGCTGGCTCAGCGTGTGGCCGCAGCCGCAGACCGGCTGGGGGTTGGCCGGGGGAGCCGGCGGCCGGCGCCGCCCGATCCGGCCCGCCAGGAACCCGGCGGCCAGCAACGCCGCACCGACCACCAGGCTGACTGGTTCCACCGCTGATCTCCTCCCACCGCGAGCGCCCTCCCGACGGTAACGCGGGGAGGGCCGCCCCGGTGCCGGGGGAGCTCAGGCCTGGTGCTTGCCCCGCCCGCTGACGGCGTCGCGCAGGTGGTCGACGAGCGCCGCCACCGGGCCGAGCGCGGTCCGGATGCCGCCCTCGTTGGGCACCAGCGGGTGCGGCCGGGTCGGCGCGATGGCTTTGATGCGCTCCACCTGCTCGGCCATGCGCACCAGCTCGGCGTGGTCGAAACGGGCCTTCAGCTCGACGAACATCCGGCCCTCCTCGTGCTCGACGTGCTCGCGGATCTCGGTGATGAGCGAGCGGATGCCGGCGTCGTACTCCGCGTCGGCGGGGTCGAGGCGCTCGAGGCGCTTCATCGCCTCCTCGGCCTCGGCGTGCTCGTGCTTGGAGCGCTCGGCCTCCTCGGCGTCGACCTCGGCCTGCACCCGCGGGTAGACCTGCGTCTCCTCGGCCACCGAGTGCTTGACCAGGCCGATGCTCACCTCGTCGACGAGGGCCCGCTTGCGCTCCAGGTCGCCGGGATCGGTGCTCCCCATGAGCTGCTCGAGCTCGCGGAAGATGCGGTCGAACTCGCGGTGGTCGGCGCTGAGCAGCTCCACCACGTCGCGCTGGGTCTCGGTCACCCCTGGTCCGTTCCCCCGTCGGGACGGTGGCACACGCTCACCCGAACGGCGGGTTTCGGACGGATGTGGCGCGGGGCACAGCAGGACCGTGGAGGCCTACGCCGTCGGGTTCGCGCGCCCGGACCGGTGGTCGCAGAGCAGTCAGGGGTCGGCGCGGACCCCGTGGCACGCCGTCCCCGCGCTCCGTCCCCTGAACGAGCTGGACGGCGAGGTGGAGCTCGCGCTGTGCGGCGCGATCACGCAGATCTGGGGCAGCCAGCAGTGGAGCCGCCTCGGCGCCGGCCGCACCGGCTGCGCTGAGTGCCGCCGGCTGTCCGGGCTCGCCTTCGAGGTCGCGCAGCTCAGCCGCGCCGGGTGACGGTCAGCGGCGGCGGCCGCTGATCGCCGACAGCCCGGTGATCTCCCGGCCGACGATGAGCGCCTGCACGTGGTCGGTGCCCTCGAAGGTGTAGATCGCCTCGATGTCGGCGTGGTGCCGGGCGATGTGGTGCTGCAGCAGGATGCCGTCGCCGCCGAAGAGGTCGCGGGCGTCGGCCACGATCTGCCGGGCCGTGGCGCAGCAGTGCCGCTTGGCCAGCGAGGCCATGGCCGCCGTCATCCGGCCGGCGTCGGCCAGGCACGACAGCCGCCAGCACATGAGCTGCATGTTCGTGATCTCGGCCAGCATCGTGGCGAGCTTCTCCTGCACCAGCTGGTAGCCGGCGATGGGCTGGCCGAACTGCTCGCGGCCCAGGCAGTGCGCGAGCGCGAGCTCGTAGGCGGCCATCGCCACGCCCAGCGCCCGCCAGGCGACGGTGTAGCGGGTGCGGTCGAGGATGGTGGAGACGTCCTTGAACGACCGGCAGTTCTCCAGCTTGTTCTCCACCGGCACGCGGGCGCCCTCGAGGGTGATCTCGGCCTGCCACACCGCCCGCAGCGCCGTCTTGCCGGTCATCACCGTCGCGGTGAAGCCGGGCGTGCCCTTCTCGACGACGTAGCCGCCGACC
Source organism: Geodermatophilus sp. SYSU D01119 (assembly GCF_054049975.1). Classification (NCBI taxonomy): domain Bacteria; kingdom Bacillati; phylum Actinomycetota; class Actinomycetes; order Geodermatophilales; family Geodermatophilaceae; genus Geodermatophilus; species Geodermatophilus sp. SYSU D01119. The sequence continues at coordinate 29,656 of NZ_JBJGYL010000007.1, read as the reverse complement.
TGCCCGTCCTCGTCGCGCGCCCAGATGAGCACGTAGTCGGCGATCGACCCGTTGCCGATCCACTTCTTCTGCCCGTCGAGGACGAAGACGTCGCCGTCGCGGCGGGCGGTGGTCTCCAGGGCGACGGCGTCGCTGCCGTGCCGGGGCTCGGTCAGCCCGAACGCGCCGATCTTCTCCATGCGCGCCATCTCCGGCAGGAACCGCTCGCGCTGCTCCTCCGAGCCGAGCAGCGCGATCGACTGCATGGCCAGGAAGCTGTGCACGCCGTTGAAGGTGCCGATGCTGCCGTCGGCGCGGGCGAGCTCGGCGGCGACCAGCCCGGCCGCGACCGCGCTCATCCCCGGCGAGCCGTAGCCCTGCACGGTGCCGCCGGCGATGCCGAGCCGGGCGAAGCCGGGGACCAGCTCGAAGGGGAACTCCGCGCGCTCCCAGTAGTCGTTGATGCGCGGGGTGACCTCCGTGGCGCACCAGTCCGCGACGCGGTCGCGGATCGCGAGCTCCTCGGGCGCCAGCAGCTCGTCGAGGGCGTAGAAGTCGGTGCGCGCGGTCTCGGCCACTCCCCGACGCTACGCGCGGGCCGGGGATGCCGCCGGTCGTGCGATCCCGCCGGTCGGGCCGTGGTCAGGCCGCGGTCAGGCGCCCAGCAGGCCGCGCACGTAGGCCGCCTGCCCCACGTGCTGCAGGTCGTCGGACAGCACGCTGACCAGCCGGACGCCGAGGGTCACCGGCGGGTCCCAGCGCTCGTCGACGACGCGGTCCAGGTCGTCGTCGGTCAGCCCGCCGAGGAACTCCGCGCTGCGGGCGGCGACGGCGTCGGCGTACTCGAGCAGCAGGTCCGCGGAGGGCACCCGCAGCGACTCCACCTCCAGGCTGCTCATCCCGTAGCCGGTGGCCGTGTCGTCGGCGGGCCGGCCGAAGCGGGTGGCGAACCCCTGCGCCGTGTAGACCTGCTCGCTGCCGGCGACCTCGGCGAGGTGGTCGTCCTGCACGCGGAGCAGGTGCCAGGCCAGCCAGCCGATCGGGTTGGCGTCGGGGCCGACGCGGGCGGCGAGCTGCTCGGGGGTCAGGCCGTCGACGGCGGCGCGCAGCGTCTCGCCGATCTGCGAGTAGGCGTGGGTGAGGAGGTCGCGGGTGCGCATGGCGACCCGCTACCCGTCCCGCTCGCGGGGGACGCCTGGCGCCGCGGCGGAACGGTAGGTTGCGGTGTCCGCCGCGCCGTCGAGGAGCCCCGTTGCCGTTCTTCCTGCACCGGCTGCTGCGCTTCGCCCGCATCCGGCTGCCGGGCTGGCGCCTGCCGCTGGCCGTGGCGCTCGCCGTCTTCCTCACCAGCTGGGGGCTGATGGCGCTGGCCGAGCCGGCGGGCAGCGAGCTCGTCGCCCCGGCGAACTACTGGTGGTACTTCGTCGTCACCGCGGCCACCGTCGGCTACGGCGACTTCTTCCCGGAGACCCTCGCCGGCCACGCCGTCGGCGCGTACGTGATCGTCGGCGGGATCGTCACGCTGACGCTGCTGTTCACCGAGCTGGCCACCGCCCTGCAGAACGCGCGGGGCAAGCGTCTGAGAGGGGTGGTGGCCCTGGACCTCCGGGACCACGTCGTCGTCCTGGGCTACACCGCGGGCCGGACCGAGCGGATCGTCGCCGAGCTGACCGTCGAGCCCGGCACCCAGGTCGTGCTGTGCGCCCACGACGACGTGCCGGGCAACCCGATGCCCGAGCAGCCGGCGGTCTCCTTCGTCCGCGGCGACCTCACCCGCGCCGACGTCATGGAGCGCGCCTGCGTCGCCCGCGCCCGCACCGCGGTCATCGACGGCCGCGACGACAACGAGACGCTGGCGATCGCCGTCGCCGTCGACCACGCCAACCCGGGCGTGCACATGGTCGCCGCGGTGCGCGACCTCAGCCGCCGCGACACCCTGCGCTACGTCAACGCCGGCGTGCAGGTGGTGCAGTGGCACATGCCGTTCCTGCTGTCGGAGGAGGCGGCCGACCCGGGGCTGACCCAGGTCTACAACGAGCTGATGACCGCGGGCGGGCACGGCAACACCTACTCGGTGGCGGTGCCGGCCGGGTGCCGGCACCGCAGCTTCGGCGACGTCCAGACCGCGTTCGGCCGGGAGCACGGCGCCACCGTGCTCGCGCTCCGCACGGGCGAGGGCCTGCTGGTCAGCCCGTCCTGGGACACCCCGCTGCCGGAGGGCGCGACGCTGTACTACGTGGCGGAGCGCCGGCTGGACCCGGCGCGGCTGCTGCAGCGCGCCTGAGTCACCAGACGCCGAAGGCCGCCGCCAGCAGCGCCACGGCCCCGCCCAGGGCAGCGAGCACCGCGAGGACGGCGAGCAGCACCGGGACGACCACCCAGCGGCGCTTGAACCGGCGGCGGCGCGCGGCCGCCCGCGGCGGGGCGGGCGCCGGAGACCGCGGGGGACGCGGGGCGGGCGACGGCGGGGCAGGAGACGGCGGAGCGGGCGACGGCGGGGCGGGCGCCGGCGCGGGAGGCGGCGCGGCCGCCGCGCGGGCCTGCTTCTCCGCCCGGCGCTCGCGGCGCCGGTCGGCGAGGTGGCGGGCCTGGTCGCGGGCGTCGCGGGCGACGGTGCCGATGACCGAGGCGAGCGCCCGCAGGTCATCGACGTCGAAGCGCTCCACCTGGCCGCCGAGCTCGGGCCCGTCGCCGCGCGGGGGGCCGTCGGCGGCCGGCGGCGCCCACGCCTGCTGCGGGCCTGCCTCCTCGACGATGCGCTTCAGCGCGGTGCGGGTGCGGGCGACGTCCCACCGCTGGGCGGGGTCGCGGGTGAGCAGGCCCTCGAGCACCGGGGCCAGCGGCCCGGCCAGCCGCGGCGGCTCGGGCTCCTCGTGGACGACGGCGAACAGCGTCGCCATCGGCTCGGGCCGGTCGAAGGCCAGCCGTCCCTCGACGGCGGTGTAGAGCGTGGCGCCGAGCGACCACAGGTCGACGGCCGGGCCCGGCTCCTCGCCGCGCGCCCGCTCCGGCGACATGTAGGCCGGGGAGCCGAGGATCGCGCCCGAGGTGGTGATCGAGGGGTTGCCGGTGGCCGTGGCGATGCCGAAATCGGTGAGGTGGGCGGAGCAGTCGCCGCCCACGAGCACGTTGGCGGGCTTCACGTCGCGGTGCACGATCCCGGCGGCGTGCGCGGCCTCGAGCGCCTCGAGGACGTCGAGCCCGATCCGCGCGACCGTGGGCCAGGGCAGCGGGCCCGAGCGCTGCACGACCTCCTGCAGGCTGCGGGAGTCGACGTGCTCCATGACCAGCCAGGGCCGGCCGTCCTCCTCGACGACGTCGTACAGGGTGGTCACGTTGGGGTGCAGCAGCCGCGCCGCGGTGCGGGCCTCGCGGAGGGTGCGCGAGCGCAGCGCCTCGCGTTCCTCGTCGGTGAGGTGCGTGGGGAACACGACCTCCTTGAGCGCGACCGGCCGGCGCAGCACCTCGTCGGTGGCCCGCCAGACCACGCCCATGCCGCCACGGCCGATCACCTCGGTGACCGAGTAGCGCCCGGCCACCAGCCGTCCGGTACCCGCCTCTGCGGACATGCGCGGGACAGTACGCCCGGCGAGGTGCTCGCGTCCCCGGCTCAGGCCGGGTTCGCGGGCTCCTCGGGGTCGCTCTTCGCCTCGAGGTCCGCGGCGACCTCCGGCGTCTCCATCTCCAGCGCGATGTCGCGCGGCTGCGGGGTCTCGGGGTCGGGCTGCGACGGCGTCGTCATGCCAGCAGCCTGCCCCGGATCGCCCGCGCCCGCTCCCTAGACTCCCGCGACCGTGAGCGTCTCGCGGCTGCTGGTCGCCAACCGCGGGGAGGTGGCCGTCCGCGTGCTGCGGACCGCCGCGGCCCTCGGCCTGTCCACCGTCGCCGTCGCCCCGGAGGACGACGCCGGCGGCCTGCACCTGCGCCGGGCCGACGACGCCGTCCGGCTGCCGGGCACCGGGCCCGCCGCCTACCTCGACGTCGCCGCGGTGGCCGGCGCGGCCGTGCGCAGCGGCGCCGACGCGCTGCACCCGGGCTGGGGCTTCCTCTCCGAGGACCCGGCGCTCGCCCGGGCCTGCGCGGAGGCGGGCGTGCTGTTCGTCGGCCCGTCCGTGGAGGCGCTGGCGCTCTTCGGCGACAAGACGGCGGCGCGCGCCCGGGCGGCGGAGCTCGGCGTGCCGGTGCCCGCGGCCACCGGCCCGGACCCCTCGGCGGAGGAGGCGGCCGCGTTCCTCGCCGGCGGGCCGGTGATGGTCAAGGCGGTGTCCGGCGGCGGCGGGCGGGGGATGCGGCCGGTGTCCGACCCGGCCGACCTGCCGGCCGCGATGGAGCGGTGCCGCTCGGAGGCGCGGGCGGCGTCGGGCGACGGCGCCGTCTACCTGGAGCGGCTGCTCCCCGGCGCCCGGCACGTGGAGGTGCAGGTGGCCGGCGACGGGGCGGCGGTCGTGGTCCTCGGCGACCGCGACTGCTCGCTGCAGCGGCGCCGCCAGAAGCTGGTGGAGGTGGCGCCGGCGCCCGCGCTGGAGGAGGGCCTGCGGAACCGGCTGGCCGGGTGGGCGGCGGGGCTGTGCGGGTCGGCCGGCCTGCGCGGGCTGGCCACCGTGGAGTTCCTCGTCCGCGGCGACGCGGTGGCGTTCCTCGAGGTGAACCCGCGGCTGCAGGTGGAGCACACGGTCACCGAGGAGGTGACCGGCCTGGACCTGGTGGAGCTGGGCATCCGTCTGGCGGAGGGCGCGTCGCTGGCCGCGCTGGGGCTGTCCGCGCCGCCGCCGGTCCGCGGCGCCGCCGTCCAGGTGCGGGTCAACGCGGAGACGCTGCGGCGGGACGGGACCGTGCTGCCGGGTGCCGGCGTGCTCGGCCGGTTCGTGCCGCCGACCGGCCGTGGCGTGCGGGTGGACACGGGCGTGGTCGCCGGCGACGAGGTGTCCCCGCGCTACGACTCGCTGCTGGCCAAGGTGGTCGTGCACGACCGCGACCTGCCGCGGGCGCTGGCCGGGTGCCGCCGCGCGCTCGCGGAGCTCGACGTCTCCGGGGTGCCGACCGGCCGCGACCTGCTGACCGCGCTGCTCGGGCTCCCCGGGGTGGCGGCCGGCCGGGCGACCACCGACCTCGTCGACGCGCGGCTGCCCGACCTGGTCACCGACGAGGTGCCCGGGGCCGCGACCGCCGTCGACGGCGTGCTGCCGGTGACCGCGCCGCTGTCGGGTGCGGTGGTGGAGGTGGCCGCCGCGGACGGGGACGCCGTCGCCGCCGGGGCCACGCTGCTGGTGCTCGAGGCGATGAAGATGGAGCACGTGGTGGCCGCGCCGGGCGCAGGGGTCGTCACCGGGCTCGCGGTCCGGGTGGGCGACGTCGTGACCGCCGGGACGGTGCTCGCCGGCGTCGTGCCCGGCGAGGTGGACGCCGCCGACGGTCCGGACGACGCCGACCCCGCCGCGGTCCGGCCGGAGCTCGCCGAGCTGCACGGGCGGCGGACCGCCACCCTCGACGACGCCCGGGCCGACGCCGTCGCGCGGCGGCACGCGGCGGGCCGGATGACCGCGCGGGAGACCGTCGCGGCGCTGGTCGACGAGGGCACGTTCGTCGAGTACGGGCAGCTGGGCCTCGCCGCGCAGCGGGCCCGCCGGTCTCTGGAAGAGCTCGTCGCCCGCACGCCGGCGGACGGGATGGTGACCGGGCTCGGCGAGGTCGACGGCGTCCCGTGCGCGGTGCTCGCCTACGACTACACGGTGCTGGCCGGCACCCAGGGCCACGTCAACCACCGCAAGACCGACCGGCTCCTGGAGCTCGCCGCCGAGCGGGGGCTGCCCGTGGTGCTGGTGGCCGAGGGCGGCGGCGGGCGCCCCGGGGACACCGACGGCGCCGGCGTCTCCTGGCTCGACGTCCCGACGTTCACCACGATGGCCCGGCTGGCCGGGCGGGTGCCGACGGTCGCCGTCGTCTCGGGGTTCTGCTTCGCCGGCAACGCGGCGCTGGTGGGCTGTTGCGACGTCGTCGTCGCGACCGAGGGCAGCAGCATCGGCATGGGCGGCCCGGCGATGATCGAGGCCGGCGGGCTGGGCGTGGTGGCGCCGGAGGACGTCGGGCCGACGGCGGTCCACGCGGCCACCGGCGTGGTCGACGTCGTGGTCCCCGACGACGCCGCCGCGGTGGCCGCCGCCCGGGAGGCGCTCGGCCTGCTCGCCGGGCGCCGGCGGCCGGGGGAGGCCGCCGACCAGCGGCCGCTGCGGACGGCGCTGCCGGTCAACCGGGTGCGCAGCTACGACGTGCGTCCGGTGGTGGGCACGCTGGCCGACGCCGGCAGCGTGCTGGAGCTGCGGCCGGCGTTCGGGCGGGGCGTGGTCACGGCGCTGGCCCGGCTCGGCGGCCGCCCGGTCGGCTTCCTCGCCAACGACCCTCGGCACCTCGGCGGGGCGATCGACGGGGAGTCGGCGGACAAGGCGGCGGCGTTCCTGCGGCTGTGCGGGTCGGCGCGGCTGCCGGTGGTGTCGCTGGTGGACACCCCGGGGTTCATGGTCGGGCCGGAGTCGGAGCGGACCGGCACGGTGCGCCGGTTCGGCGGGCTGTACGTCGCCGGGGCGCAGCTGCCCGTGCCGCTGCTGGCCGTGGTGCTGCGCAAGGCGTACGGGCTGGGCGCGATGGCGATGCTCGGCGGCGACCTGCGGGCCCCGCTGCTCACGCTGGCCTGGCCCACCGGGGAGTTCGGGCCGATGAGCCTGGAGGGCGCGGTGCGGCTCGGCGCGCGGCGGGAGCTGGAGGCGCTGGCCCCGCCCGAGCGGGAGGCGCGGTTCGCCGAGCTGGTGGCGGAGTCGTACGCGCAGGGGAAGGCGCTGAACGTCGCGTCGGTGTTCGAGGTGGACGACGTCGTCGACCCCGCGGACACCCGGGCGGTGCTGCTGCGCGCGCTCGCCGCGCTCGCCTGAGGGTCCTACGGTCCCGGCATGCCCCGATTCCGCCTGACCACCGGTGACGGTTCCGTGCTGCAGGAGTGGGACGCCGCCGACGCGGCGACCGCGGAGTCCGAGGCGGTGGACACCGTGGCGCGGCACCGGGCGGGTGACCCGCCCGGTGCCGCCGAGTACGTGCTCGCCGACGACGCCGGGAACGACGTCGCACGCTGGGGGTCCGAGGCGCCCTGACCGGGATCAGGCCAGGCGGCGCTCGAGGACCTCGTGCTCGCGGCGCAGCACCACCTGGCTGACCAGGTCGCGGACGGCGGCCTCGGCCTGCTTGCCGATGAACGGGGCGTCGACCTTGGCGTCGCCGGTGACGGTGGCGCGGGTGCCGCCGTCCGGCGTCGGGACCAGCCGCCGGTCACACGCGACCCGGGCCTCGCGCCCCATGATCTCCGCGCGCAGGTCGAGGGAGCCGCGCCAGCCGCCGTCGCCGTCGGGGGTCCAGGTGGTCACCTGGGAGACCGGGACGGTCTTGCCGACGAAGCGGGCGAAGACCGGCGGGATGCCCGTCGTCGGTGCCGACAGGCGCGTCGTGGTGCGGGTGTCGCTGCCGTCGGTGGCGCTCGACACCTCCTGCACCTGCGCCTCCAGGGCCTGCGCGACCTCGCGCAGGAACGTCTCGTCGGTGAGGACGGCGAGCACGCGGTCGGGGGCGGCGGCGTAGGTGGTGGTGGCGTCGATGGGCACGCCCCATCCTCTGCTGCGCCGTCGCGGCGCGCTCCCCGGGGTGCCGGCGGGGCGGGCGGGGACGGTGGGACGGCAGGCGCCCGACGCGATGCGGACCTCCCCGTTCTCGCTTCCCGCCGCGCCTAGCGTCCCGCGCACCGCGCCGGACACCGGGGACCGGCGCCCCTCTCGAGGAGACGACACGTGCGCCGCAGCACCGCCGCCGCCGGGGCTCTCGCCGCCGGCCTGACCATCCTGTTCACCGGTCCCGCCGCCCAGGCCGCGGACACCGTCATCGGGGTCCCCAGCGACTTCGTACCGGCCCTGAGCGACACCCGTGCCACGGGCCACTACGCCGTCGTGGGAGATGGCCTCCGGATCTGGACCGAGGGCACCACGTCGACCGACAAGGTCGCCGAGTACGTCGAGACCGACACTCCGCTCGCCCGGGTCGGCGAGCCGAGCCTGGACTTCCGGAACACCTCCGGCGGGGGCGTCCCGGGCTTCCAGCTCGTCGTCGACTTCGACGCGGACGGGACCAGCGACGGCATCCTCGTCGGCGAGCCGGGCGTCTACGGCAACGACTGGTGGCTGAACAACGCTGCTCAGCAGTTCGTCAAGGACAGGGCGCCGTCCCACGCCGGCGGTTCCGGCAGCGCCAACCACGGCACGCTCGACCAGTGGCGTGCGGCGTTCCCCACCGCTCAGGTGGATGCCTTCGGCTTCTCCCTCGGGTCGGGCGTCAAGGGCGACGGTGTCCTGGCGGCGATCGACTTCGCCGGGGCGCGGTACACCTTCGAGCACGTCAAGCTGACCAACAAGCAGCAGTGCAAGGACGGTGGCTGGGCGACCAGCACCGACCCGGCCTTCCGGAACCAGGGCCAGTGCGTCGCGTCGTTCGCCAAGGCCGCCGAGCGCTGATCCGCTCCGCAGCACGACGGAGGCCCGTCACCCGGTCCGGGTGGCGGGCCTCCGTCGTGCCGGTGTCCGGTCAGGGCGCCGGGGCGGCCTCCTCGGTCGCCGGGTCGGTGGCCGGGGCGCAGGGGTTGGTGGCCGTGGTGTCGGTCGGCGCTGCGTCCGGCGTGACCTCCGCGGGGACGGGCTCCGCGGGCGGCGCCGCGGGGTCGGTCGCCGCCGCGTCGGCGGGCACCTCGCAGTCCGGGTCCGCGGGGGCCGGCTCGGCGGGGTCGGGCTCGACCGGGGCGGGCTCGACCGGAGTGGGCTCCGTGGGCGCGGGCTCCACCGGGGCGGGCTCGGCGGGCGCGGGCTCCACCGGGGCGGGCTCGGCGGGCGCGGGCTCCACCGGGGCGGGCTCGGCGGGCGCGGGCTCCACCGGGGCGGGCTCGGCGGGTGCCGGCTCGACCGGCGCGGGCTCGACCGGCGCGGGCTCGACCGGCGCGGGCTCGACCGGCGCGGGCTCGACCGGAGTGGGCTCCGTGGGCGCGGGCTCGACAGGGGCCGGCTCGGTCGGAGTCGGCTCACTGGGGATGGGCTCGGCCGGGGTCGGCTCCGCGGGTGTGGGCTGAACGGGCGGCACGTCGACAGGCGGCACGTCGGCGGGCGGGGTCTCGGCTGGCGGCTCGTCGGCGGGAGGGGTCTCCGTGGGCGGGGCCTCGGCCGGCGGCACGTCGGCGGGCGGGGCCTCCCCTGGCGGCGTCTCCACCGGCGGCGTCTCCACCGGCGGGGGCGCCACGGGCGGCACCTCGGCCACGGGCGGCGGGGCCGGCGTGTCCTCCGCCGGCACGTCGAGCGGTGCCGGGCCGGACCCGTCGAGGTACTGCTGCAGCAGCGCGTCGAGGTACGCCTCGGACTCGGGGTCGAGGTCGGGGAAGGGGTCCGCGGGGACCGGCGTCGCGGGAGCGGCCGGCGGCGGGGGAGGCGGGGGTGCCCAGCCGTCCTCGAACCCGGGCGCCACGACCCCGATGCTGGGCAGCGCGAGCGGGCCGCCGTCGGGCTCCGCCTCGCTCATCCGTGCCGCGGTGTCGCCCGCCGGCTCGATGCCCGGCCCGCCGGCCTCGGCGACCGGCGGCCCCGAGACCGCGGCCAGCGCCGCGGCGACCCCGAGCGCGCAGGCGCTCGCGCCGACCGCCGGGATGAACCGGGCGGACCGGATGCCTCGTCTCGACCTGTCCACTGCTCTTCCCCCTGAGCCGTAGGACTGTGCGGGCCCATCGTGACCCGGCCGGTCTCGGACGTCTACGCGAGCGCCCACGCCCGGACGCTCCGTTCACCCGTCAGGCGTGCGGGGGACACCCGGACGCGCGGGTCATCACCGCGCGTGCTCGCATCAGAAGGGCGGGAGGTCGAGGTCGGTGCCGAACCGCGGTGGCGGACTCGCCCGGGTCCCGCCGTCCGGTGAGGTGACCAGCAGCGCGCCGTCCTCCCCGATGTCGAAGCGCCACCCGGGAGCCTGGTGCTCGAGCCGGTGGTGGTGCTCGCACAGGCAGCAGAGGTTGCGGGCGGTGGTGGGCCCGTCGGGCCAGCGGCGGCAGTGGTCCAGGTCGCAGGCTCGCGCGCGGGCGCGGCAGCCGGGGAACCGGCAGCGCCGGTCGCGGAGCCGGACGAATCGGTCGAGCCCGGCACCCGGGTCGTGACCGTCCGTGCCGGCGGGCGGCCCCAGCGCGGCGCCGCGGCGGAGACCCGCGGCGTCGGTCAGGGCGACGAGGCTGCCGCGGAGCATGTCGGTGACCGCGATCCGCGGCCGCTGGGCCAGCGCGGTGCCGGCGGGGGTGCGGACGTCGAGGAGCGCACCGAGGTCGAGCAGCCCGCGGAGCTCGCCGCCGGTCCAGGTGTCCCGCAGCACCGCCTGGCGGGCGCCCGCCGAGGCCTGCCGCACCGCCTCCGCGTGCCGCGCCGCGGCCTCCGCCACCGGTCCCGACGAGGTGGTGGGCCCGTCGTCCGTCCCGTCGGGATCGGTGGGCTCGGGATCGGTGGGCTCGGGATCGGTGGGCTCGGCGCCCGTCGGCTCGCCGTCCTCCGCGGGCAGGTCGTTGACCTCCGCGGCCGGGCGGGGGAGGAGGCCCAGGGTGTACGCGAGCTCGCGCACCATCTCGGCCGGGACGACGGCGCCCTCCACGAGCCCCGGCTCGCTGCCGCCGAGCATCGTCTCCAGCGCGACCACGAGGGTCAGCGCGACGGCGACCGGCGGCCGGCCGTCCTCGCCGGGCCGCAGCACGAGGTCGGCGAGGGCGTCGGCCATGCGCTGCTGCCGCGTGCGCTCGTCGCCCTCGACCCGGTTCTGCTCGGCGTAGGCCTCGAGGGCGCGGTGGATGGCGGCGCAGGTGGGGAGCGGGAGGTCGATGACGAGCGTGGCCGAGCCGTCGCGGCGGTCGTGCATCCGCACCCCGCGCCCGCGCACCGCGGCGACCAGCCGCCGCCCGGCGGCCTCGGCGTCCTTCCGCAGGACGATGCGGCGCGCGCAGTCGCCCAGCTGCGGTGGCGTCTTGCTGCCCAACAGGCGCAGCACGTGCGCCTCGATGTCGGCGCGCAGCGCGTCGTCGCGCACCGGCCCGACGACGGTGACCATCTGCCGCGCGTGCGCCGGGCTGATGTCCCCGCGGGCGAGCTGCGCGAGGGTGGCGGGCAGCCGCTCGACCAGCGTCACCGCCTCCTCGAGCATCGCGCCGGCGGCCTGGCCGGACGTGCGCAGGGCGACGGCGACCTCGTCGACGGCCCACTCGCTCACCCCGGCGAGGACCGGGGGCCGGGCGGCGCGGCTCGCCGCGGACATCGCGCCCCGCTCACCGGGCTGCCGGTCGAACCGCCCCGCTGGGCGGCACCGCGCGAGGTCGGCGAGCGAGACGGCGAGGACCGCCGCCTCGCGGGCACCCCGCCGCGCCGCGGCCCTCGCCCGCGACAGCGTCTCCGACCCCAGGACGAGCAGGCGGTCGAGCTCGTCGGCGCCGGGCACCCTCCGGTGGTGCCGCCCTCCCGCGACCTCCCACCGCCGCTCGGTCCGCTCCTCGGGATACGCCAGGTCGAGGACCGCGGGACGGGAACCGAGGGCGGCGCTCAGCGCCTGCTCGACCCGGCCACTCGCCTCGAACACGTGTTCGACCATACCGGCCTGGCGAGGCGCTGACCAGCGGGGACGCTCCCCGTGGACAGCCGGTCAGGTGCGGTTGCGGCGGGCGATCTCCGCGCTCAGCGCCGCCGCGAACGCGGCCAGCGGCGGCCGGTGCGCCCGGAAGAACACACACGACCAGCCGGCGTCCAGCACGAGGTCGGCGGCGCACGCCCGCCGGAAGCCGCGTCCCGAGCGGCCGGCCCGGGGTGCCCGCCACGGCCAGCAGCGCGTGGAGCGCCGTCCACGCGACCCCGAAGACCGGCCCGGGCGGCTGCCGGCGCGGCCTGTCGAGCCGTCGGCACCAGTCGGAGGAGACGTCGGCGCCCGCCGTGCCCACCAGCGCGGTGAGCACGACGGGCACGGAGGCGGAGACCGCCGGCGAGGCGCGCGCGACCCGAGCACGGCCGCCCGGGGCGCCGTCGACAGGGCGGTCAGACGAGCGCGGGCTCCCGCGGGGCGGGCCCGGCCGGCGCGGTGAGCACCCGCCGGGCCCGGGCGGCGCCCACACCGAGCAGGGCCAGGCCCGCGGCGCACCAGACGGCGAGGGCGAGCAGCGGCTGCCCGCTGCCTGCGCCGTCGAACCACGAGGTGGCGCGCAGCAGCGTGCCGGTCGCGCCCGGCGGCATCCACTGCCCGACGTCGCCCCAGGCACCCGGGAGCAGGTCCGGTGCGCCGGTCAGGCCGGAGAGCGGGTTGCCGAGCAGGACGGTCGTCGCCGCGCCCATCGCCAGGCCGGGCGTGCCGAGCAGGTCGTGCAGGCCGAGCAGCACGAGCGCCGTCGCCGCGATGCCCAGGGCCACCACGCCGGTCGTCGTCCACCACCCGGCCTCGACCGAGCCGAGCCAGCTGCCCAGGACCGTCGCGGTCACCATGCCGCCGGCCAGCGCGGCGGCGAGCGCCGTCGCCCCCCGCCGCGCGCGGCCGCGCACCAGTCGCGAGGCCAGCGCGGCGGTGGCGATCCCGCCGATGGCCAGCGGGAGCGCGGCCGCGGCCAGGCCGGCACTGCGCGGGTCCGCCTCGGGTGCCGGGACGACGTCCTCCACCGGAACCGCCGTGCCGGTGGCCGCGCCGAGGCCCGCGGCCACCTGGCGCAGGGAGGTCGCGACGGTGGGGGAGGCCGCGGAGGCGACGAGCAGGCGCGGGCCGGAGGGCTCGACGACGACCGCGCCGTACACCTCGCGGCCGGAGATCGCCGCGCGGGCGGCGGCCTGGCCGTCGACGGGCCGGACGTCGAAGGCGCCGGGCGCGGCGGAGTCGAGCGCTGTCTCCACCTGGGCCACGGCGGGGGCGGGCCCGGCGACGGCGAGCGGCAGGTCGTGGGGCGCCGAGCGGACGGCGAACCAGGCGAAGGCCGTGAGGACCACGGCGAGCAGGGCGGCGACCACCACCGGCACGGCCAGGCCGGCCCGGGCGGGAGGAGCTGCGGACATGGGGACCACTCCAGTAAAACGAAGGACCGTTCGCTTACCCGGACGAGTGTGGACCGCCCCTGCGCCGTCGTCAAGAACGATCGTTCGCTTTACAGTGGGCGGCGTGCCCCGCGTCCCCGAGTCCCACCTCGCCGCCCGCCGCGACCAGATCATCGACGCGGCCACCGCCCGGTTCGCCGCGAACGGCTTCCAGGCCACCGGCATGGCCGACGTCATCGCCGCCTCCGGGCTGTCGGCCGGCGCGGTCTACCGGTACTTCCGCAGCAAGGACGAGCTGATCGCGGCGATCGTCGAGCGGGTGCTGGGCGCCGCGGCGGCGCGGTTCGAGAAGCTGCTCGAGGAGGACGCCGCGCCGGACCCGGCCGAGGCGGTGGCGGCCGCCGTCGAGATGGTCGCCGAGCTCACCACGCGCGGGCCCGTCGACCTGAGCCGCGTCGCCGTCCAGGCGTGGGGCGAGGCGCTGCGCAACCCGGGTGTGCACGCCGTCGTCGACCCGGCCTACCGCACCATGCGCGGCTACTTCGTCGAGATCGCGCGGCGGGGGCAGGCGGCCGGCCGGTTCCCGGCCGACGCCGACCCGCTGCACCTGGGCGCCACGATGATGTCGTCGGTCTTCGGGTTCGTCCTGCAGCGGCTGCTGCTCGGCGACGTCGACCCGGCCGCCTACGCCGCGGCGCTGCGGGTGACCTGGGCCGGCGCGCCCTCCGCCACCGGGTAGGCCCGCGGCGGGCGGCTGCCGTACAGCACCCCCGCGACGACCAGCGCGCCGCAGGCGACCTCCACCAGCGGCAGCCGCTCGCCGAGGAACAGCCACGACGACGCCGTGCCGACCACCGGCACGAGCATCGAGAACGGCGCCACGGTGCCCGACGGGTGCCGGCTCATCAGCGCCGTCCAGATGCCCGAGCCCAGCAGGGTCGCGATGACGACGGTGAACAGCAGCCCGGCCAGCGCGAGCAGCCCGCGCTGGGTGCCGAGCGTGGTGAGCGAGGCGCCGATCCGGGCCGGGCCCTCGGTGGCCAGCGACAGCGCCAGCATCGGCAGCGGCGGCACGACGGTCATCCAGAGCATCAGGCGGAACGGCCGCGCCGGGCGCGCCTGCCGGTTGCAGAGGTTGCCCAGCGCCCAGCCCAGCCCGCCGCAGAGGGTGAGCAGCACCGGCAGCAGGGTCGCGCCGCCGTCGAGCCCGGCCCGGTGGACGGCGATACCCGCCAGCCCCGCGACGGCGAGCGCCACCCCGGCGGCCTGCCGCCCGGTCAGCCGCTCGCGCAGCAGCAGCCCGGCGAGCACCACGGTGAACGGCGCCGACGACTGCAGCACCAGCGAGGCGAGCCCGGTCGGCATCCCGGTGTCCATCGCGACGTAGAGGAAGACGAACTGCAGGACGCCGAAGCCGAGGCCGTAGCCGACCACCCACCGCCACGGGACGCCCGGACGGGGCACGAGCAGCAGCGTCGGGACGGCGACCAGCGCGAACCGCAGCGCCACGAGGAAGAACGGCGGGAACTGCTCGAGCGAGAGGTGGATCGCCGGGAAGTTCAGCCCCCAGACGACGGCGACGACGAGGGCGAGGAGGCGGTCGCGGACGGGCACGCCGTCGAGCCTGCGCGCGCAGATGCGTCAGCACCAGCGAAAGGTGCTGCACCGACGATGTAGCGTTGCTGCATGGACGTGCGGGCCCTCGAGACCCTGCGGACGGTGCGCACGCAGGGCGGGGTCGCGGCCGCGGCCGCCGTCCTGCACCTCACGCCGTCGGCGGTCTCCCAGCAGCTCGCCGCGCTGTCCCGGGAGGCCGGCGTCCCGCTCACCGAGCGCGTCGGGCGCGGGCTGCGGCTCACCGCGGCCGGGGATGCGCTGGCCGACGCCGCCGTCGACGTGGCGGTCGCCGTCGAGCGGGCGCGCGCCGCCCTCGCGGCGTTCACCGGGGCCGCCGAGGGGACGGTGCGCGTCTCGGCGTTCCAGAGCGGCGCCCGGCTGCTGCTCCCGCCGCTGCTCACCCGCGTGCGGGCGCTCGGCGGGGTGCGGGTCGAGTGCTCCGACGAGGACGTCGCCCAGGACGCCTTCCCCGCGCTCACCGACCGGGTCGACGTCGTCGTCGCGCACCGGCCCGACGGCGGCGCGGAGTGGGCGGGCGACGGCAGCCGGCTGCGGGTGGTTCCCCTGCTGCGCGAGCCGCTCGACGTCGCCGTGCCGCGGGACCACCCCCTCGCCGGCCGGGACCGGGTGCGGGCCGGCGACCTCGTCGGCGAGGAGTGGATCGCCGTCCGCGAGGGCTTCCCGGTGGCCACCGTGCTGGCCGCCGTCGCCGCCGGGTCGGGCGCCGCACCGCGGATCGCCCACCGGATCAACGACTTCTCCGTCGCCGAGGCGATGGTCGCCGCCGGGCACGGCATCTCCCTGCTGCCCCGCTTCACCGGCGGCAGCCACCCCGGCGTGCGGCTGCTGCCGCTCGCGGGCGTACGGGCCGGGCGCCGGGTCGAGGCGCTGCTGCGGCCCGACACCGCCGAGCGGCTGGTGGTGCGGCGGGTGCTCGACGAGCTGGTCGCCGTCGCCGCCCAGGTCACCGGCGACCCGGCGGTCAGGGCCGCCAGCGGTGCAGCCCGGTGACCCGCCGGACGGCGGCGGCGGTGACCCGGTGGGGGAGCTTCCCGAGGACGGTGGCGAGCTTCGCGTCCGGGCCGACCGTCACCCGGAACCCCGGGCGGCGGGCCTGCAGGACCCCGGCGACGGCGCGGGCGACCTCGCGGGGGTCGCGCGAGCGGGGCAGGTGCTCGGTCTCGACGAAGTGCTCGACCGCCTGCAGAAGGCCGGTGTAGGCGCTGTCGGGCGGGATCACGCGGGGCGTCGTCTGCCAGATGGCGGTGTCGTAGTTGCCCGGCTCGACCAGGACCACCCGGACGCCGAAGGGCTCCACCTCGTAGGCGAGCGACTCCGCCCAGCCCTCCAGGGCCCACTTCGACGCGCAGTACAGCGACAGGCCGGGGTTGCCGTAGCGCGCCGAGTCGCTGGAGACGAGCACCAGCCGGCCGGCCCGCTGCGCGCGCATGACGGGCAGCACCTCGCGGGTCAGCCGCAGCGCCCCGAGCAGGTTGGTGTCGAGGACGCGCTGCCACTCGGCCTCGTCGGTGTCCTCGAAGGCGCCGCCGGACGCGGTGCCGGCGTTGTTGACCAGCGCGTCGAGCCGGCCGCCGGTGAGCTCGAGGGTCTCCTTCACCGCGCGGCTCACCGATCCGGCGTCGGTGACGTCGAGCTGGACGACGTCGAGCGGGTCGAGGCCGATCTCGCGGGTGCGGGCGTCGAGCGCGGCGCGCCTGCCGGGGTCGCGCATCGAGGCGATGACGTGCCGGCCGCGCGCGGCCAACTCGACGGCGGTCTCCAGGCCCAGGCCGGAGGAGCAGCCGGTGATCAGGACGGTGGGTCGCTGGTTGCGCACGGCAACGTCATCGGCAGTCCGGGGGCCCGTGGCGACCGGCTCCCCGGACCGGGGGCTGCCACACTCCCGGCGTGCTCGCCCCGCCAACCCCCGCCCCGGCGTCGCGCCGCCGCCCGTCGGACGCGCTCCGGCACGTGGCCCTGGCGGCGGTCCTCGGGGCCGGGACGGCGCTCGCCGGGACGCCGCTGGTGGTCGGCGCGCTGTTCGGCGGCTGGCCGGTGCTGCTGCCGGTCCTCGGCGTGCTCGTGGCGGCGGTGTCGGCACTGGCCGTGGCGCTCGACCGGGCTGCCGGCCCGCGGGCCGAGGGGTCGGCCGGGCGGGGCGTCGCGGTGGGCGTCCTCGGCACACTCGGCGTGGTCGTGCTGGCCGTCGTCGCGATCGCCGCCGACCTCGACGCCGTCCTGCCCGTGCCCCTGCGCTACGCCGCGGCCGGGCTGCCGTACGCGGTGGTGGCCGCGCTGCAGTGGCGCGGGCCGGTGCGGGTGGTGACCGCGGGGCTGGTCGCCGTCGCGGTCGCCGCCGTCGCGGTGCCCGCCGTGGTGGACGCCTCCCGCCGGCACGCGGAGGAGCGGGTGCGCGCGGAGGTCGGGACGACGGCGCACCCGTGGGTCACCGACGTCGACGGCCTCCGGCAGGGGACGCCGCAGGCCACCGGCAGCGACCTCGTCCGGACCCCGTACCGCCCGGCCGACGGCGCCCTCGAGCCCGAGCTGTGGCTCTCCCGCGGCGACGGCCCAGCGCCCGGCACCGGGGCGCCGGTCGCCGACCCGTGCGCCGCTCGCGAGGTCCTCACGCCGGCGGGCTACCAGCCGGTCGGCTCCTGCACCCCGGCCGGGGAGGACCGGTGGCTGCGCACCGCCGGGACGTGGCGGGAGCTGCTCACCCGCGACGGCCCGACGTGGATCGGCGTGACGACGACCTCCGGCGCGCCGTTGGCGCTGCTCGAGGAGGCGCTGGAGCGGGCCCGCCCGATGACCGACGACGAGTACGACGCGTGGCTCGACGAGGTGCTGCCCCCTCCGCGGTGACCCGCGGTCAGCGCCGCGCCGACGCGAGGGCGAGGACGAGACCGGCCGCGGCGAGAGCCGCGCCGGTGAGCGCCACCGCGCCCGGGTCGGCCACGAGCAGGCCGCCGAGCGCCCCGCCGCCGGCGATGCCGACGTTCGTCGTCGCGTTGGTGAGGCCGGGGGCGGCGTCGCCGGCGTCGGGGGCGGCGTTGCGGGCCGCCGTCTGGGTGAGGGTGGGCAGCGCCCCGTAGGCGACGCCCCAGACCACCGTCGCGACGACGGTGACGGCGGCCGACGAGCCGAGCACGCCGATGACGGCGAGGGCGAGCGCGACGACCGCGACGGTGGCGGCCAGCGCGCGCCGGGGGAACCGGTCGGCGAGCGCGCCGGCCAGCGCGAGCCCCACGGCCCCCGCGGCGCCGTAGCCGAACAGCACCAGGCTGACCCCGCCCTCGCCGATCCCGGCCGCGCGCACGATCGGCGAGACGTAGGTGAACGCGGTGTAGTGCCCGAGCATGACGACGACCGTCAGGGCGGCGGCCAGCTGCACCGGGGGGCGGCGCAGCACGTCGCGCAGCGGCGCGGGCGACGTCGCGGCCGGCGGCGGGGCGGCCGGCAGCAGGGTCGCCGCCACCACGGCCAGCGCCAGGAGCAGGGCGGCGACGCCGGCGAACGCCCAGCGCCAGCCGACCGCCGTCCCCAGCGCGGTGCCGGCCGGGACGCCCGCGGTGAAGGCGACGGTCACGCCCGCGAACACCAGCGCGGTGGCCCGCCCGGCGCGCGCCGCGGGGACCAGCGCGACGGCGGCGCCGACCGCCACGGAGAAGAAGCCGGCGTGCGCCAGCCCGGCGAGCACGCGCGCGACGACGGCGACCCCGTAGTCGCTGGTGGTGGCGAAGACGGCGTTGCCGACCGCGTAGGTGACCAGCAGGCCGGTGAGCGCCCGGCGCCGCGACCACCGGGCCAGCAGCGCGGTCAGCGGCAGCGACGCCGCGGCGACCACCACCGCATAGGCGGAGACGAGCAGGCCCACCCGGTCCTCGCCGGTGCCCAGGTCGCGGGCGATCATCGGGAGCAGCCCGACCGGCAGCATCTCGGCCGTGACGGCGGCGAAGACGGCCAGCGTCAGCACCCCGAGCGCCACCGGGACGCGGGCTCCTCCGTCCGGGCGAGCGGGCGCGGACGTCGCGGGGGCGGAAGTCACCTCCCCATTAGACTCCGCAACAGAGCAAAATGGGAGGTGGACGGTGAGTGCGTTGCCCGAGCGGGCGGTCGCGATGCTCGCCGCCGTCCACGCCCGGCCCGGCCTCACCCGCGCCGAGGCCAGCCGGGTGCTCGGCATCGGCACCGGCGGGGCGGCCGAGGTCGTCGGCCGCCTGGTGGCCGGGCGGCTGCTCGCCGAGGGCCCGGTGGTCCCCGCCGGCGGGCGCGGCCGGCCCACCCGGCGGCTCACCGCCCACCCGGAGGGGCCGCTGGTGCTGGCGGCCGTCGTCACCCACGAGTCGTGGCGGGTCGACGCCGTCGAGCTCGGCGGCGCGTCGGTGGCCGGTCGGTCCGGGCGGCACAGCGGCGAACCGGCCGACGCCGTCCTCGCGCGGCTGCGCCGGTCGGTGGGGGAGCTGCGGGCGGAGTTCGGCGACCGGGTGCGCGGGCTCGGGCTGGCCGGCCCCGGCATCGTCCTGGACGAGCGGGAGCTGGACGCCACCGTCCTCGGCTGGACCGGCGTCGACCTGTGGTCGGTGTGGCCCGACGCCGGGGTGCTCGTGGCCGACAACGACGCGACCCTCGCCGCGCTGGCCGAGTCCCGCCGCGGAGCCGCCGTCGGCGCACGGCTGGCGCTGCACCTGCGGGTCGACGCGGGCCTGGGCGGCGCCGTCGTCGAGGCGGGCCGGCTGCTGGGCGGCGCCCGCGGCGCGGCCGGGGAGTTCGGCCACCTGCCGATGGGGGACCCGGCGGTCCGCTGCGCCTGCGGCGCCCGCGGGTGCTGGGGCACGGCGGTCGACGGCGGCGCGCTGGCCCGGCTGCTGGGCGCACCCGAGCCGCGCGACCCGGTGACCTACGCCCGGCAGGTGCTCGCCCGGGACGACGCCGCGGCGCGGGCCGCGGTGGCCACCGTCGCCGCGGCGCTGGGCCGCGGGATCGCCGGGCTGGTCAACGCCCTCGACCCCGACGTCGTCACCCTCGGCGGCCTCGGCGCCGAGCTGCTGGCCGCCGCGCCCGGCGAGCTGGACGCGGCCTGCCGGGCCGGGCTCATGCGCTTCCGCGGCGGGACGCCGCCGCCCGTGGTGGCCGCGCGGCTCGGAGAGGACGGGCCGCTCACCGGCGCGGCCGAGCGGGTGTGGGACCGGTGGTGGGCCGAGCTCCGTCGGTGAGGGCGCCTACGGTCCCGGCCGTGCAACGCAGCATCGAGCCGCCCGCCGACCTCGACGACGTCCGCGCCTCCTACGACCGGGTGGCAGCGAGCTACGTCGCGATGGGGGCCGGCGAGCTCGGCGCCTCCCCGTGGCTGCGCGCCGTGCTGGGCGCGTTCGCCGAGACCGTGCGGGGGCGCGGCCCCGTCCTCGACGTCGGCTGCGGGCCCGGCTCCGTCACCGCACACCTGGCCGGGCTGGGCGTGGACGTCGCGGGCGTGGACCTGTCGCCGGGGATGGTGGCGCAGGCGCGGCGGCTGCACCCCGGCCTGCGGTTCGACGTCGCCTCGGCCACCGATCTCGGTCTGGCCGACGCGTCGCTGGGCGGCGTCCTCGGCTGGTGGTCGCTGTTCAACCTGCCGCGCGACGTGCTGCCCGCCGTCCTCCGGGCCTTCGCCGAGGCACTCGTGCCGGGCGGGCAGGTGCTCGTCGGCACGCACGTGGGGGAGGGCGACCTGGTGCGCACCCGGGCCTACGGCGGGGTGCCGGTGACCTGGACGACGCACCTGTGGCTGCCCGGGCAGGTGACCGCGATGCTCGCCGACGCCGGCCTCGAGCCGGTGGCGGAGCTGCGGCTGCCGGCCGACGCGTCGGGGCACCCGCAGGTGGCGGTCACCGCCCGCCGGCCCGGCTGACCCCGCCGCGGCCGGTCACTCCTCCCCGCCGCTCCTCTGGGCCACGGTGCCTCCCTGTCGGTGCCGCCGTCCGGGTCCGGGCGGCGGGACGGTCGCACCGCCCGCGCCGATCCGGCCGGAACGCCGCTTCTGCCACGATCGGCGCACGTCGTCAGGGAGGACCGTTCATGCGCCGCGTCACCTACTCGATGGGCATGTCGCTCGACGGCTACGTCGCCGGGCCCGACGGCGACTTCGCCTGGCCGGGGTTCAGCGACGAGATCTTCCGGTTCTCCATCGAGGAGATCCAGGACGTCGGCGTCCACCTGATGGGGCGGCGGCTCTACGAGACGATGCTGTACTGGGAGGACGCCGCGCAGGACCCCGGTCTCGACGACGCGCAGCGCGAGTGGACCCGCCTCTGGAACCCGCTGCCCAAGGTCGTCTTCTCCCGGACGCTGACCTCCGTCCGGGGCGCCGCCCGCCTCGCCACCGGCAGCCTGGCGGAGGAGATCGAGCGGCTGCGGTCGGAGCCGGGCGACGGCGACATCGCCATCGGCGGCGCCACGCTCGCGGCGCAGGTGGCCGACCTGGGGCTGATCGACGACTACCGCATCCGCGTCTTCCCCGTGCTGGTCGGCGGTGGCCTGCCGTTCTTCGACCACCACGCCCGGCGCGTGGACCTCGAGCTCGTCGACACGCGCACCTTCGAGTCGGGCGTCGTCTACCTCCGCCACCGCGTCGTCCGCTGACCGGACCGATGAGTCGGCGCCGCTCCCGCGGTCTGTACCCGTAGACCGCACCGGAGCCGCCCGCGGACCCCGGTGCCGACCACAGGAGGACACCGTGAGCGACCGCGCACCCGCACTGGACCTGCGCTCGGGACCCGAGCGGGTGTTCGCGCACCTGCTGGTCAACAACCTGCTGGTGTCGGTGGTGAACTACACCGTCTGGTTCGCGGTCACCTTCTGGGTGTTCCTCGAGACCGGCTCGGTGTTCGCCACCGGGATGATCGCCGGCATCTTCCTGGTGGCCACCGCGGGCACCGGGATCTGGTTCGGCAGCCTCGTCGACCACCACCGCAAGCACGCCGTCCTGCAGGCCTCGGCCGCGGCGTCGACCGTGCTCTACGCGCTGGCGCTCGCCGTCCACCTGCTGACGCCGGCGGAGTCCTTCACGACGGCGGGCAGCCTGCCGCTGTGGTGCTTCGTCGTCCTGCTGATGCTCGGCGTCATCGCCGGCAACCCGCGGATGATCGCGCTGCCGACGCTGGTGACGCTGCTCGTCCCCGAGGACCGGCGCGACCGGGCCAACGGGCTGGCCGGGTCGGCGTCCGGGCTGTCCATGCTGGTCACCTCGGTGATCAGCGGCCTGCTCGTGGCCTTCGGCGGCATGGTCGCCGTCCTCGCGCTCACCCTCACCGTCCTGGTGCTCTCGATCGGCCACCTCGCCCTCGTGCGGGTCCCGGAGGACCGGCCGGCGGCCTCCGCCGCCGGTGGGGACGGCGCCGGCGCCGGGGTGGACCTGCGCGGCACGCTCCGCCTGGTCCGCGGCGTGCCGGGCCTGCTGCCGCTGATCCTGTTCAGCTGCTTCAACAACTTCCTCGGCGGCGCCTTCATGGCGCTGATGGACCCCTACGGCCTGTCGCTGATGTCGGTGCAGGCGTGGGGTCTGCTGTGGGGCGGGCTGTCGGCGCTGATGATCGTCGGCGGGCTGCTGGTGGCCCGCACCGGCCTGGGCAGCCGACCGATCCGGGTGCTGCTGCTGGTCAACGCGGCCATGTGGGCCGTCACGATGCTGTTCCCGCTGGTCTCCTCGGTGCTCACGCTGACCGTCGCGATGGCCGTCTTCATGACCGTCATGCCCTTCGCCGAGGCGGCCGAGCAGACGGTGCTGCAGCGGGTGGTGCCCTTCGAGCGGCAGGGCCGGGTGTTCGGCTTCGCCCAGAGCGTCGAGCAGGCGGCCTCGCCGCTGACCGCCTTCCTCATGGCGCCGTTCACCCAGTTCGTCGTCATCCCGTTCATGACCGACGGCGCCGGCGCGCGGGCGATCGGCGACTGGTTCGGCACCGGCGCCGACCGCGGCATCGCCCTCGTCTTCGTCGTCACCGGGCTCATCGGTCTCGTCGTGGTCCTGGCCGCGCTGGCCAGCCCCGCCTACCGCCGGCTGAGCGCGGCGTACGCCGCCGCCCGTGAGGACGCACCCTCGGACGAGCCGCCTCCGGACCGCACGGACGACGCCGTCGTCCTCGACCGCCTCGTCGCGCAGGCCGCGCCGTGCTGACCCGGGTGGCCGACGGCGTCCTGGTCCACCGGAGCGAGCTGCTGCGGAACAACACCGTGGTGGTGGAGGGCCCGTCGGGCGTCCTGGTGGTCGATGCCGGGATCACCGACGCCGAGATGGCCTGCCTCGCCGCCGACCTGTCCGCGGCCGGACAGCGCGTCGTGGCCGGCTTCTCGACCCATCCGGACTGGGACCACGTGCTGTGGCACCCGTCGCTCGGCGAGGCGCCCCGCTACGGGACGGCCCGGTGCGCGGAGGTGCTGCGGGCGGTGCGCGCGGAGGCGGGGTGGGAGGCCCGCGAGGCCGAGGGGCTGCCGGAGGAGATCGCCGGCGAGGTGTCGCTGGACCTGTTCGGCCTCGTCACCGGGCTGCCCGCCGGAGCCGCGGAGGTGCCGTGGGACGGGCCCCGTGTACGGGTCGTCGAGCACCCCGCCCACTCCCCGGGGCACGCGGCGCTGCTGGTCGAGGAGGGCGGGGTCCTCGTGGCCGGCGACATGCTCTCCGACGTGTTCGTCCCGATGCTCGACCAGCCGGGCGACCTCGACCCGGTCGAGGGCTACCTCGCCGGGCTGGACGTGCTCGACGCGCTGGCCGGCGAGGTCGACGTCGTCGTCCCCGGGCACGGGTCCGTCGGCGGGGCCGGCCAGGCGCGCGCCCGCCTCGACCTGGACCGGGCCTACGTGCACGCGTTGCGCGACGGCCGCGATCCCGACGACCCGCGGCTCCTCTCACCCGAGCCGGGCTGGGAGTGGGTGAGCGCCATCCACGAGGGGCAGGCCCGCAGCGTCGCCGCGAGCCGCGCGTGAGCTGTCATCTCCCTGCGTGGGGCGGGTGGGGCTCGAACCCACGACCCAGGGATTATGAGTCCCATGCTCTGACCGGCTGAGCTACCGCCCCCGACGTGTGCCGCCCAGCCTGCCAGACGCCCGCGCGCCTCTCAGTGGACCCACAGCGCCGCCCCGGCTGCGGTCCAGCGACGTCCGCGAGCGTCGGTGCCCCCCGGACCACGAGGAGCACCGTGAACGACCAGCAGAATCCCGATGGCCACCGCTGGGAGCCGCCGGCCTGGCACCCCGAGCACCCCTCCGGCGCGCGGTCGGCCACCGCCGAGCTGCCGACGCCGGCGACCGCCGCACCCGCGGCGCCCCCGCCGACCGCCAGGCGCCCCCGCCGGGCGCTGCCGCCGCGCCTGCGCAAGCGCGCCGCGGTCGGTGCGGCCGCCGCCGCGCTGCTCGCGGTCGGCGGCGCCGGCGGGTACGCCGTCGGCTCGGCCACCGCGGGGGACGCCGGCACGGCGGTGGTGCAGCCGGGCACCGGCCAGGACGGCACCCCGGGCACGCTGCCCGGCGGCGGTCAGGGCCTCCCGGGCGGCGGCGGCCTCCCCGGCGCCCCGCCCGGCCCCGGCGGCACCGACGACGGCACAACCGACGACGGGACGAGCGGCACCATCTGAGCCCCGCGGCCCGGCCGGGCGGTCAGTCCCGGCCGGGCCCGTCCCACCCGCGGTCGCCGAAGCCGGGGCCACCCCAGTCGGGGCCGTCGGCCAGGCCCTGCACCACGAGCGATCCCAGCGTCACCAGGAGGACGAGCGCCACCACCGCGGCGATCGCCACCCGCACCGCCGCGGGGCCGCCGGACCGCGCGCCGGCCACCGTCGCCCGCAGCTGCTCCCACGCCATGACGCCGAGCGGGCGCCACCCCGGCGGTCCGCCGCGCACGGGCACGGCCGCGGGCAGGTCCGCCGTCAGCGGCGCGAGGTCGCGCAGGTGCACCGCCGCGAACGCGGCCGCCATCCGGTCGCTGCCCTCGTCCGGCGTCAGCAGTCCCCGCGCCACCGCGTCCTGCAGCAGGTGCACCGTGGCCGCCCGGTCGCTGTCGGCCGCGCGCATCGGCGGTGCCTGCTGCGGCGTGCCCGTCCCGTCCATGTCGCTCCTGCCTCTCGAGGGGTACCGGCGCGCCAGGGTGCCCGCGGCACCTGTGACGGACCTGTGAGCCGCGACACCGCCGCGACGGGCCACGGGACGCTCCGTGGCGCAGCGTGCGGCGTCCCACACGTCCCGTCAGACCCGCAGGTCACACGCTTGAGAGCGCAAGTACCCGCGCCGGGTCCTTGACCGTTTCGTTACCTGACCTGCCGAACCCGTAGTACGTTCGCCCGCGGTCCTGCCGGGCCCTCCCGCTCCTCGATCCCCGAGGACACCGGCCGGACCCCGCCTGACCGCCGGCCTCCGCGCCGGGGGACCGGGACCTCTCCGAGGCCCCGGCTCGGTCGCGTCCACGCACGGGGAGCGTGGACGAGCCGCGCCCCTCCCGGGGGCCGTGGTGACCCGGGGAGGCGGTCGCGAGAAACGGAGACCCGCCGTCTTGGCGTCCCTGCACCACCGGACCGTCCGCACCCCCCGCCTGCGCCGCGCCGTGCTCGCCGCCGGTGCCGCCGCGGGCCTGCTGCTCACCGCACCGTCCGTCGCGCACGCCGACCCCGACGACGACGTCGCCGCCGCGGAGGCCGCGGAGCGGGACCTCGCCGCCGAGGTGGCCCGGATCCAGGGCGAGGTCACCGCGGCCGAGGAGCAGCTGCAGCGGATGACCGTCGAGGCCGAGGCCGCCGCGGACGCCGCGCTCGTCGCCCAGGCCGAGCTGCAGGCCGCCCAGCAGCAGGCCGCCGTCGCCGCCGCCGAGCTCCAGGCCGCGCGGGACGCCGTCGCCTTCGCGCAGGACGAGGTCGTCGAGCTCGGCCGCGAGGCGTACATGGGCAGCGGGGGACCGGACCTCGGCGGGACCGCCTCGGTGCTGCTGGACAGCGAGGGCCCCCGTGAGGTGCTCGAGCGGGCCGCCACCCTCGACCTCCTCGGCGCCCAGCGCTCGGAGACCCTCGAGGAGTTCGAGCTGCTCGAGACCCAGGAGGCGGAGGCCGAGGCCGCCGCCCGCGCCGCCGTGGCCGAGCGCGACGCCGCCTCCCGCGCCGCGGCCGAGGCCCAGGCCGCCGCCGACGCCCGCCTCGCCGGCGCGCAGGCCGAGCTCGACGCCCGCGCCGCCGAGAAGGCCCGCCTCGACGAGCAGCTGCGCGCTGCCGAGGTCGAACTGCTGCGCCTGCGCGGCGTCCGCGACGCCGAGGCCGCCTACGCCGCCCAGCAGGCCGCCGCGCAGCAGGCCGCCGTCGACGTGCAGTCCGCGCCGACGGCCGCCGGCGGCGGGATCGCCCCGACGACCGGCCGGGTCACCTCCTGCTACGGCGCCCGTTGGGGGACCATGCACTACGGCGTCGACATCGCCGCGCCGATCGGCACCCCCATCTACGCGCCCGAGCCCGGCGTCGTCCTGCAGGCCGGTCCCGCGAGCGGCTTCGGCCTCGCCGTCTACGTCCAGCACGACGACGGCTCGATCACCCTCTACGGGCACGTGAACAGCTTCAGCGTGTCGGCCGGGCAGGTCGTCCGGGCCGGCGAGCAGATCGCCGAGGTCGGCAACCGCGGCCAGTCCACCGGCCCGCACCTGCACTTCGAGGTGCACCAGGGCGGCCTCTACGCCAGCCGGGTGAACCCGGTGCCGTGGCTGGCCGCGCACGGGGTCCGGCTCGGCAGCTGCTGAGCGGGGCCTCAGCCGCGGCGGCCGCGCCGCCGGCCGAGCAGGTCGCCCGTGCCGCCGACGGTGCGGGCGGCCAGGGCGAGGATCGGCCCGCCCGGGATGCCCGGCGCCGACTCCACGACCGGCGCCAGTCGCATGAGCCCGGGCAGGTCGCGCACGCGGAGCCGGCGGCGCACCAGGGCCGCCGCCGGGTTGGTGCGCCCGGAGGCCGCCTCGAGGAGCACGTCGGCGGCGGCCTCGACGACGGCGCCCGCCGGCCGCCCGCCGTCGACCCGGCGCACCGTCCACCCGGGCGGGTCGGCGGCGAAGGACCACCCGCCGTCCGGCGTCAGCAGCGAGGCGCCGCCGCGGATGCGCGAGGACGCCGCGAGCGCCCCGGTCACCTCGGCGAGCGCGGCCAGCCCGGCCTGCAGCACGGACGGCGGGACCGGGGGAGCGCCGAGCGCCGCGAGGTCCAGGCCGTGGACGGCGAGCTCGTAGGCCTGCCCGAGCACCACCGACAGCAGCGGCAGCCGGCCCACCGTGGACACCGCCGGCGCGAGGTCGAGCTCCGGCGGCGCGTCGGCCAGGTACCGCACGGTGGCCTCGCGGTTGCGGCGCAGCGCGGCGAGGACCTCGTCGCGGGACGCGTCGTGGTGGGCGGCCGTCACCCGGGCGTTGGTGGCGTCGACGTCGGGCGGCGTCCCGGTCCCGCCGGCGCGCGCCGAGGCGGTCAGGTCGGCCAGCGCCTCGTGGTCGGGCCAGGCGCCCAGGTGCACGCACACCTCGTGCGCCCGCCACCCGGGCAGCCGGCTGGGCCGCGCGGGGTCCACCGCCTCCGCCTGCGCCAGGAAGGCGTCCCACGCCTCCAGCACCAGCGGCCCGACCACCTCCCGGCCGGCGCCGGCCAGTCCGCGCTCCGCACCCGTCACGACCGGCCCCTACCCGGCCCGTGCGGCCGGCACCCCGGACGGGGGAGAGCCGCCCGCCCCGGCTCCAGAACGGAACGGTTCCGGCCGTAGATCCCGTCGTGACGGTCGTGGCGGACGGACGGCGGGCGCGCACGGGGGCGCCCGCCGTGCCGCCGCGCCGCACCCCCGGCTGGCTCGCCGCCGGCCTCTACCGGCCGCTGGCCGAGGACGACGAGCGCGCTCGCTTCTGGGTGCGGCACGTGCAGACCGGCGTGCTGCTCAGCGAGATCGCCGGCTGGGCGTGCCTGGTCTACACGCTCACCACCCCGACGCCCGGGCACCGGCACCCCGTGCTGCTCGCGCTGGCCGGCGGCGTCGTCCTCCTGACCCCGCTCGTGCTGCTCCTGCCGCTGGACCGCGTCGTCCGCGACCTGCGCGGCCCGCTGCTGTTCTACGCGTGGAACGTGGCGGTGACGGCGATCGTCACCACCGCGGCCGCCTTCGACGGCGGCGCCGACAGCCCGCTGCCGGTGCTGTTCTTCCTCGTCCTCGTGTTCATGGCGGTGGCCTACCCGCCGGCCGGCGTGGTCCTCACCGGCGCGCTGATGACCGCCGCGTACGTCTCGCTCGTCGACGGGCCGCTCGGGCCGCAGACTCTCCTCGTCACCACCGTCCTCGGCACCGTCACGCTCATCTGCACGCTGTCGTCGGCCAACCAGTGGGCCGCCCAGGACCGGCAGGTGCTGCTGCTGCGCACCCAGGAGGCACTGGCCACCACCGACCCGCTCACGGGCGTCCCCAACCGCCGGGTCTTCCTCGACCGGCTCGGGCGCGCTGTCACCGGCCGGGACGGCCGGACCGTGGTCTGCATCGTCGACCTCGACGGCTTCAAGGGCGTCAACGACCGCGACGGGCACGCGGCCGGCGACGTCGTGCTGCGCCGGGTGGCCGCTGCCCTGGGCGCCGCGGTCCGCGAGACCGACACGGTGGCCCGGCTCGGCGGCGACGAGTTCGCCGTCCTGGCCGGCTCCCCGGGGCCCGCCGACGACGCCGCCCTCGCCGACCGGCTGCGCGCCGCCGTCGCCGGGGCGGGCGCCGGATGCGGGGTGACAGCCAGCGTCGGGCTGGCGCTCGTCGGCCCCGGCGACGACGTCGCGGGCGTGCTGCACCGCGCCGACGGGGCGATGTACCGGGCCAAGGCGGCCGGCGGCGACAGGGTGGGCGATCTCGCAGGGTGACCGCCGCGCCCGCACGTCGGACACGGAGAGTCACCGGAACTCCGTCGTCCCTGTGGGGCGACACCCCGCGCGGCAACGGGGCGTGACGAGCCGACCGGTGTAGCGTCAGGGTGGTCCGGGTCCGGGTTGGACACCTCCGACTGGTCCGTGCTATGGCGCTGACCAGCACTTCCGTGGCCCGAGCGGCGTGCGGGACCTCTCCTGCACCAGCCGCCCCATCCGCACTGGCGCGACCGGCACTCCATCGTGCACACTGTCCCCAGTACCCCTGGTCCGCCCGTGCCGACCACAGCCTGTCACCGAACCGATCGTCCGTTGGGGAAGACGAGACCGATCGAGTCGATGGAGGTGCCTCGTGCGGCAACGGTCTACCCAGGGTGTGGTCTTCGTGCACGCCTGCCCGAAGGCGCTCTGCCAGCACGTCGAGTGGGCGCTCGAGCGCGTCATCGGCGCGCCGGTCTCCCTGTCGTGGGCCGACCAGCCCGCGGCGCACGGGTCCTACCGTGCCGAGGTCGCCTGGACCGGTGCCCCCGGGACGGGCGCGAAGCTGGTCGCCGCCCTGCGCGCGTGGCCGATGCTGCGCTTCGAGGTGACCGAGGAGGCCAGCTCCGGCAACGACGGCGAGCGGATGTCCTACGTGCCCGGGCACGGGGTCTACCGCGCGCCGACGAGCGCCAACGGCGACCTCGTGGTGACCGAGCAGCAGCTGCGCACCCTCGCGGCCACCGCGACGTCGGTGGAGGCCTTCCGCCACGGCGTCGACCAGCTCCTCGGCGCGGCCTGGGACGCCGACCTCGAGGTCTACCGCTACGCCGGCGACGGCAGCCAGACCACCTGGCTGCACCAGGTCGTCTGAGCGGGCCCCCGGGAGAACGCGCAGGTCACGATCCGGGCACGACGACGTGAGCGCCCCCGGCACCCCGTCGTAGGCTCGTCGCAGGTCGTCCGGACGCCGTCGGGGAAGCGGCGTCCGGACGACCTCGACGGGGGGGGGGGGGGGGCGCGCGCCCCCCGGCGGGGGGGGCCGCGGCGCGGGGGGGTGGGGGGTGGGGGTGGGGCCGCCCGCGCCCGCCCGCCCCGCGCCCGCGGCCGGCGCGG